>CACWTM010000096.1 GCA_902763855.1 uncultured Ruminococcus sp. | reverse complement strand
AGCAGTGACACTAAGCCAATCGCTTCGCTCTTGGAGTGTTGTTGCATGGGTGTTGTTAGCCAAATCAAAGATTTGGACAACACCTCAAGCCTGCCTGCGTCGCCCGCCTTGCTCTGCAAAATTTATCCCTAATATCTGATTAAATCTTTTTATTAAGGATTAGTATTAGCGCCGATAACGGCGCGGGACAGAGGGAAGTGGTAAAATGACAAAAAAACAAATCGCGCTCAAGGCGGTAGAGGCTCTCAAAGCAGAGTACCCTGACGCGATCTGCTCGCTGACCTACACCGATCCGCTGGAGTGTCTGGTCGCGACAAGGCTGTCTGCCCAGTGTACCGACGCGCGCGTTAACATGGTGACGCCGGCGCTGTTTGCTCGATATACCTGCGCGGCTGATTTTGCCGGGAGTTCTCCCGAGGAGGTCGCCGAATATATCAAGTCCTGCGGTTTGTACAAGACCAAATCAAAAGACATCGTCGCGATGGCGAGGGTGCTGTGTGAAAAGTATGACGGAGAAGTGCCTTCGACGCTTGAAGAGTTGATCGCCCTGCCCGGCATCGGACGCAAGACCGCCAACCTTGTCATGGGCGATATCTTCGGTATGCCCGGGGCGGTTGTTGTCGACACACACTGTATCCGTATCACGCGGCGGCTGGGTCTGCACAGCGAGACCGATCAGAGAAAGATCGAGATGATCCTGCGCGGTCTGCTGCCGGCGGAAGAGAGCAACGATTTTTGCCACCGGCTGGTGCTTCACGGAAGAGCCGTCTGCACCGCGAGAAAGGCGATGTGCGAGAGCTGCTGCATGGCAGAGTTTTGCAGAAAGAAAGCGTAATCGGTTAACTGTTAACCTTTCTCTGTTCTCTGTCTAAGATTCACAAAACATTCATATATTATTCACACGGTTTTACACTTTTCGTCACAGCTCTGTGTTATGATAATACCATCAAAGATACCTGATGCTTAGCGCAGGTATGAAGGAGGTGAAAACATGAACGCTGTGAAGAAGCCGTCTGTCTTGGTTTGTGTCACGGGTCAGTATGACTGCGACCGCCTGATCGAAGCCGGATTTGAACAGGCTGCCGAGTTTGGATGGGATCTGCATGTTTTTTGTGTACATACCCCGACAAACGATCTGACGTACTTTTCCGATGAGGTCGAGTACCTCTATCGCACCGCCAAGGACTTAGGCGCGGATATGACCGTCGCTTTCAGCGATAACGCGCCCAAGTGTACAGCCGACTTCGCACAAAAGATCAACGCAAAGCATCTTGTCACGGGCATCCCGGACTATCGTCCCAACGGATTTGTCCTGACCCTGCATGAGCATTTGCCGAGATTAGAGATTACTACGGTAACAAAAGACGGCGAAAAGCTGCTGTACTCCGTCGATCGGGATCAGCGCGCTTTTGCCTGACAAAACAAAACTGATTTTTTCAACTATCTCATTTAGGATTTTATATAATCAATATTTCATCAACCGAAACCGTCCGAAAGGGCGGTTTTTGGTTTTGGTCAGATATCTTTTGTTGCAAACCATACCGCTCTGTGATACAATCTGTGTATAGAATACTACCGAAAGGAGTGGGATTATTTGAAACCGATATCTATTATTCTTGCGATATGCCTCGTGATAAGCATGTTTACTGTCGTGACAAGCGCAGCCGAGGCAGACATAGCGGCGTCGGGTATGCAGATCTTTGTACGGACTTTGACGGGAAAAACCGTGACCCTCGATGTTGAGCCGAATGATACGATCGAGAACATCAAACAGAGGATTCAGGAAAAAGAGAGTATCCCGCCCGATCGGCAACGGCTGATCTTTGACGGTAAACAGCTCGAGGACGGCAGGACGCTCGCGGATTATAATATCAAAAAAGAGTCGACTCTGTATTTGGCACTGAGGTTGCGCGGAATTTTGGGTGACGCTGACGGAAACGGTGAGGTGGACAGCATTGACGTGACCGTACTCCAGCGGTATTCGGCTGATATGGAATATCCGATATCCAGTTTAGAGACAGCCGATGTTGACGGCGACGGCGAGATCACGATCATTGACGCGACTTATATCCAGCGCTATCTGGCTGAGATGGACACGCCCTATCGGATCGGAGAGGCGGTCGGATCAGGTGAGCAGGAAGATCAGACAAAAGCTTGACAAAGACTCCCTCACAATAGAGGGGGTCTTTTCTTTTGAAAATAGTAAAAGAGAAAAACGAAGATAAAACGAGATAGAACGAGATAAAACGAGCTAGACGATTGCTAAATAAAAATATGCGGAATTTCTATTGACTTTGCGGAACGAAAGTGTTAGTATAATCAAGCGTTAAGTAAAAGCTTACTGTAAATTGATAAGGAGGAACGCACTTATGTCAACTTATATGGCTAAAAAAGGCGAGGTTGAGCGCAAGTGGTATGTGATTGACGCCGCGGGCAAGACCCTCGGTAAGGTTGCTACCGAGGCAGCTGTTCTGCTTCGAGGCAAGCACAAGGTCACCTTTACTCCCCACGTAGATTGCGGCGATCACGTCATCATTATCAACTGCAAGGACGTTGTCCTGACCGGCAAGAAATTAGAGCAGAAGAAGTGGTATCGTCACACCGGTTATGTCGGCCACCTCAAGGAAACCAACTATGCTACCCTGATGGCTACCCGTCCTACCAAGGCGGTCGAGCTGGCTGTCAAGGGAATGGTTCCCTCCAACACCATCGGCAGAGCAGCAATGCTGCGACTCAGACTCTTCGAAGGCGCTGAGCACAATCATCAGGCTCAGAAGCCCGAAGCATGGGAAATTTAAGAAGGAGGAACGATAAATGTACGATAAGGCACCTTATTTTTACGGCACAGGCAGAAGAAAATCTTCGGTCGCAAGAGTTCGTCTTTACCAGGGTACCGGTAAGATTACCATCAACGACAGAGATATCGACGATTACTTTGGTCTTGAGACCCTCAAGCTCATCGTTCGCCAGCCCCTCGAGCTCACCGAGACCGGCGAGAAGTTTGACGTTGTCTGCCGCGTAGCAGGCGGCGGCGTTACCGGTCAGGCGGGCGCGATCCGTCACGGCATCTCCCGCGCGCTGCTCCAGTATGACTCCGACGCACTTCGTCCCGCCCTCAAGAAGGCAGGCTTCCTGACTCGTGACCCGAGAATGAAAGAGCGTAAGAAGTACGGTCTTAAAGCAGCCCGTAGAGCTCCGCAGTTCTCCAAGAGATAATCAGAATATTCAAGTTTATCTTTTCTCAAGACTTCTGTTTCGGCAGGAGTCTTGTTTTTTGCGGATGATAATAACGGATTGTTTACAAAATTCGGATTGCTACTTAGTATAAGATAAAAGAAAGCTAAGTCATGGCGTAGCGCTGTGACTTAGCTTTTTGCTTTGATGGAGGTTATCGGGCGGTCATACCTGCCGGAAGGTGTTGGTGACGCCGTTGAGATCAAGCTGAATGGTGCCGGCTTCTTTATCCCGGATCAGCGTTTGGACGTCATCGGCGGCGTAGCCTTTGTCTGCCTTGCCGTCGTAGGTGGTGGTGATGTTGACGGTGATCTCGCCGTTTGAGAGCGTGTAGGTGCCCTCACAGCCGACCATGCCGAGGACGCAGTTGAAGGTGCCGTCGGTGTTGAACTGCAGGTACGCGCCGGTTTGACGGATGACGGAGCCGTAGTACATGGGGTTTGACACCTCACCGTCGTGTTCGACGGTCGAGAGCTGCCAGCGGCTTGCGGTCAGGGCAGAGAGATCGTCGTCGGCGAGGGTATCGGGAGCGGCGGCAGGGATTTCTGTGGCAGCTTCGGTCGGAGTGCCGGCGGCGGTTTCGGAGGCTTTTGTGGGCTCTTGAGCTGAGGTTGCCGCTTCGGTTGCCGAGGCGGCAGTCGCGGTAGTCGGCGCGGGAATGGCGGGTTTGGAGCAGGCGGCGGTTATCGCGGCGAGGGCGACGACGGTCAGCAGGGTGATTATGCGAAATGCGGTTTTCATGGATATCTCCTTATGATTCAAGCCCCCGTTAGGCGGCGGAGGCTTGATTTGATGTTATTTTAAATTGGCGATCGCGGCTTCGATCAGGGCGATCTTCTCGCGCTCGCGGACTGCCTGATTCTTGATCTTCTCGATGACGGCGGCAGGCGCTTTGCCCATGAAACCGGGATTGTTGAGCTTGCCTTCGTCCTGAGCAAGCAGCTTTTTGGTTTGCTCCAGCTCTTTGTTCAGGCGTTTGCGCTCGGCTTCCATGTCGACCAGCTCGTTCATCGGGATGTAGATCTTTGCGGAGCCGGTGACGACGGTGACCGCGCCGTCGATGCTGAAATCGCTGTCGATCTCAACGTCGGAGGCGGAGGCGAGTTTTTTGAAGAACTCGACGCCTTGAGCAAAGGTGGAAGAGGCGGCTGTCGCGATATAGAGCTTCGCCTTTTTGCCGGGCGGCACGTTCATCTCGTTGCGCTGGGTGCGGATGGCGGTGATCGCGTTCATGATCTTTTCCATATCCGCGGCTTCTTCGGGGAAGTTCAGCGCGTCGGTGTACTCGGGGTACTTTTCGATCATGATGCTCTCGCCCTCGTGGGGGATGTTCTGCCAGATCTCTTCGGTGATGAACGGCATGAACGGGTGCAGGAGCTTGAGGATTTTGTCGAGGACAAAGACGAGTACCTGTCTTGCGCTTTGTGCGGCGGCTTCATCGTCGCCGTAGAGAGCGGACTTTTTCAGCTCGATGTACCAGTCGCAGAAGCAGTCCCAGATAAAGTCGTAAAGCTTTTGAACAGCGATACCCAGCTCGAATTTCTCGAGGTTGTCGGTGACGTCTTTGCACAGGGTGTTGAGGGTAGATAATACCCACTTGTCCTCTAACTTCAGTTCTGTCGGGAGAGTTAAAGGCACTTCGTGTCCTTCGATATTCATCAGGACGAAACGGCTGGCGTTATAGAGCTTGTTCGCGAAGTTGCGGCAGCTCTCGACGCGGGTTTCGCTGTAGCGCATGTCGTTGCCGGGGGAGTTGCCCGTCGCGAGGAAGAAACGCAGGGCGTCGGCGCCGTACTTGTCGATCACCTCGATCGGATCGACGCCGTTGCCGAGGGACTTACTCATTTTTCTGCCCTGCTCATCACGGATCAGACCGTGGATGAATACCGTGCGGAACGGTACGTCGCCCATGTTGTGGATGCCGGAGAACATCATGCGGATGACCCAGAAGAAGATGATATCGTAGCCGGTGACCAACGTGTTGGTAGGATAGAAATACTTTAGTTCTTCGGTATTTTCGGGCCAGCCGAGGGTCGAGAACGGCCATAGTGCCGAAGAGAACCATGTATCGAGCGTGTCGGGATCCTGAGTCATGTGATGACAGCCGCAGTGAGGACAGGTATCTACAGTGTCTTTGCTGACGACCATCTCGCCGCAGTCGTCACAGTAGTAGACAGGGATACGATGACCCCACCAGAGCTGACGCGAGATGCACCAGTCTTTGATATTTTCTAACCAGTTGAAGTAGATTTTTTCACTTCTCTTGGGGATGAACTGTGTTTTGCCTTCACGTACCGCGTCGATCGCGGGCTTTGCGAGAGGCGCCATCTTGACGAACCACTGCTTAGAGACCATCGGTTCGATGGTGGTGTGACAGCGGTAGCAGGTGCCGACGTCATGGGTGAGGGGTTCGATCTCTTTGAGCAGTCCCAGCTCGGTCAGATCGGCGACAATGGCTTTGCGCGCTTCGTCGGTGGTCATGCCGGCGTACTTGCCGCAGTCGAGCACCTCGGGCTCGTTCTCGCTGAGCTTGCCCTTGGCTTTGAGCTCCTCATAGGCGGCGACGTCCTCGGCGCCGGTCATGTGACCGTCGTAGGTGAAGCAGCGGACGATCGGCAGATTGTGGCGCTGACCGACCTCGAAGTCGTTGGGGTCATGGGCAGGGGTGATCTTGACGACGCCCGTACCCTTTTCCATATCCGCATGCTCGTCACAGACAATAGGAATCTCTTTGTCGAGAAGCGGCAGGATGACATGACAGCCGTGCAGGTGTTTATAGCGCACATCCTCGACGTTGATCGCAACAGCGGTATCGCCGAGCATGGTTTCGGGACGGGTGGTGGCGATCTCCAGCATCTCGCCTGTTTCCTTGACGGGGTAGAGGATGTGCCAGAAGTTGCCGTTTTTCGCCTCATACTCTACCTCTGCATCCGAGATAGAAGTTCCGCACCGCGGACACCAGTTGACCATGCGGTTGCCGCGATAGATCAAGCCCTCGTTGTAGAGCTTGACGAAAACCTCTTTGACGGCATTGGAGCAGCCCTCGTCCATGGTGAAGCGCTCGCGCTGCCAGTCGCAGCTAACGCCCAGCTTCCAGAACTGCTTGGTGATGCGGCCGCCGTACTCGCGCTTCCAGTCCCATGCGCGCTCGAGAAACTTTTCACGTCCGAGGTCGTCTTTGGTGAGACCTTCTTTGCGCATGGCTTCGACGATCTTTGCCTCGGTGGCGATGGAGGCGTGGTCGGTGCCGGGCAGCCACAGGGCTTCGTAGCCCTGCATCCTGCGCCAGCGGGTGAGGATGTCCTGTAATGTGTTGTCCAGCGCGTGACCGATATGCAGCTGACCCGTGATGTTGGGCGGCGGCATGACGATGCAGTAGGGCTTTTTGTCGGGGTTGACCTTGGCGTGGAAATAGTTGTGATCCAGCCAGTACTGATATATCCTGTCCTCGACCTGTTTGGGGTCGTAGGACTTGTTGAGTTCTGCCATAACAGCCTTCCTCTCGTAAAATAGTCTTTTCTTCTGCGAGCGATGACACTCTAACCTATATATTATCGCATTACAGGCGGTTTTTGTCAAGGGCAGCGCATCGCTTTTTCCTGAAGCGGCGCTTCTAAGGATCCGAAGAAGATGAAAAGGCAAAAAAACCGATCTGAGCGACAAAACCGCTCTGCGAAATTTCTCGCTAACAAATTTGTTAAAGCGTTTAATGGATACTTAGTATAATCCGCCGCGGCAGAACAAAAGGGGATTGTTACGGTGAGAACGCATGGAACAGAAAAAAGCGCACACTCGAGGTGCACGCTTTTTTCTTGGGGATAAATCCAAATAAAATGAGGGTTTTCTATACGAACCCGAGCGGTTCGTATGAGGAGGGTAGAACATACAAGGAGTTGCGGTATCTCGCTTGCATTGTCTATATTATAACGGATAATTTTCGAAATTTGTGAACGTTCTATTAACTGAGATTTAACAATTTTCAAATTCAAAAAAGGCAGGATTTCACTTGCCGAATCACCGCGCTGTCTTGCCGCGGCCGCGCGCCGATGACGTTATTTACTCGTAGTTCCTGATGAGGGTCACGACCTTGCCCAGCAACACCGCCTTGTCGACGATGATCGGCTCATAGGCGTCGTTTTCGGGCTGCAGGCGGATATGTCCCTTTTCTTTATAAAAGCGCTTGACGGTCGCGCTGCTCTCGCCGCTGATCTCATCCTCTACCATCGCGACCACGATGTCGCCGTTTTCGGCGGTAGGGGTACGGTTGATGATGATGATATCACCGTCATAGATCCCCGCGTTAATCATACTTTCGCCGACGACGCGCAGGGCAAACAGCTCCCTGCCCTTGGAGATATCCTTGGGTACGGGGATGTAGGTTTCGATATCCTGCACCGCCAGGATCGGCTGACCCGCGGTGACGCGGCCCATCAGCGGAACCTTTGAGGTCGGTTGTTCGTTTTTCAGGCGGATACAGCGGTTCAAGCCTTCCTCACGCTCGATCAAACCGCGTTCCTCCAGCGCTTTGAGGTGATACGCAACGGTTGAGGTCGAGCGAAAACCCGTCGCATCGCACAGCTCGCGCACCGAGGGAATCCGTCCGTTTTCGGAACATTCTAAGATATAGTCATAGACTTTTTGCTGTCCTGTAGTCAAAGGTTTCATTCAATCACCCTTATACATTTATTTGTAACTGAATTATAACACATACTTTCGAGAAAAGCAAATGTTTGTTCGACTTTTCCCAAAGTTTTTCTTCTTTATACTAAGTATCCATTAAACGCTTTAACAAATTTGTTAGCGAGAAATTTCGCAGAGCAAGGCGGAGGACGCAGGCACTTTAACAAATTTGTTAGCGAGAAATTTCGCAGAGCAAGGCGGAGGACGCAGGCATACTGGCGTATGTCAAGGACGACAACACCGCTATGCGGAATTTACCGCAATAAATGTTAAAGTGTTTTAATGATACTTAGTATTATACGCTTTCACGGCGTCTTTTTTGCGATTTTCGAATTTTATCACCTCAAAAGGCTTGCAATTCTTTTGCCGATCTATTAAAATAATGATATATATCTTCCTGAACCTTTGGAGGGATACTATGAAAAAACTCCTCAGTCTTTGGCTGACAGCCATCCTGCTGATCTGCGGGCTGACGGTCTGCGCCGTCAACACCTCAGCCGCCGAGAAACAGACCCTGACCATCACTAACCGCAAGGTACCGATCGCCGAGGTTGAGGTCGGCAACGAATTTATCGTACACGTCGGCGTCAACAGCGGCGGCCGTACGATCAACCAGCTGCAAGCTCAGCTGCGGTATGACTCCGACTATGTCAAGGTCGTCGAGTACGGTCCCGTTGTGCGCGGCGAGGTTTATATGGACGGCTACAGCTTTCCCGAGTCCATCCGCAACACCAACCTCATCACCAACTTTCTGGAAAGAAAGGATCTGATCCTTTACAACTTCTCGAAGTATAAAGACGGAGTCGGCGTTTTTGACGACGTCAACGAGCATTTCTTCCGCGTGCGTCTCAAGGCAGTTGCGGCGGGCACGACAGAGATTCTGCATTATTTCAATGTGCTCAACTCCATGAGCGGCAACGATATCATCGTGCTGATTAAAGACAATATCTCTAACGACCAGCTCGATCCGATCCCCTACAGCGCCACCACCGTCGAGCCGGCGATCGGCTATATCGGCGACGCCGACGGCGACTATGAGCTGACCGTCATGGACGCGACCTTCATCCAGCATGTGACCGCGGGTGAGAACAGCCCCTACAACACCCTCAACGCCGACGTCAACGCGGACGGCGCGGTTGACCTCAGAGACGCGCTGAATATCCTGCGCTACAAGGCGGGGTTATCCTCCTACGGCAAGATCGGCGAATGGATTTTTGAATCCGAACAGTAACCTTATACAACAAAAGCGCAGTCATCGCGACTGCGCTTTTTCTTATTAGGTATCGTATCAATTTTCGCTTAAAATATATCCGAGGATCTTGTGAACGTCGCCGTCCATGATCTTCCATTTT
>CACWTM010000095.1 GCA_902763855.1 uncultured Ruminococcus sp. | reverse complement strand
TGACAAGCAGTTCAAATGCCTCCTTGACCCCTCGTATCTCGATAAAATCGTCACAAACTGGCTCTGTTCATAATTTGTTTACTCATTCAAAAACCGTGATAAGAATCTTCATTTGCGGCGGATATACGGCTTTTGACAAAAGGAAAAACCGCCGCTGTGGGAGAGCGGCGGTTTAGCTATAGGAGCTTGATACGGATGCTGACCGTGGCTTTCGATCAGGATCTGTCCATGAAATAAGCTGTATTATATATGTATATACGCGCGTGCGGGATGTTATTCCTCCGGTTTTTCCTTGCCGTCCCCGCTCGCGTTTCAAGCGGTGCGGTCGAGGTCGTGCACCATCCTTACCTTCATCGCGTCACCCTCTACGATGATGTCCACCGCATTGATGTGCTTGTCGGGATGAGCTTTGATGAGCTCGTCGACATACATGTGGATGATCTTTTCCGATACGTGTTCGCCTTTGACATTAATCTTCATAAAAACATCTCCTTTACTCAATTCATTCGAACAGTTGTTTTATTTCTTACAAGTATATTGTAACAGAGAATCTGTGAAAATACCAGTTACAGCTTCACCATTTTCATATCATTTTGTTAACGGTTAATTCCTTTTAGAATAAAAAATGTTTCAAGTTGTAACCGTTAATTCCTCTTAGAAAATAAACCGATTTTTAATATATTTTGGAGAAAAATAACCGAAAACCCACAAGATTTTGTGTGCCGAAGTTTTTACGATTTATAATTTTTATGGAGAATTATAACCTGGTTTTCGGGATCGGCGTTCGAACATCGCGGGGCACAAAGAAGATGGCGCGGGCAAAAAAAGAGCAGGTACATCGCTGTACCTGCTCTGTGTTGTTTTGTGATTATCCAAAGAGATGGAACTGAACCACCAGCGCCGCAAAGACGATGGAGACCATCGACAGCAGTTTGATGAGGATGTTGATGGAGGGACCCGAGGTATCCTTGAAGGGATCGCCTACGGTGTCGCCTACGACAGCAGCCTTGTGCTGGTCGGAACCCTTGCCGCCGTGGTTGCCGGCTTCGATGTACTTCTTCGCGTTATCCCAAGCGCCGCCGGAGTTGGACATGAAGATCGCCATCAGGAAGCCCGAAGCGGTCGCGCCCGCGAGCATACCGACAACGCCGTAGAAGCCCAGAACCAGACCGACAACGACCGGTACGATGATCGCGATAACGGTGGGCAGGATCATTTCCTTCAAAGAGGAGCGCGAGCACATGTCAACGCACTTCGCGTAGTCAGGATCAGCCTTGCCTTCCATCAAGCCTTTGATGCTCTTGAACTGGCGTCTTACCTCGATAACAACGCTCTGCGCAGCTCTGCCGACAGCGTCCATGGTGAGCGCCGCAAAGACAAACGGCAGGCACGCGCCGATGAACAGACCGATCAGAACCAGCGGATTCATAACGCTGAAGCTGTCGTAACCGACGTTTGCAGCCTCAGGCATGCTGTTGATTTTGTCGATGTAGGAGGCGATCAGCGCCAGCGCGGTCAGCGCGGCGGAACCGATCGCAAAGCCCTTGCCGGTAGCGGCAGTGGTGTTGCCCAGAGAATCCAGAGCGTCGGTACGCTCACGAACCTCAGGCTCCAGACCGCTCATCTCGGCGATACCGCCCGCGTTGTCGGCAACAGGGCCGTAAGCGTCGGTCGCAAGGGTAATACCCAGGGTAGACAGCATACCGACAGCCGCCAGAGCGATACCGTACAGACCGATCTGGGGAGAAGCGAGCGTGCCGCCCGACACGAAGAACGCTACCAGAACCGCGATACCCACGATAATGATCGGAACAGCGGTAGACAGCATACCAAGACCCAAGCCGCCGATGATGATGGTAGCGGAGCCGGTCTCGGATTTGGAAGCCAGATTCTTGGTGGGCTTATAGGTATCCGAGGTAAAGTACTCGGTGGATTTACCGATCAGAACACCCGCGATCAGACCCGCGAGAACGGCAAAGTAGAGCATCCAGTGCTCAGCGCCGAGGATGAAGTAGATCAGCGGGAACGCGGCGAGCGCGATCAGGATAGCGGCGAGGTTGGTACCGCGCGAGAGCGCCTTTAACAGGAGCTTCTGCTCGGTTTTCTCACCGGTGCGGACAAAGAAGGTGCCGATGATGGAGCACAGGATACCCAGCGCCGCCATAATCATCGGGATCGCCATCGCCTTGAACTGCATGTCGCCGTTACGGGAGAACGCGGCTACGCCCAGCGCGGCACAGGAGATAACAGAGCCGACATAGCTCTCGTACAGGTCGGCGCCCATACCGGCAACGTCACCGACGTTGTCGCCGACATTATCGGCGATAACCGCGGGGTTGCGGGGGTCATCCTCGGGGATACCCGCCTCGACCTTACCGACGAGGTCGGCGCCTACGTCAGCAGCCTTGGTGAAGATACCGCCGCCGACACGCGCAAACAGCGCCATCGAGGAAGCGCCCATACCAAAGGTCAGCATCGCGGAGGTGATGCCTGCGGCGTCGAGCTTGAATACAAATTTTAACAGAGTGAACCAGATCGAGATGTCGAGAAGTCCCAGACCTACGACGGTGAAGCCCATGACGGAGCCCGCCGAGAAAGCGACTCTCAGACCCTTGTTCAGTCCGGTACGGCAGGCGTTCGCGGTACGAGCGTTTGCCGCGGTTGCGATCTTCATGCCGACAAAGCCGGAAAGGCCCGAGAAGAAGCCGCCCGTGATAAACGCGAACGGTACATAGGGGGTCAGTAGTCCGAAGATCGCCATCGCGCCCAGGATCACGAACATCACAATGAAGAAGATCAGTACGATGGTGTACTGTCTCTTGAGGTAGGCGTTCGCGCCCGAACGGATCGATGCGGAAATCTTTTTCATCCTGTCTGTACCTTCGTCAAAGCTCAGCACGCGTTTCGCCATGATGAGGGCGAACACCAGCGCAAGGATAGAACCGACGAAGATCGCAATTACAAGATACAATTCCATTTGTTCTACGTCTCCTTTCTTGATACTGAGCCGTGATCGGCGAGATTTGCCGACGGGGTATACCTTGGCTCAGCTTAACGTACCCTTTATTTTACAATAATCTCAAACGATAGTCAAGAAAAACACCGCTTTAAAGTGCTGTAATATTGACAAGTTTTTCACGGATTTTCGTGAATTATGTAAAAGTGATGACGATTTTATTCGCTTCCGAAAAATTCGGAACCGAATCTATTGACAACACTGTTTGAATGTGATAAAATTTCTTCGCAACCGAAAAATTCGTTTCCGAAAGGAGTTGAATCTATGCACGACGACCTCGACTTCAGGCTGTTTGACGCCCTGCGTCACGCGGGTCGTTCCATGCGCGCCCACCGACCGGGCTGTGACGACAAGGGCTGCGGACCCGCGGCAAAGCGAGAGATCATCCTCGCGATCCTTGCCGACAACGAAGGCGCGATGCGCAACAACCAGCTCGCCAGCGCTTTTCGTGTCAGCCCGTCAACCCTCTCCGAGATGCTCAACCGTCTCGAAAACGACGGCATGCTCACGCGGTCACAGGACCCCGCCGACCGTCGCGCGACGCTGCTCGCGCTGACAGATCAGGGCAAACAGCGTGCCGATGAGATCAAGGAGGAGACCCACCGCTCGTTCAAGGCGACCTTCGGCAACCTTACCGAAGACGAAAAGCGTCAGCTGATTGATCTGCTGCACAAGATCCCCGATCCCGACAAAGCAGACTGATAACACTGCAACATTTTACATAACTATAGAAGAGGTGAAGATATGATTGCGATAATGCGACATTTCACAAAGCGCGACTGGTTCGCAACCGCGGGTGCGGTGCTGCTGATCGCGCTCTCGGTATATCTCGAGCTGCTCATGCCCGACTACATGAAGGAGATCACCGAGCTGTTGGTCATCCCCGGTTCCGAGATCCCCCAGATCCTGTGGGCAGGCGGCAAAATGCTCCTGTGCGCTTTGGCAAGCCTGATCGTCAGCGTGCTGGTCACGGTTATCTCCGGCTTTCTTGCCGCAAACTATTCCTTCAACGTCCGCGCAAAGCTCTATGACGCGGTTGAGAGCTTCTCGATGGCGGAGATCAACCATTTTTCCACCGCGTCCCTGATTACCCGTTCCACCAACGATATCACGCAGGTACAAACCATCATCGTATTCGGTCTGTTCGTCATCGTACGCGCGCCGCTGATGGCAATTCTCGCGGTCACCAAGATTGCCGACAAAAGTGCCGAGTGGACGATCTCGGCAGGCGTCGCGGTCGTGCTGGTCATCATCGTGCTGGGCATATGTTTCCTGTTCGCGCATCCGCTGTTCAGGCGTATCCAGACCCTGACCGATAACATCAACCGCATCACGCGCGAGAACCTGACCGGTATCCGCGTTGTCCGCGCGTATAACGCTGAGGATTATCAGAAAAACAAGTTTGAAGCGGCAAACGCCGACATTACCAATAATAATATGAAAGCCCACCGCATCATGTCGATCATGATGCCGTCCATGATGCTTATCATGAACGGACTTTCGCTGATCGTTTACTGGATCGGCGCATACCTCATCGACGGCGCGCCGCTGGCGGGCAAGGCGGAGCTGTTCCTCGATATGACCGTGTTCTCCCAGTACGCGCTGATGGTCATCATGGCGTTCATGATGCTGAACATGATCTTCATCATGGGCCCGCGCTCCCTCGTTGCGGCTCACCGTATCAACGAGGTCATCGACACCAAGTCGTCGGTCGTCGATGGCAAGGGCGTGGAGCACACCGACAAAACGGGCGAGATCGAGTTTCGCAACGTCAGCTTCAAGTACCCCGACGCTGCCGATTATGTACTCAAGGATATCAGCTTCACCGCCCACAAGGGCGAGACGGTCGCCATCATCGGCTCGACCGGCTGCGGCAAATCTACCATGATTAACCTGATCCCGCGTTTTTATGACGCGACCGAGGGCGAGGTGCTGGTCGACGGCGTGAACGTCAAGGACTATACCCTTGAACAGCTGCATAATAAGCTCGGCTACATTCCCCAGCGAGCGGTGCTGTTCTCCGGAACGGTCAACACCAACGTCGCGATGGGTTCTAACGGTACCGAGGGCTACACCCAGGAGGACGTTGCCCGCGCCGTTCGGATCGCCCAGGCAAAGGACGTTGTCGAAAACTATCCCGAGGGCTACGAGCACCCTGTCGCGCAGGGCGGCTCCAACCTCAGCGGCGGTCAGAAACAGCGCCTGTGTATCGCGCGCGCCGTCTGCCGCAAGCCCGAGGTGCTGATCTTTGACGACAGCTTCTCCGCGCTCGACTACAAGACCGACCGCGTTCTGCGCGAGACCCTGAAAAAGGAGACTGCCGGCACGACCAACATCATCGTCGCCCAGCGTATCGGCACCATCAAGGACGCCGATCAGATCATCGTCCTCGATGAGGGCAGGATCGCCGCGATCGGTAAGCATAAAGAGCTGCTCAAGACCTGTGAGATCTATCACGAGATCGGTCTTTCACAACTGGGAGAGGAGGAGCTGAACTATGACTGATAACAACTCCAGACCTCAATACATCAAAAAAGAGCGTGAAGCGCTCATCGGCGTGAACGCCAAGCAGCCTCAGGCGCGCAAAGGCATGGGCGGGCCGCGCGGCGTCGTGACCGAGAAGTCCGATAACTTCGGCGCGGCGTGGAAGCAGATGCTTTCTTACGCCAAGCCTCAGCTTCCCGCAATCATCATCGCGATGACCTGCGCCGTCGTCGGCACGATCATCGCCCTGATCGGCCCCAAGCAGATCCAGAAGATCACCGACCTGATTACGCAGGGCATCGCCGGAACAATCGACCTCGACGCCGTCACGGCGACCTGCACCTTCCTGTTTATCCTCTACGGCATCAGCTGGCTGATGAACTTTGTCCAGCATTTCATTATGGCAACCGTCGCGCCGACGATCAGCCGCCGTATGCGCACCGATATCACCGACAAAACCAACCGTATGCCGCTGAAGTACTTTGACGCGACTCCTTTCGGCGATATCCTGTCCCGTATCACGAACGACATCGACACCATCGAGCGCACGATGAACCTCAGTATCGCCCAGTTCATCACCTCAATCGCCCTGTTTGTCGGCTCGGCGCTGATGATGTTCCTCACTAACTGGATTTTGGCGGTAACCGCCATCGTCGCGTCCGTCCTCGGCTTTGTCTTTATGTCCGTCATCATGAAGCATTCTCAGCTCCATTTCAACCGCCAGCAGCGTCACCTCGGCGCGATCAACGGTCATGTGGAGGAGATCTACTCCGGCCACAACATCGTCAAGGCGTATAACTATGAGAAGGACAGCAAAGAGGAGTTCAGCCGCATCAACCGCCATCTGCGCGACAGCGCCTTCAAGTCCACGACCCTCTCGGGCGTGATGCAGCCGCTGATGACCTTTATCGGCAACCTCGGCTTCGTTGCCGTATTCCTGGTCGGCGCGCTGTTGGTCAAGAACAACGCCATCACCTACGGCGTTATCATCGAGTTCACGATCTACGTCCGTCTGTTCACCCAGCCTCTGCAGCAGCTTGCTCAGAGCTTCTCGAGCATGCAGAGCACCGCGGCGGCCGCCGAACGTGTTTTTGAGTACCTCGGCGAAGAGGAGCTGTCCGACGAAAGCGCCAAGACCCGCAGCCTCGATACCGTCAAAGGCGACGTGCGCTTTGAGCACGTTCACTTCGGCTACAACCCCGACCGCATCATCATCAACGACTTTTCCGTGGATATCAAAGCCGGTCAGAAGGTCGCGATCGTCGGCCCTACCGGTGCGGGCAAAACGACCATCGTCAACCTGCTCATGCGATTTTATGAGTTGAACTCCGGACGCATCTACATCGACGGCGTGCCGATCGACGAGCTGACGCGCGAGAACATCCACGATCTGTTCTGCATGGTTTTGCAGGATACATGGCTCTTTGAGGGCACCGTGCGCGAGAATCTTGTCTACAGCAAGGAGAACGTCACGGATGAACAGCTCGAACGCGCCTGCAAGGCGGTCGGTATCCACCACTTCATCCACACCCTGCCGCACGGCTATGACACCGTACTCGACGACAAGGCGAGCCTTTCCGCGGGTCAGAAGCAGCAGCTGACCATCGCCCGCGCGATGATCGAGAACGCGCCGCTGCTGATCCTCGACGAAGCGACCTCGTCGGTCGATACCCGTACCGAGCGTATCATCCAGAAGGCGATGGACGGTCTGACCGAGGGCAGAACCTCCTTTGTCATCGCTCACCGCCTGTCGACCATCAAGAACTCCGATCTGATCCTCGTCCTCAAGGACGGCGATATCATCGGATCGGGTACACACGACGAGCTTTTGGCACAGGGCGGATTCTACGCCGATCTGTACAACAGCCAGTTTGAGCAGAACGCATAATTACATTAATTCAGGGAGAGCGCGGCACACAGCTGTTCGCTCTCCCAAGAGTCAAAACGGAGCAATACTATGGTTATATGTGTATACGGCGCGGCGTCCAAGGAGATCGCCGAGCCATTCATAGAAGCAGGTCACGCGCTGGGATTTGAACTTGCTAAGCGCGGCCACAGTCTGATTTTCGGCGGCGGTGACCACGGCATGATGGGCGCAGTCGCGCGCGGCGCCCATGACGGCGGCGGTCACATCACCGGTATCCAGCCGAGCTTTTTCAACGTCGACGGCGTGTTGTACTCGCTGTGTGACGAGTACATCTACACCGATACCATGCGCGAGCGCAAGCAGATGATGGAGGACAAAAGCGACGCCTTTATTGTCACGCCCGGCGGCGTGGGTACCTACGAAGAGTTTTTTGAGATTCTCACGCTGAAGCAGCTTGGCAGACACCGCAAGCCGATCGTCATCCTGAATACCGACGGTTACTATGATCCGATGCTCAGCATGATGCAGAACGCGGTGGATGAAAGGTTCATCAACGAAAAGAACCTCTTGCTGTTTTATCTCACCGACGATATCCAAAAGGCGCTCGATCATGTTGAGAATCCCGAGGACACGGAGATCAGCATCGAGACCCTGCGCAATCTGTAAATGAAAAGGGGCTGTCGCGCTAAGATACGCGATAGCCCCTAGAGTGTCATTCTGAGCTTGTCGAAGAATCTTACAGTGCATTTTATCCAATTCCATTACACC
>CACWTM010000094.1 GCA_902763855.1 uncultured Ruminococcus sp. | reverse complement strand
GATACCCCCTCCCCCGCTGAACGCCTGTTAACCTGTATTTAAAATATTTTTGAAATAGCTATTGACTTTTGTCATCGGCAGGGCTATAATACCCTCAAACAGCTGTTTAAAAACTTTTTGAAATAGGTGGTGACAGCTCATGTCGTTAGGCAAAACGCTCAAAACCCTCTCCGACCCACAGCGTCGGGAGATACTGGAGCTTGTCAAAAAGCACTACAGGATGTCCGCAGGCGAGATCGCCGATACCCTAGGCATGTCGCCGCAGAAGCTGAGCTACCACTTAAAGCTGCTCAAAGAAAGCGATCTGCTGACGGAATCGAAGGAGAAAAACTTCGTCTACTATGAGCTCAACGCCTCGCTCTTTGACGAGCTTTTGCTCTGGCTCAAGCAATTTAAGGCTAACTAATACTAAGTATCATTGCAATTCTCATTGTCAACAGGAGGTTATTCTCATGAAAAAATTCAAGCGTATCCTGTCCCTGATCTTAGCCGTGCTCCCCATGCTCTATACCGCGGTCGCGGTATTCTTCTTCATGCCCGAGCGAGTCGCGGCGCACTTTGATATCCACGGCAACATCGACCGCTACGGCTCCAAGTACGAAGCCTTTCTCCTGCCCGCGATCCTCCTCGTGATGTACGGGATCGTTATGATCGTGCGGCATTTTACCGAAAAATCCTCTACCGATGACGAAAAGACCCGCCGCAACAGCGATATCGGCGATACGGTCATGATCCTGATCCTCGTCTTACTGAACGCAGTGGATATCCTCACGCTGACGGCGATGAATCAGCCGACAATCTTCTCGGACGCGGGAAGTCTGGCGAGTGTGATCGTTTCGGTCATCGTCGGGATCGTGTTCATCCTGCTGGGCAACATCATGCCCAAAACCAAGCGCAATCACATCATGGGCATGCGGATGAAGTTCTGCATGGACACCGACGAGCACTGGTACATCGCCAACCGCGCGGGAGGCATCGCGTTGGTGCTGGCGGGACTTGTCACCATCGCCGCGGGGCTGATCCTGCGCTCGGTCGCTTACATTTTCGTCATGGTGATCGCGCTGATCGTCTTTTTGACGGTTGCAACTATTTATTCTTATGTTATAATAAAGAAAACGGAGAACGGTTAACCGTACATGAAGGAGCCTATACCATGCACATCTATCGTATCGCAGAAATGAACATTGCCGTCAAAGCACGGTATGAAGAAACCTACGACTATCTGAGCGACTTCCTCACCGACAGCGCGGATTATGAGCTGTATGTCGCGCCGACCGAGGAGATGATCCGCCACGAAGCGGAGCTGGGTGAAGAGATTCACGGCGACGCGGGCAGTCCGTATATCTGCGAAGCGGTAGCGATCCTGAGGGTGATCTGCGACTACATCATCAGCAAGGGCGGGTTCTTCCTGCACTGTTCATGCCTGAGCTACAGGGGCGACGGCATCATCTTCACCGCTCCATCCGGCACCGGCAAAAGCACCCACGCCGCGTTATGGCGCAGACACTTCGGCGACGACGTCACGATGATTAACGACGACAAGCCCCTCGTACGCGAAAAGGACGGGCGGTTCTTCATCTACGGCACGCCGTGGAACGGCAAGCACGCGATCGGCAACAACATCTGCGCGCCGATCAAAGCGGTGGTGTTCTTACACCAAGCGCCAGAAAACCGCGCCGAGCGGATGTCCCCCATCGACGCGCTGACCCTGCTGTTACAGCAAACCGTTCTGCCCGGCGAGCGCGGCGAGATGACAAAGCTGCTAGATATGCTGGGCAGGCTGGTGGAAAACACCCCCATGTACAGCCTGGGCTGTACCATCAGCGATGAAGCGGTCACTACGATTCATGATACGATCTATTCAAAAACATAAAACAACCACCTGTCCAAGCGTAAGGCAGGTGGTTTTGTCATCTGAATCAGTTTATGAAACAGGTTGTATTACTTCGTCATAAACAGCACGCCGAGCGTGTTCGGCCCGCAGTGGCTGGAGATCGTGCAGGAGGCGCGGGTGATGTGGATCTCCTTGAAGATATTCTTAGCCTTGAGAGCCTTGTACACGTTGTCGACATACTCCTTGTTGGCTCCCGCGTGGGTGATGAACACGCGCGAGGTGTCGATGTTATCGTACTTGTTGAGGGTGTCCTCCATGTACTGGATCAGCACCTTATCGTACTTGCCGCGATACTTCTTGCCGACGCCCATCGACGCGCCGTCGTCGTTATGTACTTCGATCGAGGGCTTGAGGCTCAAGAGGTTCGCGCCGAGCATCGCGACAGCGGAGCATCTGCCGCCCGCGTGCATGAAGTCGAGTCGGTCGAGCACAAAGGAAGCGTGAGCCTTAGGCACCATCGCGGTGACCTTCTCGGCGATCTCCTTGGCGGAAAGTCCCTGATCGCGCAGCTCACAAGCCTTGATGACCAACAGTCCCGAGCCTGTCGAGAGGTTCTGGGTGTCGATGGAGAAAACGTGACCGTCAAGCTCCTGTGCCGCCAAAACGCTGCTCTGATGGGTAACGCTCAGCTTGGAGCCGAGGCTCAGGTGCACGACGTCACAGCCCTTGTCGGTAAACTGACGGAAGAAATCGGTATACTCGCCGACGCTGCCGGCGGTGGTATGGGGCAGCTCCTTGGTCTTGTAGAAAATCTCATACAGCTCCTCGGGTTTGATGTTGACCCAATCCTCGTAGCTCTTGCCGCCGATGACGATATGCAGCGGGATGCATGTCACGCCGTAGCGCTGTTCCAACTCCCAGTTAAGGTCGCAGGTGATGTCTGAGGTAATGACGACTTTGTTGCTCATAAAGTCCCTCCGAAGTGAAAAATGGTGTTGTGTCTCAAAGGATTCTTTGCTATAATCAAGGTAAGGATTTTGCCGAAATCTCAGGTGTAAAAACCCTTTACCTTTCTATTATACAGTTAAACTCAAAAAAAATCAAGTGCGAGGTGCGATATGATTCAGCGTTTCAGTTATTCTCCGATTCTCTCTACGGGAGCGGTGGTCAAAGACCTGCCGATTTCAGACGGCGCTCCCCTGCCCTTTACGCTCGACGGGCAGACCTTTACCTTTCATATGGATGAAAAAACACGCGTGTACGGACTGGGCGAGACCGTGCGCGGGATCAATAAGCGCGGCTGGATCTACGAGAGCTTCTGCACCGACGACCCCAACCACAACGAGGGCAAACGCGCTCTTTACGGCGCGCACAACTTCATCCTCATAGACGGCAAGCAAAAATTCGGCGCGTTCTTTGATACCCCGTCAAAGATCACCTTTGACCTCGGCTACACCGACAGCGATATCCTGACCGTCACGCCCGAGAGCTTCGCGCTTGAAGTGTACATCGTCACCGCCGATTCGCTCAAAGCCGTCGTCCGCGAGTTTCGCTCCCTGATCGGCAAAAGCTACCTGCCCCCGCGATGGGCGTTCGGCTACGGTCAAAGCCGCTGGGGCTATGTGACCGAGCAAGATATCAGGGAGTGCGCCGACCGCTACGAGAAGGCAGGTATCCCGATCGACATGATCTACCTTGACATCGACTATATGGATCGGTTCAAGGACTTTTCTGTCAGCCCCGAGCGGTTCCCGAACCTGAGAAAGCTCAGCGACGATCTCAAATCGCGCGGGATTCGCCTGATCCCGATCATCGACGCGGCAGTCAAGGTCGAAGAGGGCTACGGCGTCTACGACGAGGGTCACGAGAAGGGTTACTTCTGCAAGGATGAAAACGGCGAGGATTTTGTTGTCGGCGTATGGCCGGGCAGAAGCGTTCTGCCTGATTTTCTCAACCCGGAGGCGGCAAAATGGTTCGGCGAAAAATACAAGGCGCTGACCGATCTGGGGATCGAGGGCTTTTGGAACGATATGAACGAACCCGCGCTGTTTTACAGCGAAAAGGGTCTGCTTCATTCTTTTGAAGAAATAAAAAAGATGGATATCTCTCAGCTGAACGCCCTGAGCTTCTTTGGAGCGAGGGATGTGCTGGCGCGCCTGCAAAACAACGATGACGACTACAAGAGCTTCTACCACAACACCCCGTCAGGCAAGCTGCGCCACTATGACGTACACAACCTCTACGGCGCGTATATGACCAAGAGCGCCCACGACGCGCTGGAGGAACTCTGCGGCGAGGGCAACAGCCTGATCTTCTCTCGCGCGTCCTACATCGGCGCGCACCGCTGGGGCGGCGTATGGACAGGCGACAACGCAAGCTGGTGGGGTCACATCCTCCAGAGCCTGCAGCAAATGCCCGGACTGAACATGTGCGGTTTCCTGTTCTCGGGCAGCGATATCGGCGGTTTCGGCAGCAACTGTACGCGTGATCTCCTGCTCCGCTGGATGAGCTTTGCGCTGTTCACACCGCTGATGCGCAACCATGCCGCGGCAGGCACGCGCAGTCAGGAAGCCTACGCCTTCGGAGATACCGAAGCCTTCCGCCATATCATCACGTTAAGGTACCGCCTGCTCCCCTACCTCTACGATTCGTTCAGATACGCCGTCGAAAATGACGAAATGTACTTCCGTCCCCTGCGCTTTGACTACGAGGACGACGAGGTTGCCGCAGCGGTGGAGGATCAGCTGATGGTCGGCGACAGGCTGATGATCGCGCCGATCTATACCCAGAACGCCGAAGCGCGTCACGTCTATCTGCCCGAAAAGATGACGCAGGTGCGCATGCATGAGGGCGATATTTCTACAGAAGAATTAAATAAAGGCTGGCATTATGTCTCCGTCCCCTTAGGCGACGTGGTTTACTTCACGATACAGGACGTCGAGCTCGCCGAGCCGGTGAGGAATACAAGCGAGCTGGATTAAGTTTAGAGTTAGGAGTTAGGAGTTAGGAGTTGCGGGAAAGCCTGTCGGCTTTTTGGATTTGTATAACAACTGATAACAACAGCGCTTATACCTCTCTCAAGAAGTCATTTATATAAAATGGGTGCGGGCAACGCCCGCCCACAATTCCTCATTCCTAATTCCTAACTCCTAACTCCTAACTCCTCACTCCTCACTCCTCACTCCTAACAAAAAAGCTCCCCCAAAAGGAGGAGCTTTCACAGTGACAGATTATAAGATGATCTCGCCGTCGGTTGTACCGGTCAGGCCCGCTGCGTTAGCCTCGTCGGTATCGAGGTGAACGGCAGGCGCGTACTTCGGAGAAACGCGGACAATCACGTCGTCAAAGATGACCTTTCTGCCCTCGCCGCCGACAGCGACCTTGACGATCTGCTTGTCCTCTACGCCGTACTCAACAGCGGTATCGGGGGTCAGATGGATGTGACGCTTCGCGACGATGACGCCGTGGTCGATCTCGACCTCACCCTCGGGGCCTCTGAGGATACAGCCGGGGGTACCGGCAAGATCGCCGGACTCGCGGATCACGCCGACAACACCGAGCTTGCGGGTTTCGGTCATGGAGATCTCTACCTGATCCTCAGGACGGAAGGGTCCGAGGATGGACATGGTGATCTCACCCTTGGGGCCTACGACAGTCACCTTCTCTACGCAGGCAAACTGACCGGGCTGGGACAGGTCTTTCTTGTTGGTCAGGCTCTTGCCCTCGCCGAACAGGGTCGCGAAGGTCTCTGCTGTGACATGCAGATGGTGAGCGGAAGTCTCTACCATGATTGTACTTTTCATAATAATAACCACCATTCATAATTTGTTCGCGGGAGCTCCGCGGTTATATTCATCATACTATATTTTGCGTCAGATTTCAACACAATATTGGAAATAAGGTGAAGATTTTGAGCACATGGCAGGAAATTGAAGAAAAATGCCTGCGCTGTACGAATTGCAGGCTGTGTGAAAACCGAAAGCATGTGGTGTTCGGAGTAGGCAAGCCGAACGCCCGCGTGATGTTCATCGGCGAAGGTCCCGGCGAGCAGGAGGATATCAAGGGCGAACCGTTTGTCGGACGCGCGGGTCAGCTGCTTGACAAATTGCTGTACGCCGTCGACCTTGACCGTCACAAAAACGTTTACATCACCAACATCGTCAAGTGCCGTCCGCCCAAGAACCGCGATCCGCAGGAAGATGAGCAGGAAAGCTGCATCGGCTACCTCAGGGAACAGACGCGCCTGATCCGCCCGAAGATCATCGTAACCCTGGGCAGGATCGCCGGCATGAAGCTGATAAAACCCGATCTCAGGATCACCCGGGAGCACGGCACATTTCTTGAGCGCAAGGGTGTGTGGATGATGCCGATGCTGCACCCGGCGGCGCTGCTGCGTAACCAAGCGCAGATGGAAGGCGCCTTTAACGACTTTTTAATTCTCAGAGAGAAAATAAAAGAGGTCTGTCCGGAAACGTATTTCAGTTAGGAGTGAGGAGTTAGGAGTTAGGAGTTAATGGAGGGCTTCGCCCTCACCCATTGAAAGTAATTTTGCTTTTATACAGAGGCAGGTGCGCCGTTGTAAGCTGTAGTTGTACAAATCCAAAAGCCGTCAGGCTTTCCCGACATTCCTAATTCCTAATTCCTCACTCCTCACTCCTAACTCCTAACTAAAAAGCCGACCACGAAAGGTCGGCTCTTTCTCATGATTTCAACGCTCTGTTCAGCCACACCTCGGCGACGTCCAGCGCGGTATAGAGTCCCTGCTTATCGCTGGACTTAACCAGCTGTTTGCGGGGGCTTAGGTCAGGATCGGTGCAGAGGAGCTGGATCGTCACCTTGTCGGCGATCTCGGTATCCCCTACGGTTTTCTTGGACTTTATCAGCATATGGATGACAAAACGCTCTGACATGCTGCCGTAGTACAGCTCGTCGCCGCAGCGAACCAGAGGCTTGCCCTTATAGGTTGAAAATTCCTTTTCAGCCATTGGAATCAATCCCTTCGTTTATAGTCGTGATGTCATCATCAGACGTTCAGATAGGTCTTTACCATGACCTCGAGCAGATCGTCGCGGTCAATCTTGCTGATGATGTTGCGGGCGTTGCCGTATGTTGTGATGTAGGTGGGATCCTCGCTGAGGATATAGCCGACGATCTGGTTGATCGGGTTGTAGCCCTTCTTCTTGAGCGCGTTGTAAACGGTTGTCAGCGCGTCTTTCATCTCGTCGTCACGGTTACCTCCCAGGGAGAATACCATCGTCTTATCTAACATACAAACACCTCCGTTGATACTTATTCGCTATTATTATACACTATTTCTTTCAATAATGCAAGCCCCTATTAAAAGTACAGGCGTACAGCGGATTATTTGCTGTACGCCTTTGTGATATTCGGTTGTTACGGCATGCAGTACTCGCCCGATACCGCGACACAGTCACTGTAGACGGAGCTGGCGTTCTCGCCCTTGGGGCTGACCGCCTGGATGCGGTAGAGGGTGTAGTCATACTCCCCTGCATCCCAGTCCATCCAGCCGTCGCTGTAGCTCGTGCCCTTGACGGTGGTGACGTGTCTGAACTCGCCGTCAGAGCCGTAGCGTCGGAAGATACGGTAACCCGACGCGCCTTCGACAGCGTTCCAGCGGATACACTCGTGATCTCGGTCAAGCTCCAGCAGCGGACAGTGGATACGCCCGTAGACGCTGACGGTGTTGCCGGTAATCTTTCTGCCGGAGCTCATCACCGCCTTGACGTAGTAGGTGTACTTGGTGCCGGGGTTGGAGTTGTAGTTGGTATAGCTGACGGCGGAGCCGGAGTAGACCAGCTTATCGCCGCTGCCCGTCACCTGATAGACCTCATAGCTCTTCGCGCCGTCAACGGCTGTCCAGACGATTCTCGCGTCGCCGCGGTTCTGATAGCGAGCGGCGTCGGTTTTCGGCCAATCATAGGTATTCAGGCGGTTGATCTTCGTAATGCTGATGATGTAGCCGTTCTTGTTCGGGGTCGGCAGCCAGTGGACGAAGTTGACGAACTCTTCGAGGCTCGCCTCGCGGTAATGCACACAGTTGTCCCAGTTCCAGTTGCAGTCCGCCCACCAGATTCGGTCGTCGGTGACGCGCAGGAGGACGATCATGTGCGAAGGGATGTACTGCGGGCCGAAGCTCATCGTCGTGCCGGGCTTACAACCCTTGGCGATGGAGCGGATATTCTCGGGAGTCATGCGCAGGCTCGAGTAGTCGGTGGTGGACTGGGAGGCGGCGCGGGCGTTGCGGATATATCTGCCCCACTCGGCACAGCGCCAGGTGTAGTCGCCGTTGA
>CACWTM010000093.1 GCA_902763855.1 uncultured Ruminococcus sp. | reverse complement strand
AGGACGGAAAACAATTGACATCTTTTTCGGTTTGCATTATTATGTATAGTGGCGTTTACCAATCTTTACAACACGAGGAATGAGTATGAGCGAAAAGTTTATGATCGACTATCCTAAGCTTACCATGTATCAGATGGTCGAAAAAGCGGCAAAGGAATTTCCCGACGATGACGCGTTGGAGTTCTTCGGCAAGAAGATCAAATATCATGAGCTGTTACAGCGTATCAACCGCTGTTCAAGGGCGTTTGCCGCAGCGGGTATCAAGAAGAGCGAGGCTGTCACGCTGTGTATGCCTAACGTCCCCCAGACGGTGGAGTCCTTTTACGCGCTTAACCGTATCGGCGCGATAGCGAACATGGTGCATCCCCAGTCTGCGCAGAATGAGATCACCTACTATTTGAATGTCAGCCAAAGCAAGGCGATCGTCACGGTCGACCTGTTCTATGAGAATGTCAAAAAGGCGGTGGAGAACGCCGATCATCCCGTGAGGATGGTGATCTGCCGCATGCAGGACGAACTGCCGTTTCCTCTGAATCTGGCTTTTCTCATCAAAAAAGGCAAGGATTATCTCAAATATCCCGATACCGATAACAGTATTCTCTATAAAAAGTTCCTCAAAGCCGCGGATTCCGTCGGTTCGGTGAACACTGTATCGTACGAAAAAGATCGCACGGCGGTCATCCTGTTCAGCGGCGGTACCTCCGGTCTGCCTAAGGGAATCTGCCTGACCGATCTGAACTTCAACGCCTGTGCGATGCAGGCGCGCACCTCGATGGAGACGAACATTTCCAATAAAATGCGCATGCTCAGCTGTATGCCTATGTTCCACGGCTTCGGGCTGGGTATCAATATCCATATCATCCTGATCTACGGCGCGTGCTGTATGCTGATGCCGACCTTTGACAAGCACAGCTACGCCAAGGCGCTGATCGACAAAAAACCCAATTTTATCGCGGGCGTCCCGACGATCTTTGAAGCGCTGTTACATCTGCCTGAGCTGGAGGGTAAAGACCTTTCTTACCTCAAGGGCATGTTCTGCGGCGGCGATTCGCTGTCGGTTGAACTGAAAAAGAGTATCGACACTTTTCTGAAAGAACATCACGCGGGTATCCAGGTGCGCGAGGGCTACGGCCTGACCGAGTGCGTCACCGCAAGCTGTCTGACCCCGAAAAACGAGTACCGCGAGAACAGCATCGGTCTGCCGTTTCCCGATACCTACTACCAGATCGTCGCGCCGGGCACGGACGACGTCCTGCCGTATGGGGAAGAGGGCGAGATCATCCTGCGCGGCCCGACGCTGATGAAGGGCTATCTGAACAACCCCGAGGAGACCGCCAAGACCCTGCGCAGACTCGCCGACGGCAACATCTGGCTATATACGGGCGACCTGGGCTCGATGGACGAGGACGGTTACGTCTACTTTAAACAGCGGATCAAGCGCATGATTATCACCAACGGCTACAACGTCTATCCCGGTCCGATCGAGAATGTGATCGACGGTATCGACGAGGTAGCGTACAGCTGTATCATCGGCGTCAAAGACCCTCGCCGCATGCAGCGCGTCAGAGCTTATGTCGTGCTCAGGGACGGTGTACAGCCGAGCGATCAGCTCAAAGAAAAAATCATGCAGGAGCTTTCTCTGCATGTCGCGAAGTATGCCCTGCCCAAGGAGATCTTCTTCCGCGACGAACTGCCGAAAACACTGGTCGGCAAGGTCGCTTACCGCAAGCTCGAGGAAGAAGCTAACGCAGAGATCGAGGCGCTGTCATGAAGCTCAGATGGTACGGCACGGCTTCTGTGATGATCGAATCGAACGGCTTCAAGCTGATGGCGGATCCCTTTCTCGGTATCCCCATCGAGGAGAACCGCTTTCGCCGGCAGCTTAGGGCGATCCCGTTTCGCGCTGCCGACGCGGTGCTGGTCACACACGGACACTTCGATCATATCTTAGACCTGCCGAGATTGTATAATGATTCTTTTATAGAAATATACGCGACCGCAACCCCCTGTCATACATTGTTGGACAAGGGCATGAAGCTCAGCCGACTGCATTGGATCGAGCCCGGTGAAACGTATGAAATCGGCGACTTCTCGATCAGAGTATATGGAGGGCGGCATTGTCGCTTTGATCTCGGCGTCGTGTGCAAAACGCTCTTCAAAGCCGAGACCTTCCGCCATCCGAAACGGCTGATTCAGCTGCTGAAACTCAACGGAGAGTATCCCGAAAACGGCGAGACTGTCTTTTATGAGATCAAGGCTGAGGGCAAGCGCATCCAGCTGATGGGCAGTATGGGACTTGATCCCGCGGTTGATTATCCGACCGGAGCCGACGCGCTGATCCTGCCGTTTCAGGGTACCGGCTGTCCCGCAAAAACCGTTGCGCCGATCATTGAGCGCTTACAGCCCAAGGCGATCTTTCTCGATCACTACGACGACGCGTTTCCGCCGATGTCCGATCATGTAGCTACAGCGGAGTTTGCGGCATATATGACGGCAAACGGCGTCCCGACCGCCGCGATGCTGCGCGGTAAAACGTACGAGATATAAAGGGGATATGAAAAATGGCAAAGGTAATCAACGGATATAAAAGAAAATGGGGAGACCGCTGGGACGGCAGACGCGTCAAGGTGACGGGTATGCAGACGATCATGTCCCATCTGTGGCCGAAGCGTACCGACTGTGAGGTTTACCTCAACGATACGCTGGACGTGACCGAGATGTTGAAGTTCGTCGCCAAAAAGAACGCGGAGCACCCCGACCTCAAAACCACCTTCTTTCACTGTGTGATTGCGGCGATCACCAAGATGGTCTATGAGCGACCTTTGATGAATCGCTTTGTGATGGCGGGACGAACCTATGAGCGTTATGAGATCAGCACGGCGTTTACGGCAAAGCTGGCGTTTGACGATCACGCGGAGGAGGCACTGCTGTTCTTTGTTCCCAAGCCTACCGATACCATCGACGACGTCAGCCGTCTGGTAGTAGATCGCGTCAAGAAGGTGCGCGCGATGGGGGACAATAAAGCGGGCGTGGACGACCTGCTCGACAGCGTCGCAAAGCTTCCCAGACCCATCATCATGCTGATCGCCAAGATCGCAAGATGGCTCGACTATTGGGGAAAAAGCCCCAAGGCGCTGACCGAGGGTGATCCGCACTACAGCTCGATCTTTCTTTCCAACCTCGGCTCGATCAAGTGTCCCGCGGTGTACCATCACCTCAACAACTACGGTACCAACAGTATGATGATTACGATCGGCACCATCCACGATGAAGAGCGCCTCATGCCCGACGGCTCCAAGCAGATTCGCAAGATGTGCGATATCGGCGCGACGCTCGATGAGCGCATCGGCGACGGCTTCTACTTTGCGAGAAGCCTAAAGCTCGTACAGTATATCTGTGACCATCCCGAGCTGCTTGACAGACCGATCAGCGAACCCAGCGGATTTGATTATAAATAGTATAGGATAGAGAAGCTCGCCTATGCGGTGGGCTTTTTTCTGTTTTGGAAAAATAAAGTTGAAAATATTCATCCGAAAACTATTGACAGTCACGTGAACCTGTGGTATAATCGTGTAAACTCAAGGAGGGAATCGTGATGACAGATCATCCAAACGCCAAACGCGGCAGGATCGCGGACTTTATGCCGCTGATTCGGGCGGCGGACGGTTTAACGCTCAGCCAGATCTGCGCGCTGAGTTCTTTGGAGCCGTCGACCATCCAGAACTGGATCAAGCGCGGCTATGTACCGCACCCTGTCGCCAAAAAATACCGCGAACGCCATTTGGCGCGTATTCTGCTGATCGCACAGCTCCGACAGAGCATGCCGATCGACCGCGTCGGCGAGCTGTTGACCTATATCAACGGGGATGCCGATGATGAGAGCGACGATATCATCACCGAAGAAGCGCTCTATGATCTCTTTCTCGATATCGCCGACAGGCTGGTCGATAGCTACCCGCCGCCCGATGGGGTAGAGGAGATCGTCAAGGCTGTGCTGAACGAAACCGATATTCTTGCGGAACATCGCGGTAAACTGACCCACGCGCTGAGCGTGATGGCGTTCACCTACATGGCAAACATCTATAAAGAAAAAGCAGATTGTTTATTTAATGAAAGGAAATAATCATGGAAACCGTCACAGTGGTTAATAATAAGAAATGGAAGAAATGGATCGCTCCCGCTGTGATCGCCGTCGTCGTTATCATTCTCGCGCTCAACGCGGTCACGATCGTAGACGCGGGTCATACCGGCGTCGTGGTCACGATGGGCAAGGTCAACGAGGGCGTGCTGCAGGAGGGCATCCATCTGAAAGCGCCCTTTGTCCAAAACGTCGTCATGATCGACAACCGCATCCAAAAGCTCGAGGTGCAGACCGAGGCGTTCTCCAAGGACCTGCAAAGCGTCGATACGACCCTCGCGATCAACTATCGCGTCGATACCGACAAGTCTTACAGTATTTATAAGAACATCGGCGCCAACTACGAGAGCGTACTGGTAACACCTGCGGTCAACGAGGTCTTGAAGGCGATCACCGCGACCTACACGGCGGAAGAGACCGTCACCAACCGCGCGCTGATCTCCGACGGTCTGGTCACGGGGCTGAACGAAAAGCTCAACTCCATCGGTCTGTATGTGACGGACGTCAATATTATCGACTTCGACTTCTCCGACGCGTTCATCACCGCGATCGAGGAGAAGCAGGTCGCTCAGCAGCAGCTTCTGAAGGCGGAGACCGAGAAAAAGACCGCGATCACCAACGCCGAGGCTGAGGCGGAGGCCGCCAAGGTTCGCGCCGAGGGTGAAGCTGAAGCTAACCAAACGCTCGCAAAATCTCTGACGGAAGAGGTCATCGAGAACAAGAAGATCGAGAAATGGAACGGCGAGCTGCCCAAGGTAAGCGGCAGCGGCGGCACCATCATCGACTTCGGTTCCGTCGACAAGGATTAAACACTTATTGGGTGACAATTATGGAAAACAATCAAACCGATTTTATGAAGAACCGCCCTGTAGCGGCACAGGCGAACCAGTTCAAGGACGTCTACGGCTCACAGAAAAGCTCGACGCGCACCACCGTCAGCGCCGTGTTGAGTGTGATCGTGTTCATCCTCATGATGATCGCGATCTTCACGGGCAACAATCTGATGATGCTGATCTTCATCCCGCTGTTCGTGGTACTGCTGATATCATTCTTTGTCGCGCGCCGTGCGGATAAGCAGAACGCGCCCATAGAGCCGCAGGATAACCCCGACGCGATCTTTAAGGAGCATGAGATATGAAGCTCATTATCGGCGCGATCGTTTTTCTCTTTCTTGCACTGATCGTGATATCGCCGATCATAGATGCTTTGCGGAAGAATCGCTCTATTGCAAAAAACGTAGTGAATCACAATCCGTTCTCTACGGAGTTTGTATATTTCATCGCTTTTTCGAAGGAAGAGATGGATAAGAGGTTGTCCGGCAGGGGAGAAGCGGTGGGAATAGCCTATCGCTATGATAAGGATCGCTCTCTCATCACGTTGTCTATTGATGGCGCTGAGAGATGTTATCTTCTATCGGTGGAAGATCGCACCGATGAAGGAAAGTATCTTCTTCGGGTCACGCAGCAGAACGGATTAACCGATCGCGGATACATTCCGTATTTGATCAATCCGTTTTTTGTAAAGCGGTTGGACGCTGTTCCGATCGCCTATCAGTAAAAGAGGTGATATATAATATGGATAAAATGACAATATTTTGGCTGATCTTCACAGTCGTGACGGCGGTACTGGAGGGCTTGACCGTCCAGCTGGTGTCCGTCTGGTTCGCTGTCGGCGGACTGGCGGCATGTATTACCTCGCTGTTTACCGACAGCATCCCGATCCAGGCAGTCGTGTTCGTGGTCGTCACGGCGATCGCGCTGGTCGTCACCAGACCTTTGGTGAAAAAGCTGAGGAAGAAGAAAGCTGAGCCTACCAACGCCGACCGCTATCTCGGCAAGACGGCTGTCGTGGTCGAAAGGATCGACAACGAGAACGCCACGGGACTTGTCAAGGTCGATAACCAGAAGTGGACGGCGCGTTCTGTTGACGGATCACCCATTGAAGAGGGCTTGACCGTCACCGTCGCCGCCATCGAGGGCGTCAAGCTGATGGTTCAAAAGAATTGATCTTAGCAATCAAACATATACACATACAATAACTGACTTTTCAAAGAAAGGAAATCATTATGTCAATCGTATCATTGATCATTATTGCGATCATTGCGCTGCTGCTGATCATCGTCATCGCCCGCAATATCAAGATCGTACCGCAGGCACATGCCTTTGTCATCGAGCGTCTGGGCGCGTATTATCAGACATGGGGAACAGGTCTGCACCTGAAGGTCCCCTTCATCGACCGTATCAGCAAGAAGGTTTCTTTGAAGGAACAGGTCGTCGACTTCCCGCCCCAGCCCGTTATTACCCGCGACAACGTTACCATGCAGATCGACACCGTCGTGTACTTTGAGATCACCGACCCGAAGCTCTATACCTACGGCGTGGAACGTCCGCTCTCGGCGATCGAGAACCTGACCGCCACCACTCTGCGTAACATTATCGGCGACCTCGAACTTGACTCGACTCTGACTTCCCGCGACACCATCAACGACAAGATCCGCATCATCCTTGATGAAGCTACTGACGCGTGGGGCATCCGCGTGATCCGTGTCGAGCTGAAGAATATCCTGCCCCCGCGTGAGATCCAGGACGCGATGGAGAAGCAGATGAAGGCGGAGCGTGAACGAAGAGCCCGTATCCTCGACGCGGAGGGTGAGAAGCGTTCGCAGATTCTCGTCGCAGAGGGCTTGAAGGAATCCGCGATCCTCAAGGCTGACGCCGTGAAGGAATCGAAGATCCGTGAAGCCGAAGGTGAAGCGCAGGCGATCCTCACCGTACAGAAGGCGAATGCCGACGCTCTGCGTATGCTCAGCGAAGCCGATCCCAGCACAAAGGTCATTGAGCTGAAATCTCTCGAGGCTCTCGCAAAGGTCGCCGACGGTAAAGCCACCAAGCTCATCATTCCCTCGGATATGTCCAAGGTCGCGAGCTTGGCGGCTTCTGTCAAGGAAATGGTCACCGATACAAAAGAATAATTCCTTGTAAGAAAAAAGAGCAGTCCGAAAGGGCTGCTCTTTCTGCCGTTCATCGTTACTGTGTTTCTGCGGACGTGTCATATTCGTCCGTCATGTGCCTGTCGGCATCAGAAGCGACACGCATCAGCGCCATCACCAGTACGCCGAAGATTCCTCCGACGACCAGCCCGATCAAAAAGCCTATCATTACCTCACCGCCTGTCTTGTCAATGTTTGAAAAAAACTATTTATTCTATTATTCTCATTTGTCATAATAAATATGCATTGATGCTGTACAATACTATATATAGCGCGCATATTTCTGATATCACAAAATATTGTTAAAACTTTGTAACCGCAGATATTGATTTTGTTACTTGAAAACCACAATATCTTGTGCTATTATTCATATTGCAATCAAGATGAAGTGCATTTCGCGGCGCTTCGATACGATAAAACCACTACTACTTTAGGAAATGAGGAAATGAACATGACTGTAACAGTAACAGGCGGTACCATCCCGCAGGCAGAAATCAACGCTTATGTCAATCAGCTCAAGGAGCAGAATCCCGATAAGCTTATCAAAACCGTAGACTTCACCGTAGACGGCGAGTATGTCGATATGAGCTACACCTACGACAACGTTCCCTTCGAGCGTATCCGCCGTATCACCGGCTATCTCGTAGGCACCGTCGATCGCTTCAACGACGCAAAGCGCGCTGAGGTTCAGGATCGCGTCAAGCACACTCTCGACTGCGGCTGCTCTCTGGAGGAGATCGCTTAAGGCTTGACATATCCTGTCGAATGGGTTATAATCCATAAAAGTTAACAACGTATCACTTATCAAGAGCGACTGAGGGACAGGCCCTGTGAAGTCCGGCAACCTGCGAAAGTAAGGTGCCAAATCCTGCGGTATTACCGAGAGATGAGTTTTTGACTCCGCACGGTAACGCCGTGCGGAGCTTTTTGATGCGCGGCGTCTTTTTCCGCCTGACGCGCGGCGTCTTTAGTCCGCCTGACGCGCGGCGTCTTTATTTAAAATAGTCATTGCGAGGGGCGCAAAGGAAAAGGTAGAGATTGCCACGTCGGAACCAAGTTCCTCCTCGCAATGACAATCTGAAATGCGCCCCGTGGCAATCTCAACCGATTAAAAGGGTCAAATCCCCCGCTGCTTGCAGCGCAAGAGCCCGTAGG
>CACWTM010000092.1 GCA_902763855.1 uncultured Ruminococcus sp. | reverse complement strand
AGGCTTGGTCAGTCCGTTAGATTACTATCTTAGACAGCATACTTTGAAATTGAGTTGAACCGCCGTATGCCGAACGGCACGTACGGTGGTGTGAGAGGGCGGAGTGATTCCGCCCTACTCGATCGTTACGGAAACTAAGAAAAAAGTATTTGCTGTGCCTGCCAAGATTGATAAGCCGAAAATTGCCGAAATAATGCCATTTTCAGCAGGTTCGAATTATTACAGTCACCCTAATGAAACAGGGGGCAGTATACAGTAAAGGGGCTGCCGCGTTTTGATGCGCGACAGCCCCTGAGATTTTTTTGAGTTTTCAGCGATCACTATAGGGCGCAGGAGGTTTTGTCCTTTGCCGTCAATTGAACAGTCCGTAGAACGCCTTGTGCGCCATGTAGATATCGGGCTTGCTGATGACCTCGAACGGCGCGTGCATGCACAGCACCGCAACGCCCAGATCAACTACATCGACGTTCATGTTGGCAACGTACTTGGCGATGGTACCGCCGCCGCCGATGTCGACCTTGCCCAGCTCGCCGACCTGCCACTTGACGTCGTTCTCCTTGAGCATGGCGCGGATCTCGCCCATGAACTCGGCAGAAGCGTCGGAGGTGTCGTACTTACCGCCGTGACCGGTGTACTTAGAGATAACCACGCCCTCATTGATGAAGGAGCAGTTCTTCGGCTCATATGCAGAGGAGAAGGTCGGGTCGAACGCCGCGTTGACATCCGCTGACAGGCACTTTGACTTAGACAGCACACGGTAGCCCTCGTTGCCGTCAGCCTTAGAAAGATCATAGATAAAGTAGCGCAGAAAATCGCTCTGCATACCGGTGTTGCCGTCCGAGCCTGTCTCTTCCTTGTCGGTCAGGTAGGTGATGCAGGTGCAATCGGGCAGCTTGGTGTCAAAAATCGCTGTGACAGACGGATAGGCGCAGCACTTGTCGTCGTGACCGTAGCCGCCGATCAGCGAACGGTCAAAACCAACGTCGCGGGTGGGGTAAGCGGGGCAGAAGTTCAGCTCCGCCGAGAGGAAATCATCCTCGCAGATACCGTAGCGCTCGTTGAGAATCTTCATCACGTTGAGCGCGATCAGATCCTTTTCGTCGCTGTTGTCGTAGGGGTAGGAGCCGATCAGAATGTTCAGATCCTCGCCTGTAAAGGCTTTTGACATGGTTTTGGTTGCCATCTCACGGTCAAGGTGGGGCAGCAGATCAGTGATGAGGAAGCACTCGTCTTTGGGATCGTCGCCGATACGGATATCGACTGTCGAGCCGTCGAGCTTGACCACTCTGCCGTGCAGGGCGAGGGGGATCGCTGTCCACTGGTACTTTTTGATACCGCCGTAGTAGTGGGTTTTGAAGAGCGCCAGACCGTTGCTCTCATAGAGAGGATTGGGCTTTAAATCAATGCGCGGAGAGTCGATGTGCGCAATCGCGAGACGTACGCCGTCTGACGTACCGTTTTTGCCGATAACTGCCAGACCGATCGCTTTTTCTCGGTTGATTACATAGACCCTGTCTCCTGGAGAGTACTTTTTGTCGGGTTCAAATTCGACAAAGCCTTCTTTTTCAGCCAACGCCTTGACGTAGCTGACCGCCTCGCGCTCGGTGCGGGAGTTGTCGAGGAAGGTTTTGTAGCCTTCGCAGTACTCCGCGGCTTTTGCGAGCACCTCGGGCGAGTAGGTTGCCGCGCCCTTGTGCTCTTTCATCATCAATTGTTCTTTGAGTTCCTTTGCGTTTTCAGACATAATATACCTCCTGTTTAGTGAATGGTTAACAGTTAAAAGCGGAAAATGGTCGGATGGGCTTCGTCCTCGCCCAATTGATAGTAATAACAACTATACTACCAATCAAAACGCGAAGCGTTTCCCTTCACTGTTATCTATTATCTTTTCACTGTTCTCTGTTCTACAAATTAATAATAAATCTTTTTATACATCTCATATCCCTCAGAGACGCGGTCGACGTAGGTACGTGTTTCGTCAAAGGGGATGTTGGAGAGGGTTTTGCCGTCCTGCGAATACGCGCCGTCAGAAAGCCAGCTCTGAACGTTCGCGGTGCCCGCGTTATACGCGGCGGCGGCAGTTTTGATATCGCCGTTATGCTCCTTTAACAGCTTGCTGAGCAGATAGGTGCCGTAGCGGATGTTGATATCGGGGTCGAGAAGAGAATCGGAGCTGTAGGTTACGCTGCCTTCGAGCTCCTGCTGGAGCCAGTCGAAGGTCGAGGGCATGAGCTGCATCAGCCCCATCGCGCCTGCCGAGCTGACGACCTCGGGACGAAAACCGCTTTCGGTACGGATGACCGAGTAGATCAGCGGCTCTTCTACGCCAAATTCTTTTGCGTACTTTTGTACCTGCTGTTCGTACTTTTGCGGATAAAAGACGCTGTAGACCTTCTTCTTTGCGCCTTTAAAGGCGTCGTCGGACGACAGAAAGAAGATCACCAGCACGATGACAAAGGCGATCAGCACGAAGGTAATCAAAAATCCCAGCGCACCGTGACCTTTTGTCTCGCGCGAATGTCTGCGATCATAGCGGCTCATGGGTTCACCGACCTTTCATACAGCGCGCGCACCCCTGTATAGAGTTCCTCGCGCGTGCCGTTATTATACAGTATATCGTCGCACATGCTCAGAAAGAACCCCTCGTCAAACTGTGCCGCCATCCGAAGCGCTGCCTCCTCGCGGGTGATGCTGTCGCGACAGAGCAGCCGCTCCATGCGGATATCCCGCTCGGCGATCACGCCGATGATACGATCGCAGAAGACGTCCTCGCCCGCTTCAAAGAGCTGGGACGCATCGAAGAACACGACGTCTGATTTTGCTTTTTTCGCTTTGTCGAGCATGATCGCGGCGATCGTCGGGTGAGTAATGGCGTTGAGGGTTTTGGTGTTTTCGGGGGTGGAAAAGGCGATATTCGCGACAAGTTGTCGGTTCAGGGCGCCGTCGTGGTTGAGTACGTCGCCGAACGCCGCGCAAAGCATGGCTTTGACCTGCGCGTCCTCGACAGCCTCTCGGGCGGCTTCATCCGCCGAAACGACGGTCGCACCGAGTTCGGTCAGCATGCGAGAGACCTCGCTTTTGCCCGCGCCGGTCTGTCCCGTCAAGCCGATGATACGCTTTTTCGGCAGGTCGATGACCTCGAACGCCGCTGCGCGGATCAGCCGGTTATACAGCGCCATGCCCACGCCTGTCGCCTCGGGACAATGCGCGTAGACGGTTGTGACACCGTCAAGCTCATCTACGGCTCTGAGCGCGTCAAACAGCGCCTGTGCCTGCTGGGCTTCGTCGTCCATCGACCCCATCGTGATGCACGGCGCGTCGGTTTTTGCGACGTCTTCGGTGTAGCACAGCGCCGCAACGCTCTTGTCGCGCCGATACAGGCGGTTGAGGTAGGTGATGTATTTTTCGTCGTCCCCGCGCAGGAGGATGACGCGTGCCCTCGGGGCGTAGTGTTTGTATTTCATGCCGGGGGACGCGGCTTTCTCGTTGTTTTCGAGTTTGTTGAGCACCGCTCGGTCTACATCGACACTGCCGATGACGGCTTCGATCTGCTCGCGCGTGATGATACCCGGACGCAGAATCCTGGGGGGATCTGTCGCCAGCGTGATGACGGTGCTTTCCACGCCGACCGAACAGCTTCCTCCGTCCAAAACCGCGTCGATCCTGCCGTCTAAATCGTTTGCTACGTGCTCCGCCGTGGTGGGACTGGGCTTGCCGGAGGTGTTCGCCGAGGGAGCGGCAAGTGCCAAGGCGCTTTCGGCCAGCAGTGCGTGCGCGTCGGGATGGGACGGAATACGGATTGCGACCGTATCAAGCCCCGCGCTGACTTCGTCGGGGATGACTTCGCCCTTTTCCATGATGATAGTCAGCGGACCCGGCCAGAAGGCTTCGTTTAGCTTTTGCGCTTTTTCGGGAATGGTTTTCACCAAATGTAAGCGTTCGATATCCTCAAACTCAGCCACATGGACGATCAGCGGATTGTCCATAGGACGGCCTTTGGCTTCGAAGATCTGCCGCACCGCGCCGCCGTTGAGTGCGTCGGCGGCAAGGCCGTAGACCGTTTCGGTCGGCATAGCTACAAGACCGCCGCGCCTGAGGATCCCGGCAGCCTGCTTGATATCCTGTTGTGTGTTGTGTAAATGTAATGTTTTCATCTTTTGGTGAATAGTGAATAGTGAATGGTGAATGGTTGAGGGAGGGCTTCGCCCTCACCCATTGATAGTAAGTTCGCTTTTAGATAGAGGCAGGTACGCTGCGGTTAGATTCTGTTACTATAATCCAAAACGCGTCAGCGTTTCCCACAACCATTCACCATTAGTCATTCGTCTTATTGATTCATTTGTTCTTTCAGCTGTTCCGCCCTTTGCGCGGTGACGAGGGCGTCGATGACCTCGTCAAGGTCGCCGTTCATGATCTCGTCGAGCTTGTATAAGGTCAGTCCGATGCGGTGATCGGTCACACGGCTCTGGGGGAAGTTGTAGGTGCGGATTTTCTCGCTGCGGTCGCCGGAGCCGACCTGACTGCGCCTGTCGGACGCGATCGCCTCGTTCTGTTTATCCTGCTCCATCTTGAGCAGGCGAGATTTGAGCACCTTCATCGCCTTATCCTTGTTTTTGTACTGTGATCTCTCGTCCTGACACTCCACGACAAGCCCCGTGGGCTTGTGAGTGATGCGGATGGCGGACGAGGTCTTGTTGATATGCTGGCCGCCCGCGCCGGAGGAACGGAAAGTGTCGATCTCGAGGTCGTTCGGGTTGATGTCAACCTCTACGTCGTCGGCTTCGGGGAGCACGGCGACCGTCGCCGCCGAGGTATGGATGCGTCCGGAGCTTTCGGTTTGGGGCACACGCTGGACGCGGTGGGTGCCCGACTCGAACTTGAAGCGGCTGTAAGCCCCCGCTCCGCTGACGATGAAGCTGACCTCTTTGTAGCCGCCCAAGCCTGTTTCGTTCAGGCTGACGACTTCGATCTTGTAGCCCCTGCGCTCGGAATACATGCTGTACATGCGGAACAGATCGTAGGCGAAAAGGGAGCTTTCCTCGCCGCCCGTGCCGCCGCGAATCTCGACGATGACGTTGCGTTCATCGTTGGGATCTTTGGGCAGGAGCAGGATTTTCAGCTCTTCTTCCAAAACGGGCAAAGACCGCTTGGCGTCGTCCATCTCAGTTGATGCTAGCTCCCTGAGCTCCTCGTCCGAGTCGCTGTCGGAGAGGATTGCTAAGCTGTCTTCAATGGTACTCTGTGCCGCCTGATACTCGCGGTACTTCTTCACCACAGGCTCGATCTGCGCATATTCCTGCATGACCTTGCGGTAGGTCTCGGGGTCGGAGACAACGTCCGGCTCATACATCCGCTTCTCGAGTTCGTTATATCGTTTGTCAAATATCTCTAATCTGCTGAACATAGTTTCACCTTTGGGGAGTTAGGAGTTAGGAGTGAGGAGTTAATGGCGGACTCCGTCCGCACTTGATTTATATAGGGGATTGAAACGCCTCATTGCTATCTATAGGAATCAAAAACACGAAGTGTTTCCCAAAACTCCTAACTCCTAACTCCTAACTATCTTGCGTATATTATGCTCTGCCTTCCTGCGCGGTACCATGACCTCTCTGCCGCACTTCAGACAGCGAATCTTGAAATCCATACCCACGCGCAGGACAGAGAAGCGGTTGTCGCCGCAGGGATGGGGCTTTTTCATAATCAGCTCGTCGCCGACGTGAATATCCATAGACACCTTACCTTTCCAAGGGGGTTCTTCATATATACCGTAATAGTATACCATAGTTTGGCTTAAAAAGCAAATGAAATCCGAGGACGCCTGCCATATCTTGTGAAATCACGCCAAATACTTGACTAGATATAGATTTTGCGGTAAAATATAAGGAAACAATTTGCAGATATTACCAAGACCTTTGTCACTGATCTGATAACGACAGACCCTGTCTGTCTGATAGAAGGAAACGTTATGGAAGATAAACACTTATCCATCAAACACCGCTTCGCCTTCGGCGCGATGATCGCGGGTTTCTTCGCTATGACTCTGCTCGTCTACGGACCGCTGTCGCTCTACGTTAACGGTAACGACGAGATGTGGTTCAGCTTTCGCTCGCTGCTGTTGCCCGTTACCGTCGTTTCGCTGCTGGGCTTTGCGCTGATGACAGGTATTCTCTCGCTCCCGAAGGGCGGTATCCATAAGCTTTTGTGCTGTTTGGTGTTCGGCGTTTCGCTGGGACTGTACATCCAATGCGGCTTTTTCAATATCAGCTACGGCTCGGGTGTACTGGACGGCTCCCAGATCGCATGGAAGGACTATAACACCTACGGCGCGATCGACTCTGCGATGTGGGCGGCGTGTATCGCTCTGCCCTTTGCTGTGTACATGGTGTTCAAGCGCTCTTGGCGCCACATTCTTATGGTTGCCGCGGTGTTCATCATGCTTATGCAGGTGGGCAGCCTGGCGGTCATCCTGTACCAGAACCAGAACTCGCTGAATAAGCTCAGCCACGAGGTTACGATCGACGGAATGTATGACCTTTCCCGGGACGATAACACGCTGGTGTTTGTCCTTGGCTCAATGGACAAAAGCTACTATGACGCCTATAAACAAGCCCATCCCGAGATTGAGGAACAGTTCAGAGGGTTTACCGAGTATACAAACGCCCTGGGCACCGGCTCCGATCAGCTGGTATCCATGCCCTCCATGCTTACGGGCGAGGTGTACAAAAAGGATACCAAGTATTCGAAGTTCATCAACAACGCGTGGAATACCTACAACGCCTATGATGTGCTCGACCGCGCGGGCGTGGATACGCGTATTTACGCTGACGACAAGTATTTCGGCAACGCCGCTGTGCGCAAGGTGGAGAATATCGCCGACCGCGCTCAGGACAGTGGAGCGTACTGGGTCATCGGCAACACTATGTACCGTTACACGATGTACAACTCTGTTCCGCATTATCTCAAAAGGCTTTTCTGGATGAGCCTCAACGAATACTCATCCTTTAAGAGCAATTCTACCTATAACCCCGGAAGCGACGATCAGTTTTACGCCGACTATACCGCAAAAGGCGGTTTTACCTACAAGGGTGACTACGACGCCGCGGTGAGGATCTATGATCTTAAGGGTGCCGAACGCCCTTACCGCCTGACCGCAACTGCCGAGAAAAATACTGACGGCACGACGCTGGAGGAGCAGATCGAGGGCGAGTTTTACATCATCCTCCAAATGCTCGACGACCTGAGAGAGAACGGCAAGCTTGAGCGCGCGCGGATTATCATTACCGCCGACAACGGCGACGCCGAGTATAACCAAAAGCCGCTCTTGCTCTACAAGGACAAAAACAGCATGGGCGCTTACAAAACGAGCTCGGCGCCAGTTTCCCTCTTTGATCTGCCTGCCACCCTTGCTTCTACCGTGACCACAAGTTACAAGGACATCGGCACCGGCATGAGCTTCCGTGACGCCGAGAGTTCTCCGTGGAACCGCCGCCGCTTCTTCTACCTCAACACCGGCTCCAACGCCGAGTCGCGCATTGAGGAGTACAAAACCAATTCCTCTGCCATCGGCGCGGATGAATTAAAGCTTGTCAACAAGTACTACATTAACGGAGGCAAGATCGACAACTACGTCCTCGGCACGGAGCTGACCTTCACCGAGGACGAGACAGCAGCGGTCTACTGCAAGTCCGGCTTCGGCCACACCAACGGCTGGCGCACCATCATCAACGCTGCCGAGGCGACCATGGAGATTCCCATTGAGGATATTCCCGAAAACCTCGAAGACCTGCACGCCTATTTCAGCGTGCTGAGCATCTACCGCGAGACCGACTGCGTCATCTACGCCAACGACGAAGAGGTCTACACCGGACGGCTGACCTCTGACGTACGCACCAACGGTCTGAACTTCCTGATCCCCACCGATGTTATCGGCAGGGACAAGACCGTTACGCTTACGTTCCGTTTTCCGGAGCTCGAAGAGGATACCGAGGTGATCGCCCTGACCTCCTTCAAAATTTACAAACAGTGATTTGAAGCGGATTTTTTCACCTGTTGCTAAGGATTCTGTTGGCTGCGTCATCAACGGCGGGCAAAGAAGCCCTTTGAATCAATAATACGTTTCACAACCATAACGCTCATGACTCTTTCGCGGAGTTGTGGGCGTTATATACTATAGCAGGATAAGAAAAGTCCGTTCGGTAATTATACTAAATCATTAAAACACTTTAACATTTATTGCGTTGCGTCGTCGCTCGCCGTTCTCGGTAAGCGTATCCGGTAGGTACGCTTTGACCTCGAGTGGCGGCTCCT
>CACWTM010000091.1 GCA_902763855.1 uncultured Ruminococcus sp. | reverse complement strand
TTTCGGCGGGCTTGACGCCGCTGCCGCCGCACCATTTTGAATAACTGTTGCACAGGTCAATGATGCCTTTGCGGGAGCGGTAATTCTTTGTCAAAGATTTCACCGTAACCGGCGCGCCGATCTCGTTCCTGAATTGCGTCGGAAAGTTGAGAAAGCTCTCGGGAACCGCTCTGCGAAAGCGGTAGATGGACTGGTTATAGTCGCCGACCACACAGATGTTGTTGACCGCTCTTGACAGCTTTAACAGAAATTCCCACTGCCGCACGCTGTTATCCTGACACTCGTCAACGATGACAAATTTAATTCTTTTGCTCAGTGCCGAAAGAACATCTGGATTATCCAAGAGCCGATTGACGTATAGCTCTATTATTTCATAGCTGTCAAGCGTGTTGTCGTCGGAATCTATCTCCTTTTCCTCGGGCTTGAGAAGGTGGTGATAGTCGTTCCGCAAAGCGAAACACTGGCTGTGAAAGGTGCCGATATACATCTCGGAGGTGTTCAGACTGATGCCGTTGTCGGACAGCTCCTTTGACAGACGGGTAGTCAGCTCTAGCGCTGCTTTCCGCGAGAAGGTCAGGATCATAAAATCCTCCGGTCTGAGCTTGGGATACAGCATGAGCAGGTAAACGATCCGATGTACCAGCGTTTTTGTCTTGCCGGAGCCCGGCCCCGCGTTGACATACAGCAGACCGTCGTCATCGTGGCAGATGACGTTTCTTTGTGCGACGTCCGGTTGATAACGCATATGATTCAGGTAATCCTCAGCTTTGATTTCTTGGCGATCGTCTCGGTAACTCATTTTTCCTCCTTAAGGGTATTGCTTTCGGCGTCGGCAGAGAAAGACAGACTGAGGTTGTCAAAAACTCCCGGAGATGTTTGTTTGCGTTTTGTTGCAGATTTGAGCCATTTCGGAATGACAGGTCGAGAGCTGTGCGAGCTTGTTTTTTCGAAGCCCTCCGGCAGACAGTGCTTTGGCGCGTAGACATAGGCGATATTGCTGTCTGACATGGAGCTTTGGATACCGTATAGGTTCAGCGTCAGCGGAGGATCGCTCTGTTCACAGGCTCTGAGTCGACGGATCAGGGAGCTGTATGAAGGGTCAAACGCCTGTTCTGACAAAACAGACTGATGCCCCTGTAAAGTCGCGATTGAGCCAACCTTTTCGTCAGTTGTCAAAGCTTGCGCGACCAGGTGAACATAGTCCTCGTTGACCTTGATATTCAAGCCGTTCTTGTCGGTATAAAATCCGATGAACTCCTTTTCCCACTCATTGGGACAAAGTCCGTTCTTGCTTTTTTTAGAGTCCTTCTTCCAAACGCCGTCTTCTTTTGTAACGGCTTTACCGTTCCAGATAGCCTTGATCGGCCCGGACGGATCCAGATAATTGACAAACAGGTGTGCACGGGCGGGATCGTGCTTGATCTGCAGGAGCGACTGGGTGACGCCGCTTGTCAGTTCCATGACGGCTTTGGCGTAACGTACGCCGTTGCTCTCGCCGTCCAAAAGGCTTTTCAGCCCGTACTGGAGCATCTTGCCTGCAAGCCCCGTACAGTGTGACTTGACCGCTGTCGCGTACTGTGTATCTAACCGGTCTTGTTCTGTCGCAAGGGTATTGCCGCCCTTCGGCTCTTTGATGACATAGCCTGTGATTCTGCCGCGCTCCGATTTTCTCTTGACAGAGATACCGAACTGGCGGAACAGGACGTCGGCCTTTTCATAACTGCCTTTCGCGCCGTTCTCGGCAATCTCGTCGATGCTTTGTACAAAGTGCGGTGTTGTATCAAACCGGATGGTATTAATGCCGAAGGCTTTCCTTTGTACCTCCCTGCACAGCGCGTTCAGCTCATTGAGGACCGCTTCGTGATCCGCGTGAGGATCATTTGCGTTTTTACGGCAGTTTTCATACCTCTCTCTCAGCGCTGAGTCATGATAAAGAACCGCCTGCATATCAAGCTCATCGTCGATGTAAAAAACATGTTCGCCGTTTTGATCTTTAAAGCTCTTATCGAGCAGGTTTTCCCGGATGGTCAGCCGCTGACAGGCGCGCTTGCTCGCGGGCTTGGTCGGCATCCATAATCCGATCGAGTCGCCGTCATAGTCGCCCTTAAAGGACTTTGTGACAGCGGGATGGATACCGACGGCGTTCTCATAGCGGTTGCCCGTTTTGACCCGCATATAACGCACGCCGCCGTCAGAGAGGATAGGGTCGCGCCAGATCAGGAGAGACTGTCCGTCTGAGATGTTGAGCTGTTGTGCGATCTTCAGGGGAATATATACCTCGTTGAGCGCCAAACGGGGATCGGCAATCCAGACAGCTGTTGCGGATCGGTTCAGTCTGCGCTTCATCAAAGCCTTGAAGTGACCGCTTTTACTGTGGAAGATGCGCTTTTTCAGATCTTCGACAATGTGCTCGTAATTTCGGCGGATACTGCTTTGAGATTTGTCCTTTTCCGCCTGCTCTGTGACCATACGGTATCGCAGGCTCTCTTGGAAGATACTTTCGTATCTGCCGGTATAATAATGGTTGACGACGCCATCGTCATCGTCTTCTCTGCCTTCTCTGAGGAGCGGTGACAGGAGAGGAAGCAGATACATGCCGTTCGGCTGACCGTTTTCATCAACTGACTTCGGCAGACCGACGGATTTGGGTCGGTCGGAGTGTCGGGCGTAAAATTTCAGTTCGGTTGTGTCGGAGTCTTTGTCAAAGTAGTCCGACGACGAAAGCTGCAAATCGAAAGGTATCTCCATAAAGCCGCCGTCGGCAGAGATCTCTTCCAAAAATTCCTCGGTCAGCTGTTCGATGAGCTTTTCCGTTTTCCCGTTCTCGGGCAGAGGCGGCTGACGTACAATATGCCTGCCGTCTGTCGGACAGCCGCGGCTGAGGTTTCCGTGCTCATCCAGCGCGATTCCCAGCATCAGGAGGTGCTCGCGCATGGCGGTAAAGGAAGAGGTATCCGTACCCTTAACCTCGCGTATCACATCCTCAGCGCCCGCCGCGATCATCGCCGCGGTCAGCTGGTGACTGAAGGAGCGGCCGCTGCGATCATAAACATTCAGCTTCTTGTCGGCGGCATGGGTCGTTATAATCATCTTGATGACGCCTCTGCCGCCGGAAATGGTTTTGCCGCCGATTGTCAGATCACCGATTTTTTCGGGATGGCTCATGATTTCCTTGGCGGAACCTGCGTTAAAGCGCGAGATAAAGGAATAGGGCGAGGCAACTGCGTCGACCTCGGGATTGTTCTTGAAAAATTTGCCAACCTCGACCAGCTCTTCATCTTGCTCCATGCTCGCGTCGGCGACGAGCGAGACGGTAAACTTGTTTCCGTGCATGTCACAGAGCTTGTCGCCCTCCTGTAGCGGTCTGAGCCTATCGGTTTTCTCTGCCTCGTCCTCCTGTTCATCGCTCGGGTAGATCGGGTGCTTCTCGGCAAAATCACGGCTGATGACAATGCTGTCATTCTGATTGAACTGACCGAGGTTGGTGAAGGCGATACAGGTTTCTTCTGCGATAGAGCGGCAGGTCAGCAGGTTGGAAAAAACCATCTGCACTCTGTCCGCTGTGTCGTACTCGTGGAAAGGAATCTCCTGAATCAGCGCGGTTTCCCGAAGCTTTGCGGGCTGATTCTTACCGACGGGTGTGACGGTGCCGTCTTCATTGACTTCGGCGCCGTCGCAAAGGTATCTTACGATACCCTGTGAGTTGTTTGAAGAGGTTGCCGTAGGGGAGAAATAACCGTTGTTTTCGATGACGGCAAAATTGTGAAAACCCGTGAGGACAAACGGATCGGACAGCTTGAGATCATTTCTGAAAACGGTTTTCGATTTTTCGTAAGCCTGTTCAGCCATCACCGTGGCTTTATCGCGATAGATGTTGTCAAAACGGACGCGGCGGCTCAGGCTTTTCAGCCGTGCCGCAAAGCTCTCCCACGTCAAACCTTCGGGATTGACGCCTTTGCCGTCTGCGCCGAACTGCTCCAACGCATCGAGCGGATACCGAATCCCGTACTGGTGGCGATAGACGCTGTTGAGCTTGGTGCATGACAGATAGCTCTGCGGATAGAAAAGATCACTGCGGACAGCGGCGATCAGCGCGCGCTCTATGCGCTCTGTATAGCCGTTGAGACGCATGCGTTCTTCATAGGCGGTGTTTTTTCCGAACTTTTGCGGAATAATCATTCCATCATAGCCGGGGATGGTGAGATAGTTAGCGGTCTTGTTAAATCGGGTGCGGATGACGGAGATGCCGTTGAAGCGCTCTTCTGCTTCGGGCGCAAAGACCTGACCGATATAGCCGGTGATGGCGTTTTCGGTATCCGGTTTCAACTGATCTGTCATCAGCCTGACCGCGCGGTAACGCAGGACGCCGTTTTTGTCAACATCCACCTCGTTTTCGTCGATGGCGCATCCCGTACAGCGGACGGTAGCGCAAAGAGCCGAAAGGATTCGTTTCCAGAACGGGACGGTTGCGCTCAGCAGTTTTACGCTTTGAGCGCTGGCGTCGTCAAATTCGATCAGGTTTTCGGTAAATTCATTCAGGCTGCCGTCTTCGCCCATAAAGCAATCGCTGCCCGCCTTCAGCGTTAACAGTGCTGCGCCGAGGGTGTTTCTTCTTTTTGTCAAAAGCGAACCCGACTTCATGTAGCGTGCTGTCAAAACGGGGTTGAAGCGGCTGTTTCCGTTTGGATCAAAACGTCCGATATAGGCGTCGGCGATCTGTTCTCTTTTCGCTCCGAGTGCATTCAGCATCGCTTTTGCACTGTAGTTTTCCTGTTCCTGCGCGTCCCGGATCGCGTTCCAGCAGGCTTCCTGCAGCTGTGAGATCTGAGGATCGGCGCTGAACAGGGGATAGAAGCTTTCGTCGCGATTCTCCGCCTGTTCGACCAGCTTGTCCATCCCGATCGTGTCGACAAAGTTCCGACGAGCGGTAGACACGGCGCCGTCAATGTATTCCTGTGCTTTTTTCTCTGATTCAAAGCTCTTGAAATCAGAACGTCCCTGACCGCTCAAAACCAGCTCGTAGGTTGAGATTTCTTTCTTTTGATTATTCAATAATCTTTTGTGTAAGGCAAAACTTTTTTGGTTTGCAGAGGACTGCGCGTTCGGTTTGATCTTTTCAAAGTAGGATTTTCCCTCTACATTTTTCGCAAAAAGATAGTCGATGATTTTGTCAGTATGAGAGCCGTTCGCGAGGAATTTGCGCTTGTCGGTTTTTTCAAAGGCGTTGACCGCGCAGATGATGCCGTTGCTTCGTGCGGTACCGATCCTGCTTTCGTTTCCGACGTCCATAACACGGATCGAAAACCGGTCGCCGCAAACCGCTTTCAGCGCGCCTTTTTCACCGTTGACGGTTTCGGTATTAACCGTATAGCTGATGCCGGTTTCCAGCAGCCTTTCGAAGATACGGAGCATCGTATCAATGGAGCTGAAACGCTCGCGGTCAAACTTTGCCGATTTTCCGGACTCGGTAACCCAAGAGGATAAGATTTTCAGGTCGGTTGGGTTATCGTGCGGCAGATACAGCGACATCACCGAGATCCCGTAGCGATCCGCTTTGGTCAGCACGGCTTTGCCTGTGTTTTTTCCTCTTTTGTTGCAGAGAGAAACGCGGAAAAGATCGGGTTCTTTCTCCATGGTATAGTCATCTTCACAGATGTATTCGGGCAAAAAATCGTTGTCGGTCTCGGGATCGGTGTCGGATGCATCATCGGTGTCGGCTTCTGTGCCGGCATAGGTATTTTTTTCAACAGCTGATCTTGTCGGTGCGCTCATCAATACGCCGTTGCCGAAAAGCGCCCATTCGCTCAGGCAAAAACGCTCGTCAAAGGGAGAAAGCGGCGCAAAAAACTTGTCCTGATAGTTGCTTTTCAATTCCTCTTCAAACTCGGCAAGCAGGTCGTCTGTCAGCTCTTGCGCCTGCGAAAACAGTTTTTTGACGTCCCTGTCATTCAGAGCCGCGTTATACGATTCTATGATATCCGCTTCATTCGCTCTGTTGATATCCGTTTCACAAAGCCGATCAAGCTTACCGAGAAATCTGTCATGCAGTAAATGCGCCGCACTCATGGCGGTAGGTTTGCCGGACTGCTCTTTGACTTTGCAGACAGCCCGATAGAAATAGTATTCATTTCGTATCCGATTTTTGGTGTACTTCGGATTTGAATAGATTTTTTTGTTTGATTCTGCTTCTGCACGCTCGGCGATATTTTTAATTGGAAGCAAATGATACCACCCTTTCTTAAAAAAACATAACAATATGCAAACAATATCATTTTAATCATATCACAGACATGATATAAACACAAGCAACGCGGCGACATTTCTAAGCTAAATGAAAATGTAAAAAAAAACCCGACAGTTTGTTGAAAACTGTCGGGACAGAGGGATAAGCAATACAAAGATTCATTCTGATAACGGTGACCGTTCCTGTGGGCTTACAAACGCGCTGCGCTGACTTACAGGCGGGTATACATACCGGTCGCCAGGCCGAAATCCAGCGCCTCTTCCAGGTTGAAGTAGGTATCGTTTTTGGTGATCTCAGCGATCTCTTCTTTTGATTTGCCTGACGCGTCGGAGATGATGTCGATCAGCAGCGTCTGCATGTCGCGCAGCATACTGAGCGTATTCTCGATCTCATGCGGTTTCATTCCGCTGAGGTTGCCGCCGGTGGAAGGATCGTGGATCATCAACCGTGTATGCCGCAGCATCTCGCGTTTTTGACCGGCGAGAAAGAGGATTGCGCCCATGCTGGCGGCGCATCCGGTGCATACGGTGCGGATAGGCGAGGTCATGGTGTGGATGTAGTCGAGCACGGCAAGACCGCTCAGACACTCGCCGCCGGGAGAGTTGATGTACAAGGTGATCTCTTTGCCGGGGTTGCTCATTTCGAGGTACATCAGCTTCTTGAGCAGGTGATCCATCGTTTCGGGATTGACATCCTCGGTAAGAAAGATGATGCGTCGATCGAGCATTTCATCGTCGATCGGGCAAAGGTTCAGGCCGTTAGAAGAAATTTTATAAATGTTACTTAAATTCATGAAAAACACTCCTTAAAATCTTAAAAGTAATGGAATCATATGTCATTGGATTCAACGGTGCAGCAGGCTGCTAAAAGCCTACCGCTCTGTCGGCGTCCGGATAGGGCGTTTCACCGTCAAGCTCACGGTAGTTTTCGTGAGACGTGAGATCAAACTTGGTGGTCATTTTTGCTTCCTGACCTCTGAGGAACACAAGGCATTTGTCTACCGGCATATTCATCAGGTAGCTGGCGGGCTTATTGGCTCTGACCGAGTAATGAGTGGCGGTGTCCATATCCTGGATACCGAGCACCAGCTGCTGATCGCAGTTGCCGATGATGGTTTTGGCGCGGGCGGAACCGTAAAGGGCTTCGAGCTGAGCGATCGACTGCAGGATGATGCTGCAGTAGATTTCGCGGGAGCGGATGTTGCTGGTGATTTTGTCGAAGTCGGGGATATAGACGTTTGTAGCAAAGTCATCGAGGATCAGGCGTACCGGCACCTTCAGACGGTGGTCGGGATAGTCCTTGTCGGCGCTTTTGCACAGCGCCTGCAGCGCCTGAGTCCAGAACAGATTTGCCAGCCTGTCCAGCGAACGGTCGGTATCGCTGACGCTCAGGAACAGCGCGGTTTTTGACTTGCCGAACTCAGCAAAGTCAACCTTGTTCTTTTGCGAGTAAATTGCACTCAGACCATCAAAGACGAACGCTGACAGATTGATTGCGACAATGCCCAGGATGCTGGAAATCATCTTGTCCGCAGTGCCAATGCTTTTGAAAGAGAGGTAGCGCTTTGCGGCAAGGCTGTCGGGCCACAGCTCCATATGCTGTGTTATCAGCGAGGCAAAGGTTTTTCCGCCCTGATCGCACATCAGCTTGTTGACCTGGGTGAGGGTATGATCCTCTGCGGGAGTCGCTTCAAGGGTATAGGCAATCAGGCTCTGCAGATACATGCGCGCCGCCATATCCCAGATAGGCTCGCTCGCTTTGCCGTCGGCGATGATGATTTCGCTGACCGTGATGATATCCTGCTCGTTATATCTCTTGGTAGAGGGGTTATAGCGGATGTAGTCAAGCGGATTGTAGCCGACGTTACCGGACATGTCGATCAGGTCGAGCTTTTGCACCTTGTAGCCGCGGTGCTCAAGGAACGCGCGGCATTTATCGTAGAGCGTACCCTTCGGGTCGGATACGATCATACTGCAGTTTGCTTCCAGGATGTTGGGCAGATAGACCGCGCCGATGGAGAAGCGGGTTCGGATCACACAGCCGTCATCCACCTGCTCCACCGTGGTCTCGTAGCCGCGCGGAATGCCGCGGTCAAAGCCAAAGCGCG
>CACWTM010000090.1:8585-20388 GCA_902763855.1 uncultured Ruminococcus sp. | reverse complement strand
CCTAAGATCGGCGCGATCTCGATGGAGCCGTTGAGGTGGACGATGTCGATGTCCCTGCCCTTGGAAGCATAGTGAGAAGCCGCGATCCTCGAAAACTTTGTCGCCACGCGCAGGGTACGGCGCGTATCATCCTCAAAGCCCTTCGGAGCGGCGACCGCCATGCGGCATTTGCCGATATCGAGATCAAGCAGCTCATAGATATCCGGCTCATACTCCAGCAGAATATCCTTGCCCGCTACGCCGATATCCGCCGCTCCGCGCTCTACATAGATCGCAACGTCGCTGGGCTTGACCCAAAAGTAGCGCACGCCCGCGTCGGGATTCTCAAAAATCAGCTTGCGGTTGTTTTCACGGATGGACGGACAGGGAAAGCCTGCCGCCTCAAACATCGCGTAGACCTTCTCGCCCAGTCTGCCTTTGGGCAGAGCAACATTGAGCATGCTGTCGCGCGGAATATCGCTGTCGACGATCTCGTCCATACGCTCAAGCATGTCAAGGTAAACGGCAAAGCCGACCGCCTTGCTCTTGCGTTTCATCCGCTGCATGAGCTTGTCATATCTGCCTCCCGAAAGGACAGAGTCGGGTACGCCCGACAAAAAGCCTTTGAAGATCACACCGTTATAGTAGCTTCTGTCGCTCACAACAGAAAAATCCAGACGAATCTTATCGCGGTAAGGGGTGTTATCAAAACGCTGCAAGGCTTCACAAAGCTCCGTATATGCCGTACCGCAACCGATATCGGCACAGATCTCTTTCAGGCGGCTTATGGTGCTGTCGAGCGTTCCCGCCAGAGCGACCAGCGCGATCAGGCTGTCCGCCGAGAGGACGTCGATGCCGTTTTCTTCACATACAGCGGTGATACCGTGGAGATTCTTCTCGCTGACACATTTGACAATCTCTTCCTGCAAAGCGCGGCTGTCGGTGATCTTTTCCACAGCGGCGTTCAAGATATCCAGGCTCGAAACATCCAGCACAAAGTCGGACGAGATCAGATTCAGGCTCTCCGCCGCAAGATACAGGTTCTCGCTGACCAGCGCGCTGTCGACCTCGCCGATACACTCGACGCCCGCCTGCATGATCTCCTTATAGCTTTCGGTGCCTTTACCGACACGGTAAACATTCTCGTTATAATAGAGCTTCTTTGTACCGCCGTCGGTATGATTCTTGATGATCGACAGGGTGACGTCGGGCTTGAGGGCTTTCAGCTTGCCGCCGATATCGGTGAAGGTGATAACCTGATCGGAGATCAAAAAGTCCTTGTTGCGGCTGTAGAGGTCATAGTCCTCAAATTTACTCATGCGATAAGGCTTGTAGCCGTAACGGCTGTAGAGGGAGCGGAGTGTGAAGGTCAGGCGTTCGGCAAAGCTCAGTACTTGATCGTCGATGTTCATGCTTCATCCTCCTTCATGCGGTCGATCACCGCGCGGTATCCGCCCGCGCCGTAGTTCAAACAGCGGGAAACGCGGCTGATCGTGGCGGTGGAAACGCCGATCTGCTCACTGATCTTCTGGTAGCTGATGCCCTTGTCGATCAAAAAGGCGGTGTCCAGGCGCTGGGTCATATCCCTGATCTCGGTGATGGTGCAGATGTCCTCGAAGAAAGCATAGCACTCGTCTACGCTCTCAAGCGACAGGATCGCGCGGAACAGTCGATCGGTAGACTCTGAATGTATGTTCATATTGTACCTCTTTCAAATAGTCGGAGTGAGGGGCGAGCGAAACGCCGACGCGTTTGCAATAGTTTCTGTCACTCCTGACTTATACTAATCCTAAAGTAGTTTATCACTTTATCATAGTAAAGTCAAGGGCGTCGGCCGCATTTTATCATCTTCACCACAAAAGCCCTGCAACTAAGCAAGGCTTTTGGTGTTTCTGTTATTCGCTTTTCATCAGCAGCTCGCCGCACATTGGCGCATGCTTCACAATGTCGCAAGCGCCGTTTACCGGGCGAGCAGCTTTTTGATGCGCGCGACAGCTTCGATGGTGTTATCGCGGTCGCCGAAGGAGGTCAGGCGGAAGTAACCCTTGCCGCAGTCGCCGAAGCCCTCGCCGGGCGTGCCGACAACCTGCGCGTTTTCAAGAAGGTAGTCAAAGAACTCCCAAGACCCCATGCCGTTCGGACACTTGAGCCAGATGTAGGGCGAGTTTTTGCCGCCGGTGTAGTAAATGCCCAGCTCGTCGAGCGCCGACGCGATAATTCGCGCGTTCTCCTGATAGTAGGAGAGGTTCTCCTTGATCTGACGCTGACCCTCGTCGCTGAACACCGCCGCCGCGGCGCACTGGACGGGATAAGAAACGCCGTTGAACTTGGTCGCTTCTCTGCGATACCAAAGCTGATAGATATTGTGACCGTCGCGCTGAAGCTCCTTCGGGATGACGGTATAACCGCAGCGCGTACCGGTAAAGCCCGCGGTCTTTGACAGGGAACAGAACTCGATCGCGCACTGTCTTGCGCCCTCGATACAAAAGATAGAGCGGGGGCTGTCGTCGGTGATAAAAGCTTCATACGCCGCGTCATAGAGGATAATCGCGTCATTTTTGAGCGCATAATCCACCCATGTTTTCAGCTGATCGGCAGAGTAGGCCGCGCCGGTAGGGTTGTTCGGGGAGCAAAGGTAGATGATATCCGCCTTCACGCTGTCGTCGGGCATCGCGCAGAAGCCGTTTTCCTCCGTAGACGGAGCGATCACGATCTTTCTGCCTGCCATGATGTTAGAGTCCACATAAACAGGGTATACGGGGTCGGTGACGAGAACGGTGTTGTCCGCGCCGAAGATGTCTCCGATGTTGGCGGTGTCGGACTTTGCACCGTCGTTGATGAGGATTTCATCCCTGTCGACGGTCACGCCGAACGAAGCGTAGTAGCTGCTGACCGCCTCGCGAACAAAGGCATAGCCCTCGTAGTCGGGATAGCCCTTGAAGGTCTCCTTCACGCCCAGCTCGTCAGCGCCCTTTTTCAGCGCGTCCACAACGATGGGCGCGAGCGGCAGGGTCACATCGCCGATACCGAGCTTGATGACCTTTTTGTCGGGATTTGCGGCGATATACGCATTGGTGCGCTTCGCGATATCCGCAAACAGATAGTTGGGGACTAAGTTGTCAAAATTGCCGTTGATTTTCATATATACCTCCCGGATTAATAGGAATGAGGAATTGCGGGAAACACTTCGCGTTTTAATTTCTAATACTAAGTATCCATTAAACGCTTTAACAAATTTGTTAGCGAGAGAGGACGCAGGCATACTGGCGTATGTCAAGGACGACAACACCGCTATGCGGAATTTAACGCAATAAATGTTAAAGTGTTTTAATGATACTTAGTATAATATAACGAAGCTGACACGTTTGAGCTTCATATATAAAACAGGTGCGTGCTTGCCTCCCGCTGTTTCTAACTCCTGATTTAGATTTCTACTTCTCCCTCAAACACCGTCGTCGCAGGGCCGGTCATGATGACGGTATCATCAGTATAGTTGATAACAAGGTCGCCGCCGCGCAGATGCACGGTGATGTCCACGCCTTTATCGCAATAGCCGTTTTCGCATGCCGCCACGGCGGTCGCGCACGCGCCCGTGCCGCACGCCCAGGTCTCGCCCGAACCGCGTTCCCAGACGCGCATTTGCAGGGTATGATCGTCGATAACCCTGACAAACTCTGTGTTCACCCGGTTAGGAAAGGCAGGGTGGTTCTCAAAGGACGGGCCGATTTTCTCAAGATTCAAACCGTCCACATCGTCTACGAAGGTTACACAATGGGGATTGCCCATGCCGACCGCGGTCACGTTCCACGTTCTGCCCTCAACCTCAAGGGGAGTATCCACCATCCGATCACCAAAGAAACGCACGGGGATCTGCTGCGGCTCCAGCACCGCCGCGCCCATATCGACGCGCGCAGACTGTGCCTTGCCGTCCCGTACAGTCAGAACAAGGGTTTTGACGCCGCTGAGGGTGTCGATGGTAACGGTGGTTTTCTCGGGCGGCACAAGCCCCTTGTCGTAGACGAACTTGCCCACACAGCGGATACCGTTTCCGCACATCATCGCTTCGCTGCCGTCAGCGTTGAAGATGCGCATCTTCGCGTCAGCGATCTCGGAAGGACAGACGAGGATGATCCCGTCGCCGCCGATACCGGTACGGCGGTCAGACAGTGTGACCGCCAGCTTTTCGGGGGCGTTTACCATTTGATCGAAAGTGCTGATATAAATATAATCATTACTGATTCCGTGCATTTTTGTAAAGCGGAGTTTCATAAAATCACCCTTTCGGGATAATTATACACGTTCAAAGCGATGAAGTCAACAAGTCATAAACCGCCTGAACACAGAATAAGATTTATGTCAGAGTTGACAAAGTGCGTGAGAATTTGTTGACATCAAATGAAATAAATAATATACTTTATTAATGAAAAACTGATTTTCCGCAATAACGGAGGTACCTTATGACAGATGTACCCGGCATTTTTGCCTCAAACGTATTCAATGACGAGAAAATGCGCGCGCGCCTTTCGCAGGACACCTACACGGCGTTTCGCGAGAGCATCGACAGCGGCATGAACCTCGATATCAACATCGCGAACGCGGTAGCCGACGCGATGAAGGAATGGGCGATCGAGCAGGGCTGTACCCACTACACCCACTGGTTCCAGCCGATGACCGGTATCACCGCCGAAAAACACGACAGCTTCATCTCCCCTATGGGTGACGGTCACGTTATCATGGAGTTCTCGGGAAAAGAACTCATCAAGGGCGAGCCTGACGCGTCAAGCTTCCCCTCGGGCGGCATCCGCGCCACCTTTGAAGCGCGCGGCTATACCACATGGGATCCCACCTCCCCCGCCTTCATCAAAGATAACACCCTCTGTATTCCCACAGCGTTCATGTCCTACACGGGCGACGTGCTGGACAAAAAAACTCCTCTGCTGCGCTCGATGGATCGTATCAATCACGAAGCGGTGCGCATCCTGCACCTGCTGGGCAAAACCGACGTCACCCGCGTAGACGCGACCGTCGGCCCTGAGCAGGAATACTTTCTCATCGACAAAGAGGTCTATGACCGCAGAAAAGACCTGAAATATACCGGTCGCACCCTCTTCGGCGCACGCTCGCCGAAGGGTCAGCAGCTCGACGACCACTACTTCGGCGCGATCAAACAGCGCGTCAAGGCGTTTATGGTGGAGCTGGACGAAGAACTGTGGAAGCTCGGCATCTACGCGAAAACCGAGCACAACGAGGTTGCTCCGGCACAGCATGAGCTGGCGCCCATCTTCACAACTGTGAACATCGCCGCCGATCACAACCAGCTGACGATGGAGCTGATGAAGCGTATCGCGAGAAAGCACGGCATGGTATGCCTGCTTCACGAAAAGCCCTTCAAGGGCGTGAACGGCTCGGGCAAACACAACAACTGGTCGCTGTCGGCAAACACCGGTGAAAATCTCCTCAAGCCCGGCAAAAAGCCCGAGGAAAACACCCAGTTCCTGCTGTTTCTCACCGCTGTGATCCAGGCGGTCGACGAGTATCAGGATCTGCTGCGATTATCAGTCGCGACAGCGGGCAACGATCACCGTCTGGGCGGCGACGAAGCGCCTCCCGCGGTCATCTCGATGTTTTTGGGCGATGATCTGGAAGCAATTGTCGAAGCCATCATCAATAACGAAGATTACGAGAGCCAGGGCAAGGTCGTCATGAATACCGGCGCGGAAGCGCTGCCCGAGATCCGCAAGGATACCACCGACCGCAACCGCACCTCGCCCTTTGCCTTTACGGGCAACAAGTTCGAGTTCCGCTCCCTCGGCTCGGCGCTGAACATCTCCTGCCCCAACATCATGCTCAACACCATGGTCGCCGACACGCTGTCGAGCTTCTCTGATGAGTTGGAAAAGGCTGACGATATCGACGGCGCCATCCGCAAGCTGATTCGCAAATCATTGAAAAAGCACCGCCGCATCATCTTTAACGGCGACGGCTACACCGACGAGTGGATCGCCGAAGCAGAAAGCCGCGGACTACTCAACCTGCGCTCTACACCCGAAGCCCTGCGCTGCTATACGCTCAAGAAAAACCTCGATCTCTTCAAGCGTAACCACATCTTCTCTGAGGTAGAGGTCAAGGCGCGTCAGGAGATTCTGCTTGAAAACTATATCAAGATCATTGACCTCGAGGCGCTGACCATGCTCGACATGGCAAAGAAGGATATCTTCCCGGGCGTTTCGGCGTTCACCGGCAAGCTTGCCGACACCATCGCCCGCAAGCGCTCGGTATCCGACGATATCCGCGTCGACGCGGAGGTAAAGCTTCTGGGAAAGCTCAGCGATCTGCTGGCAAGGTTCTCGGAGAAGATCGACGAGCTCGACAGCAAAGTCGGCGGCTCGATCGCCTACCGCAAGAACATCCAGAGCCACGCCGAGTACTGCTGCAACGAAACGCTGAAAACGATGGATGAGCTTCGCGCGATCTCCGACGAGATGGAGATGTGCACCGCCTCCGAGTACTGGCCCTACCCCAGCTACGGTCAACTCCTCTTCAGCGTTCAATGACGCGCGGCGTCTTTGTACACGATATAACTGAACACACACAACAAAACGGACAGGTGATCAGCCTGTCCGTTTTATGATTACAATCAGTCTTCGTCTTCGTGCGTAGCTTCGGCTGCGCATTTTTTTATTGCAATCATTACCTTTATGTGGTAAGATTATCTTGCGAAACAAATCCGAATATTGTTTATTCCAAAACACAACATAAGTTTGTATTTTTATCTCGGTAAAAATACAGGCTCTATCATTGCATACTTGTGTTGTGTTATGGATTTGTTTCGCGACAATCGGAGCTATGTATTTTTCGTGCGTAGCTTCGGCGACGTGTTCTAAGGGATAAAAAATAATATGTACGGTGTAGTCGGTGGCGGCTACACCGTTTTCTCTGTTTGTCGTACCTTTTACGCCGTTTTTAACAGCTTCGGATTGTTGCGGATTTCTTCCATTATGGATAGAATTTCTTTTTCGTCGGGGATGTTGATGATTCCGACAGCGGTAAAATGGATTTTAATTGGTATATGGTATTTGCCGTCAATACGCTCCTTTTTGAAAACCTCGATTTTGCTGATCAGCGTATTAACCGTTTTCTCGTCCAATTCCTCAAAATCGGTGCATTGACGAATTGCCTTTAGAAACGCTCGCAAGTTAATCGTTGATTTCTCGGCGTTAGCGAGTGCGGATTCATCCGCTTCGATTTGTTCCCTTAATTTAGCTTGCTCGGCTTCATAGTTTGTCGCCATCATTGAGTAACGGCTTTCGGAAAGATTTCCGAGGGCGTGGTCTTCATAGACGCGCATTATCAGGCGGTCAAGCTCCTCAATCCGTTTCCTTGCTTGTTGAGTGCGGCTCTTTGTTTCTCTGATGTTTATCAGCATATCCTCTGAGTGCTTTTTCGCATACAGATACAGAAATACAGGCTCAAATTCGGTAACATATTTCACTACCTTTTTCACAGTTTTGGTTACCGCTTGACGGACGACGCTCTCACGGATATAATGAATAGAGCAACTGCCTTTGTTTTCCTTATATTCGGAGCAACGGAAAAATTCTCTGTCTTCGGGAACGGATTTGGCGGCACAGAAATACATTTTTGAGCCGCAATCGCCGCAAAACATCTTGGAAGTAAAAATACTTGTTCTGCCGGTTGATGTGTGTCTGCGCCTGTGGCTGCGGATTTCCTGCACACGCAAAAATGTTTCCATATCAATAATCGCTTCCTGCGTATTCGGAACGATCTGCCATTCCTCTTGGGGATTCTGTACCCTGTCGTGTACCTTGTAGCTGACGGTTGTGCTTTTGAAATTAACGGTACAGCCTGTGTACTGCAAGTTGGCAAGCATACCTCGGATAGTAGAAGCTCGCCATTGGCAAGGCGGTATTCTTAACGGATTTCGTGTGGTAATGCCTTTTGAGATAAAATATGCTGTTGGATTGAGGATTTCTTCTTTCTCCAATCTGGAAGCTATTTTACCTACTCCATATCCTTGTAGACACAAATCGAAAATATACTTTACGTTTTCTTGCTCGTCTGTGCGGCGTGCCATTCGTTAAAGATGTTGTAAAACGGCATCATCTCCGTTCCGGTTCCTTTGATTGTATCTACATTCTCCTGAATAGCGATAAAGCGGATGCCCATTGACGGGTTTTTGACTTCAAGATAATTGCCTGCTTCAATGTAGTTTCGGGCAAAGCGGCTCAAATCCTTAACAATAATTGTGGTGATCTCGCCGCGCTCGACCATAGCCTGCATACGTTGAAAGTCGGGACGATTAAAATCCGTTCCTGAGTAACCATCGTCGACAAAGAACACATAGTTTGTTATGCCGTGGGACTCAGCGTATTCACGCAGGATTTTTCTTTGATTTCCAATGGAATTGCTCTCCATATCTACACCGTCATCAACAGACAGACGGCAGTAGAGAGCGGTTAATTTATTTGTATTCTCGGTTTTGACCTTCATTTGTAATTCCTTTCCGTGTACCGAGAGTAGCATAAATGTATCATACCACCCTCGGCACACTATTTCGATTATGCGGATTCTGTTGAAAGAATCAGTTTCTTAAATTGATTTAACAGCGTTTCTTTACCTTCAAGATTAAAGTCGGCGCTTACATCATAGACGGTATTGCCTTTCACAACAGAGAAAGAAAGCTGTTTCGGAAAAGTATTGATGGGATAACCGTACTCGGTAGGCGCAACGCTATGGGCAAGATCAATCGGCTTGCTGTCGTCAATCTTGCCTGTGCCTGTGATGAAGATGTTCTCGATATTGATAATCTTACCTGACATCACAATCACCTCTCCCTGTCACGCTGACGGCGTAAATACTTGTTGTAATGCTCCACAGCCTTGACAATAAAATCTTCGGCTTGCTTGTCGGTGCAGTTCTTCGGTACGAAGGCTCTCACGCGCTCGGCGGGGATTTTCAGCATTTCACGCTGGTTGGGTTTTTTCTTCGGACATAATCTGTTCAACTAATTCGGGAGAGATTAGTCTTTCACGGATAGCCTTGTGCATACGAAAAGCCTGAGAATAAGATGGAGTACAATCATTGCGTTCGATAATTTCAAGCAGACTATACTGTAAATCTTCGTCCAAATAAGAAAGCTCAACTCCGACGGAGAAAGCAATTTTACCCTCGTCCATCAATTCAAGCAATTCAGGGATGAGGTTAGTCAAACGGATATAGCGGTAAACAGTATCACGGCTCTCGTTGGCTTGTTTGCCTATTTCCGTTGCGCTGTCGAACTTTGTCGCAACTTGCGACGAAGTTAAATCCGAGCGATTGCCTTGTCTGTTCATCGCTTCCATCTTTAGCTTGTACGCAAAAGCCTTCTCCGACGGCAGCAGATGCTCCCTGTGGAGATTGCTGTCTACCACCATAATTGCCGCTTCATCACGGCTGACGGGACGAATAAAGGCAGGGACTTCTGAAAGCCCTGCCTTCTGCGCCGCACGGAAGCGGCGGTGTCCCGATATGATTTCAAATTCGTCTGTTGTATCCTCCAACGGGCGAACGATCAGCGGCGTCATAATGCCCTGCTGCTGAACGCTCTCGATGAGGCTATTCATTTCTTCGTTGTCGAGCACCTGATAAGGGTGGTCTCTGAATTCGTGTAATTTATTGATTGATATATTGGTCATCGTTCATAACTCCTTTGTTTCGTTTTATTTTGGTGATAATATTTGTACTTGTACCTGCCTTGCTCCAGCTGTTTCTCCTGTTCGATCAAAGCCCGGAGCCGAGGCGCTTTGTTTTCAATGCGCCCGCAGACAATGAGTTGCTTGCGCAAGGGTGTTAGCTTCTTGGTGATTTCTTTGCATTGTTCTTTTAAAGAATTATCTTCTTCGGGTGTTTTCGCTCTGCGGATTCGATTTCGAATATGCTGACGCTCCGATTCCAACTCCTTTATCTGTTCGGCTATCTCTCTTCGGCACATAACAAATTCCTCCGCAGATTCCACATTGTGGTCACGGAGGAAATGGTATTCTTCCAGCGTTCGGTCGAGATTTCTGATCTCAGCTCGCAGCTCAGGAGAAACAGGACGGTAATCTCGCTTTTGAACTTTGTTGCCGGTGATGAGCTTTGCGATGGTGATAATCAGGTCGAATAGCGCTGTGATAACGTCAGGCTCTGTCTTTTCTTCAAAATCCCGTATTCGTAAGATAAGCGGCTGGCGTTGATAAAACGATCTCGGTGTGTAAAAATCCACAAAGCATTTATCTTCACTTTGAGATTGCAGCCGCCTGATAATCGCTTCTCTGGAGTAATCGTTTCCGAGACTGCTTAACCTGACAGGTTTATGCCAGTCGGGAGCGATTACTGATGGGTTCTGATATTTGAAGTTACGCACAAATTGATAGCCGAGAGAACGTAAATACATCTCAAAATCAAAAGGTTTGATCGTACAAGCTAACGCTTCGTCTACATCGTGCCGCAGCACATCCTTTCGGGGTATCTGCCCGCTCTTGCGTACCCAATACGCTTTGTCGCCGCCGTAGAACGGAGCGTTTTCGATCACAGATTTGCCGTATTCACGGCAGACCTCGTCGGATACTCTGCGCAGCTCCATATGATCGCCGATTTTATTTCGGTATTTTTTACCGTCCTTAAACGATGTGGCATTGATAATAAAATGATTGTGCAGGTTTGAAGTGTTTAGATGTGTCGTAACTATCACCTGAAATCTGTCGCCCCACATTCGCCTTGCGGTTTCTATACCAATACAGTGCGCTTCTTCGGGTGTAGTTTCACCTGCCTGAAAACTCTGATAGCCGTGATATGCTACCACCTTTCCACGTTCACCATAGCGTTTCTTGACGGCGCACATTTCTTCATATGCTCTTTGCTTTGAACAATTGATGCCCGATACATACATCTGCCTGTCGGTTTTGTCGATGTTCTCTGCATAACGCAAGGCGTTCTTCAAATCATCGTCAAGGTATTTTACGTCCGTTGTCTTGTCGGGATTTTCCGCATAAGTTAATACGTCTTTCAACCGTCCTTTGACGGGCCAGAAGCCTGTTGTTGACATTCTGATAAATCCTCCTTTGAAGGGCGGATAATAGCCTTTTCAATTTCAGCAAGCAAGGATAAGGCTTGTCGATTAGCATCAAACGAAAATGGATGCTCACACAGCTTATCTATTTCCTCGCAGAAATGAAAAAAGACATCAGGCGGCACCGCTTTGGGTGCATAGCCTAATGCCCTTTGACGAATATATTCGCCTTTCTTTAATCCGCATAGCTTGGCGTTCCTTTCTATCCGCTGTTTTTCTTTTTCTGTTACGGTAAAATATATTCCTGTTTGTTTTTTGTTCAATATAAAAAATCCTCCTAAATAGAAAGAGCCGATGAACATTTACGCTCAACGGCTCCGTATAATAATATTGAATTTATCGTTCTAAGTCTCTGTTCTTTGCTCTTGGAAGAATGTCTTTGACATACGATTTAACTTTGGCATATACTGTTTCAAACGGCGGTTTATTCACATCTCCGGAAAATCTGAACTTCTCGTAAGAATGTTTCAGGTCTTCAGTTCCGTGAAGGAAACTGTCAAAATCCCCAAGTGTTCTTCCGCTATTCTTCAGCGTTTGCTTTACCGCCCTATAATCAAATTTAAATACCCCGGAAAGATAATAAAGGTCAATAACATCCTTTATTCTCCGGAACACTTTATTTAAAACAGTCATTGCGAGGGGCGCAAAGGAAAAGGTAGAGATTGCCACGTCGGAACCTTGTTCCTCCTCGCAATGACAATCTGAAATGCGCCC
>CACWTM010000090.1:0-8545 GCA_902763855.1 uncultured Ruminococcus sp. | reverse complement strand
GAAGGATTTATCCTTTTAGGCTAATACCCCGCCCGAGCATAGCGAGGGTAAAGTGTCCGGCGGACACTTTAGTGCTTGCACCGGGGAAGTTTATTTGAAGAAACAACTGCGATTTTGTCCGCTATAATCTGAATAGGAGCCACACCGCAAAAACGAATCCCCTCAATCTCATATATTTTTGTCGAAGGGATAGGACGATTCACATCAATGTCCATTGTGAACAGAAGCTCATCTGTAAAGCTATCTGTTAAATTGAAACCGGCAGAACGTCCGTCGCCGTGCTTTCGGTAGTTGCTCACTTTCAAATTAATACCGCTTTTATCAAGCGCCGCTTGTAGTGACTGTGTAATCTGCTCATCGGTTGGTGGAGTATCGGAATTCCAGTTCCCGTCTATATCCACCGTATGGCGTGTATCCTCTGAGTAACCTGCCTCCATTAAAAAAGCTTTTAATACCATAGAGCCTTTGAAGTTGATGGGTATCCCGCTTTCATATATTGCTTTCATCACTTCATACATCAGTTTTTCTTCTGCTGTAATATTCATAAAGACCTCCTAATTATCATAATATTCAATCGCTTCATTGGCGAGATTTTCAAATCTATCCTGATATTCGGGAGAGACAAAAAGCCCGTCGAAGCTCTCATCGTTAGAATAATAGTATTGGCTGAGTGCTTCGGTAATTCCCTGCATATCCAAAATAGACTCATTCGCAAGCGCGTCGGATAATGTGCGGTTGAGGTCGGTAAACCTTAAACCGTTCTTTTCCTTAACGCAGTAAGGACTGATGCTGTTTCCGAGAATAACCACGCCGTTGTAGCGTGTTACTGCATCCGAGCCATAAACCCATATGATATATTCATCACTGCGACCGCCGAAAAGCCCTTGACACATCAGCGCTTCATCCAAAGCAAAAACCACGTTTTCTTCAAGACAGTCACGGATTGCCTTTAACCAAGAGAGAGCGCCGATATAGTCGCTTCTCTTTGGAAGATCGCTCTTGCGTGAATCGTACTTTGGCAAAGTTGCCGTCTTTCGGTTAACCAAATCTTCTTTTATTCTGTTTTCTAAAAGACTGAGGATATATTCCGGCGGCTTGCGCAGACCTGTTTCCCAGTTTTGAACAGTGCGGAACGGAATATGATAACGTGCGGCAAATTCGCTTTGCGTATCGCCGAGCCGTGTTCTCATTTCACGGATATTCATATATCTCACCTCACTTATATAATACACTCAATGAGTGCATTAGTCAATGGTTAATTTGTTTTTTGCTCAAAGGGGTGTTAGGGGAAGAATTCCCTTAAAATAATCAGCCAATGTCTCGGGTGATTAGCAAAAAAATATATTTTTGCCCTGCTTGCTACAGTATAATACACAGCTACGGAGTGCATTTTCTTCCGTTCTGCTGTGCCTCATACCTTGTATATAGCTGTCTTGATACACTCAAATATCTCGGTGACAAAAATGCTGTCATTTTTTCGACAAATGTCGCCGAAAATATCGGAATTTGTACCGTATAATAAAAGCGGTGACATTTTGCCTGATATTAGGCTATCTTGTGACAGCAGAAGTGTCACCTAAAAGCCCTCGAGGAATTCGAGCATATTTTCCTCTGCTGCGCTGTCTTTTTCCTCTGAAACAGGAACAGCCTGCTGCGGTTGAGCAACAGGCTGAGTCAGAGTGAGCAGATTCAGCAAAGGCGCGAGCGCTTTCAGATTATCCCCAATAGTAGCGGTAACTCGGTTAAGAAAGCTATCCTCGGTCTTTCGCTCCTCAATCAAATCAAGATATTCATTGATAGAGCGTATTGCTTCCTTGCTGATGGAGCGCTCTGAATTTTGCAGATAATCATATACACGCTTCTCCGCTTCAACGTCCAAGTTGAGGCGGAGCTTTAAATTCTTGATCATACCGCACCGCCGTTCTTATTGAGTTTTGTGTATGCGATATACTCATAGCCCTTCGCCGTAGCGCAGATGTCGGAATTGATGAATACTCTGTCTTTGTCATACTCCCCGAAATGACGGATCAGACAACCGCCGCCACCGACTACATATAGCTTCATCAGCTTCGGGTTGTAGTCGTGCTCACGGAGCTTTCGGAATATCTCAGCGGTATAGCCTTTCGCCGCCGTAATGATCGTATTCAAATATTCTCCATCAATATCCACTGTGCCTTTCTTGAGGACTTCTGTGATGATGCTCTCATCAAGGTTAGTGTGGTGCTCTCTCATCATTGCTTCACGAACAGCGAGGGTGCATTGATATACGCCGTATTTCTCGGTGAACATATGGAGCATATCGGGCTTGTGGTCGGAAATCTTTAAGAGATTCATCGTACCGTTGCCAATGTCGCAGAGCATTGTCGTTCCCTTAAAGTCGCCGAGCCTCTCAGCTATAGCTGCAAAGCCCTGTGGAAACACATCAGCGCCGATTATCTCGATATGATAATCAGTCCTGCGGAAATTGAAATTAACTGTCCGGTGCTGGAGCAGATACTTCTTAAAATCCTCCTTCTGTCTTGTTACCCAAGTCAGCGGAAGTCCGCCAGCGATATATATCTTTGCTTCTGTAATACGCTCACGGCTAAGCTCTCGGGCAATAGCGGCGAGCGTGAGGATATAGTAATCCTCGTCAGTGAACTTGTCCGCCGTAAACTCCTTATGACCGACGCCGATAGAATAATACCGGTTATTCCAAATGAGCAGGTCGTTGATAAACGGCGGCTCGGTATCACTGTGAATCACGCCTGTCGGGAAACAGCAGTTAGCGGTTTTGATATTGCCGTAACCGTGGTCGATACCGACAATGATTCTGTTGTTATAACTTTTCATAATTAAAATACCTCCTGAAAATAGTGAAACTGCCCTGAAAAGCGGGGGCAGTTCTCAAATAACACCTACCGAAAACAATCGATAGGCGCTATTCAAAGCCGATGTCTGTATTTGTTTGTTCTTGAAATCGTTTGCCGATTTTGTCTATGCGTTTCTTTACGGCGCTGTGCGTTTTATAGCCGACTTTATCCGCTATTTCCTGATAGGTAAAACCTTCAACACGAAGCTCCAATATATGCCTGTCCTTTTCTGACAGCGTTGCCATAAAACGTTCTACATCAACCTTTGCGGTTATATCGCCTTCCAAGTCGATACTATCGTCCGCCTTGTCCCACTCTGCGCCGTCGTGATTTTTCTTGTAATCCTCCTTAAACGCTTCGAGTGAGATCATCGGGTGCTTAGTTTTCTTATGATAATAGCTGTTCTTAAAGTCATTCTTCTGTTGACTATATCTATAATCGAAATCCTCAAAGCACTGGTGCTCCTTGACAACGGCGAGGATCTCATTCATTCCGAAACGCTCCATTGTTTTCGGAACGATATCTTTCAGAACTGCGTCAACATACTCATCGCTGACAAAGTTGAAAAACGTAGTCGGCAAAATATCATTAACAAGGCTCTCAATCGGCGGCAGCACGCCCTCGTCCTGCATAGTCTTTATCCAGAAAGACGGTGCGTGAGAAAACTTCCAAGCCGGATGATCTCCCGAATATATTTCACGACCTACATTCAATCCCATATAGTCCCATACAAGATAATGGAAAGCGTCATACATCAAGAGAGCAAATTGATCGCTCTTTATCAGTTCTATCTGCTTCCAATCCGTGAACAGCTCATAGGGATAGCGTGAAATCTGAAACGGCAGCGTTCCACAATGATCAAGTAAAGACTTCGGCAGGAAGTAAAACAGCGGTATATACTCTGCGTTTTTGTATCGGGTTATTTCGCCATTCTTTCGTTTGATTTTGATTGGCATTTGTATTCATCTCCTTTCCGAGGTTAGGTGCCTCTATATTTTATAGACGCTTCTACCCCTGAATTGTTCCAAAAATCGAAAAATTTTAAAAATTCATCTCGTGCTACTCTAATTTTATCAAATACATTGTCCAAAAATACGGACTTTGGTATGATCGCAGTAAAAACGTAGAAAACGTAGAAAAATCGTATAAAAGCAAAAATGATGTCGGTGTACCTGCCCTTTGAGATGAGGTCATTCCTCAAATCAATCAGGCTGTTGATGACCGTACGTCGTTCATCGGGCGTTAGATAGATGTGGTACTTTGGATTTCGCATTACATTACCTCCGTTTCTTTTGATGAAATCATTATAAACGGAGATTGCAGTTAAATCGAATGTGCGGATTCATAATGTAAGAAAAGAGCCGAGACGCGTAATCTCGACTCTTTTTCTTTATGCTACTCTCAATTTTCACTTTGTCCTTTAGAGCACGTCCCTTCGGCTGCGCACTTTTTATTTTCGGGGTGATCACATGAATAGGCATCACAGGATCTGCGATTTGGATGAGATCCTCGTTCTCAGCATACTCAGTCGTTACAGTATGACACACAGCGACATTCGCGAAGAGCTGATACGGCTCACTGACGGTGCGTTTCCCTATCAAGTCAACTACGTCACAGGCTTATTGTATCGCCTGCGCTCGGATCAATTCATCAGTCAGTTTGCCGGTTCAAGAAACCGCACAGAATACTGTATCACTGATCCGGGGCGCAAAGAACTGGAAACGCGCATAGCGGCTTACAGTGCCTATGACAGCCTGCTGCATCCTTTTACAGAGAGCAAAAATGTATTAAACCTTTCCTTTCTCTCAGTGACAGACTATGAGAAGGCCTTCAATAACTTCACGGAACAATCACAGTATAAGCATGAAGACGCTGTCGGTATTCTGCATACCCTCACCCGCGCGGCGTTCAAATCGGGATGGTGTGCCGCGGGCGGTGCGGAACCGCCGCATACAAAGGAATTGACGGAGCCACCCTATCACATCTGATAAAAAATAAACGGACAGGTTACCAAAACCTGTCCGTTCTGTTTTATATAATACTATCGATCTTCTCGGAAATATGATAAGCCGAGCGCCTCGGGCGGTTGGCTCTCACGCTTGTTGCGCATGGAGTTGAAGATCAGCACCAGCACGGTGACAACGTAAGGAGCCATCTTGATGAGCTCCTGGGTGCTCATATCAACAGGGATAAAGGGGAAGAACTGGTTGAGGTAATTGTGGACAATATACAGACCGCCGAAGAGGATTGAACCGATGATGGCGAAGTTCGGTTTCCATACGGTGAAGATGACCAGCGCGATAGCGAGCCAGCCTCTGTCGCCGAAGCCGTCGTTCGACCAAACGCCGCTGACGTAGTCCATAACGTAGTAAAGGCCGCCCAGACCCGCGATCATACTGCCCACGCAGGTGGAGACATACTTGTACTTGGTAACGTTGACTCCCGCCGCGTCCGCGGTAGCCGGGTTCTCGCCGACAGCGCGGAGGTTCAGACCCGCGCGCGTCCTCTTGAGGAAGATCGAGGACACGATCGCGATGATGATCGCGAGGTACGCGAGGAAGCCGTAGGAGAGGAAGATCTCGCCGAACCAGCCGAGGTTTTCGGCAAACGGCAGAGTCGCGGAAAAATACTTTGAGGTGGTGGAAAGGCTGATAGACGGCACGTCAGCGCCGATGATCTTAATCAGCGAGCCGCCGAAGAAGTTGCCCAGACCCACGCCGAAGGTGGTGATCGCAAGACCGGTAACGTTCTGGTTGGCTCTAAGGGTCGTGGTAAGGAAGGAGTAAATCAGACCCATGATTAGTGATCCCAGCAGGGAGCAGAGCAGGGGAATCATGATCGCAAGGAAAGGATTCGCCATGCTCTTATCGGCAAGGGAGTTTTCATACAGGAACGCGCCGATAACACCGGAGATACCGCCGACGTACATCACGCCGGGAATACCCAGGTTCAGGTTGCCGCTTTTTTCGGTGATGATCTCACCGGTAGCGCCGTACAGCAGAGGGATTCCCTGCATGACCGCGCGATGGATAAACGATACGATCATTTCGCCTGAGCCTCCTTTGCGTGTGTTCTCTTGATACTGTAGTTAATAAAGAACTCGGAACCGATGATGAAGAAGATGATGATACCGGTGATGATATCCGAGAACGAGGTGTTGAGACCGAACACGGTAGAAATCTCGATCGCGCCGCGCTGCATAAAGATCAGCAAAAACGAGGTCAGCACCATAAACAGCGGATTGAACTTGGCAAGCCACGATACCATGATCGCGGTAAAGCCTCTGCCGCCGGCGGTCGAGGGTGTGATGGTATGGTCGGTACCCGAAACCAGCAGCATACCCGCAACGCCGCAGAGCGCGCCGGAGATCAGCATGGTGCGGATGATGACCTTCCTGACGTTGATGCCCGCGTACTTAGCGGTATTGATGCTCTCGCCGACAACAGCGATCTCATAACCCTGTTTGGAGCGGTTGAGATAGAAGTACATCAGCACCGTCAGCACCGCGACGAGCAGGATGTTTAAAAGATAACCGTACTTGTCAACCGACTGGGGCAGGTTGAACCAGCCCGCGCGGGTATCGACATTGATGGTATTGATAACGTTGTTGCCCTTGTTGGACGACCAGATATAGGTAAAGTAGCTGACGATCTGGATCGCGATGTAGTTCATCATCAGGGTAAAGAGGGTCTCGTTGGTGTTCCAGAACGCCTTGAAGATCGCGGGGATGACGCCCCAGATCGCGCCGCAGACGATACTGGTCACAATAACGAGGATCAGCACCACGGGAGCGGGAAGATTGCCGCACTTGAGCATGATCGCGGTCGCGCCCAAGCCGCCGATCAGCACCTGACCCTCGGCGCCGATGTTCCAAAAGCGCATCTTAAAGGCGGGGGTTACGGCAAGCGCAACGCACAGGAGCATCGCGATCTCCTGCAGCAGCACCCAAATACGTCTGGTAGAACCGACAGCGCCCTTGAACATGGTGGCGTAAACCTGGATCGGGTTATCGCCTGTCACCGCGATGATAATGATCGCGCAGATAATCAGCGAGCCGACGATCGCCGCAAGACGGATCAGCCAGCTTTTCCACACAGGCAGATCGGTGCGCTTGACAATATGGAACAGCTTCTCACGGGAGCTTGCATCCTTCGTTGTTGTCATGGTTGTCATGATATCTGCCCCTCCTCTCCGTTTTCTCTGAGATTCGTCATCAAGAGACCGACCTCTTCTTTGGTGGCGGTTCTTCCGTCCACAATGCCGTTGAGCTTGCCGCCGCACAGCACCGCGATGCGGTCGCACAGCGCGAGCAGTACGTCGAGGTCTTCGCCGACATAGATGACGGCGACGCCTTTCTTTTTCTGTTCATTGAGGAGGCGGTAGATGGTATAGGAGGTGTTGATATCCAGCCCGCGTACCGCGTAAGCCGCCATCAGCACCGTAGGATTCGAGGCGATCTCGCGTCCGACAAGCACCTTCTGGACGTTACCGCCGGAGAGCTTGCGGACAGGGGTAGAGATACCGGGCGTGACGACCTCCAGCTCGTCCTTGATCTTGGTCGCGAGGTTTTTTGGCGTTTTGCGGTCGGTAAAGATACCGTGTCCCTTTTCATAAGAGCGCAGCATCATGTTGTCCGACATGCCCATGGCGCCGACCAGACCCATACCGAGTCTGTCCTCGGGAACAAACGACAGCGCGATACCCATTTTTTTGATCTCGGCAACGTTCTTGCCGATGAGCTGTTCTGTTTCACCGTTCTCGGGCTCGATATACTCGATCGAAGAGCCGTGCTCGGCATGCTGCAAGCCCGCGATCGCTTCAAGCAGCTGCTTCTGACCGGAGCCGGAAATACCCGCAACGCCTAAGATTTCGCCGCCGTAAGCGTCAAAGCTGACGTCGTCAAGCGCGGTTACGCCGTACTTATCAAGACAGGTGAGGTGGTTGACCGACAGTCGAAGCTTTTTGTCCTCAATCTCGGGGCGTTCGATATCCAGCTCGACCTTTTGACCGACCATCATATCGGTCAGCGACTGGACGGTCGCTTCACTTGTCTTAACGGTGTCGATGTACTCGCCCTTTCTGAGAATCGAAACACGGTCGGAGATCGCGAGAACCTCCGCCAGCTTGTGGGTGATGATGATGATGCTTTTTCCGTCAGCTTTCATGTTGCGGAGTACCGCAAAGAGCTTGTCCGTCTCCTGCGGGGTGAGTACCGCCGTCGGTTCATCCAAAATCAGGATGTTTGCGCCGCGGTACAGCGCCTTGACAATCTCGAGCGTCTGTTTTTCGCTGACGGTCATGTTGTAAACCTTTTTCTTGGGGTCTACGTCAAAGCCGTAACGTTCGCAAATATCGGTGATCGCCTTCGCGATCTCCTTTGCGCCGCCCGTCTGCTTTTTGTCCATACCCAGCGCAACGTTCTCGGTAGCGGAAAAGACGTCAACGAGCTTGAAGTGCTGATGGATCATGCCGATACCTAAGGCATAAGCGTCCTTCGGCGAGTTGATATGCACCTCTTCGCCGTCGACCAGAATCTGACCCGCGTCCTGATGGTAAATGCCCGATAGCATGTTCATCAGCGTCGTCTTGCCGGAGCCGTTCTCGCCGAGCAGCGCGAGGATCTCTCCGCGCAGGATATCCATCGAGACGTCCTTGTTGGCAACAACCTTGCTGCCAAACGCCTTGGTGATATG
>CACWTM010000089.1 GCA_902763855.1 uncultured Ruminococcus sp. | reverse complement strand
GGTGATCGTAGCCCTTTAATCTTATCCTGATTTTTTCCTTGACTGCCATATCTTCGCCTCCTAAATATTGTTTGGGTGACCGAAGAAAGCGCTGAACTTTTCAAACACCCGCCCGGGTGTTCCTACCCCATCCGTTAAAAAAGCCGATAGCCGAATCTCGGCAACCGGAACAGATCAGGCGCAGTTATGACATAGCAACCCCAATGTCATAAAAAGCTCAACTATTCTTTCGCCCGGTTTAAAATCGGACATACTCCACGGAAAAACCAACACTCTCGCGTTGCAACCTCCCGCTTCATCGCATATCTTGTGCAGTCACGCAAGGTTGATTATACTATAGAACCCCCGTAAAAGCAACAAATCCGGCGGATTTTCCGACGTAGAAATTTCGTAGAATTTTCGGGAATATTTTTGTGCACATTATACAAATGCACCATATTTAGTGGTTGATCCAAAAAATAACCACAAGACAAATTCTTGACACGATTTGTCTTTTTCTTTATAATATAGGTTATTCCGAACCGCTCGGATGTACGAAAGCTTCGTACAAAACGTATCTCCCTTTTTGATTCTGCTGAAAACGGCAAATCCCCTTTTTTCTGCTTGTCGAGCGGATGATACAGATTTTAGGAGGTAAATTACATGAAAAAACTCACCGCACTGTTCCTGATCCTGACGCTGGCGGCCGCTCTGTGCGCCTGCAGCGCCACTCCCCCGCCCAACTCGGAGGAGAACATTCTTCCAAAGGCGGATATCGCCGCGATCCGTGAAAGCTACGACAAAGCCTCCGCCTATATCGAAGCGACCTTCAAGCCCGAGGGCATGACCGTTTCAGAACAAGATGAAGACGGCGGCGTCTATCTCTACAAGTACTGGAGCAAAGAGAACAGCGAAAACGCTGATTTCACCAATGATATCGAGATCGACGGCAAGACCATCACCATCGGCAAGACCGCGGTGAAGGATCTTGATGGTCTGGGCTTTGAGATCAGCAAGGGCAAGGAGACCGTCGAGCCCAACGAGGTCACCTCTGTCACGCTGACAAAGGACAACAAGACCTGTATCCTCTCTACCTCCGACACCATGTCGGACAAGGCTGTCCCGATCGACGACGTCACCGTCGGCGCGGTATCCGCGTCCTTCAGTGAATACTCCCTGCCCTTTACCTACAGCGGTCTCGACAGCAAATCGACCCCCGCCGACGTCATCGACAAGCTCGGCGCGCCGAACAGCACGATCAACCTGTCCTCTGACAACGACGGCTCTATCATCGAGCTGGTTTACACCAAAACCTCTAAGGAGGACGACGTCGTCACGGACGTCAACCTGCTGATCGACCTGAGATACGACGCCGACAAGAACGACGCTTCGATCAGCTCCGTTGACATCAACACGATCTCTTATAAAGCATAATCCTCACAACCGACAGAAAACCGGTGGCTCAGAAGAGTCACCGGTCTTTTTATGTTACGGGAAAATGCGCGGCTATTTATCGAAAGTACTTGACAGCCGCTTCGAACATCCTGATATCGTAGTTGCCGGGAACGTTCCGGTACAGTCCGTCGTTCCAGCGTTCGGAGTGTCCCATCTTGCCGAAGACTCTGCCGTCGGGCGAGGTGATACCCTCGATCGCGTAAGCGGAGTTGTTCGGGTTAAAACGCACGTCGGTAGAGGCGTTGCCGGAAAGATCGACGTACTGGGTCGCGATCTGGCCGTTAGCGGCGAGCTTGCGGATCAACTCCTCGCTCGCGTAGAATCTGCCCTCGCCGTGCGAGATCGGGACGGTGTAGACGTCGCCGACGTTCGTCAGGCTCAGCCACGGGCTCTTGTTGGAGCAAACGCGGGTGCGCACGATCTTGCTCTGGTGGCGCGAGATGGTGTTGTAGGTCAGGGTCGGGCAGGTCTCGTCGGTGTCGATGATCTTGCCGTAGGGCACCAGTCCGAGCTTGACCAGCGCCTGGAAGCCGTTGCAGATACCGCACATCAGACCGCCGCGGTTGTCGAGCAGATCGGTCACGCCCTCCTTGACGGCGGCGTTGCGGAAGAACGCGGTGATGAACTTTGCCGAACCGTCGGGCTCGTCGCCGCCGGAGAAGCCGCCGGGGATAAAGACCATCTGGGCGGTTTTCAGCTCACGTGCGAAACGCTCGACGCTCTCCCGGATTCCTGCCGCGTTCAGGTTATTGATGACGATGATCTCGGGCTCGGCGCCCGCGTCAGCCATCGCCTTGGCGGAGTCGTACTCACAGTTTGTACCGGGGAACGCGGGGATCAGCACCTTGGGCTTGGCGACCTTTACAGCCGGAGCCGACGCGGCGCGATCATCCGCGGCGGTATAGGAGAAACCACAAACCGGCGCGCCGGTATCGGGAATGTTGCAGGAATATACGCCCTCGAGCTTATCCTCGTATATCTTTAAGATATCGCTCTCGGCGACGGATTCCGCGCCGTAGGTGAAATTGCCGCTATCGGTCACGGTGCCGATATACTTGCCGTCGATCTCCCCTGCCGCTTCGAGCAGGAACGCGCCGTAGCTGTAGCCAAAGAGCTTCTCGACGGGGATATCGGTGTTGAAGTCAAAGCCGAAGCCGTTGCCGAACGCCGACTTCATCACCGCCTCGGCAATACCGCCGATGGTGGGGGTGTAGGCTGCGCAAACCTTGCCCGCGCGCATCAGCCCGGTGACCTTGTTGTAGGTCGCGATCAGGCCGGCGGTCTCGGGCAGACCGTTTTCATCCATATCGGGCGCGAGCAGATACACCTTGTGACCCGCCGCCTTGAACTCGGGCGAGATGATGTTCTGCAGCTTGTCGGTGGTGACGGCAAAGGAAACCAGCGTCGGGGGAACGTCGAGGTCTTCAAAGCTGCCGGACATGCTGTCCTTGCCGCCGATGGAGCCGACGCCGAGGTTCATCTGCGCCTTGAACGCGCCGAGCAGCGCCGCCAGCGGCTTGCCCCAGCGCCTGCCGTCCGTGCCGGGCTTTTCGAAGTATTCTTGGAATGTTAAGTATACATCCTCAAAGGACGCGCCGGAGGCGATCAGCTTGCTGACCGATTCCACCACCGCGAGATACGCGCCGTGGTAGGGGCTCTTTTCGGTAATCAGCGGGTTATAACCCCATGCCATCAGGGAGACGGTATCGGTGTGCTGTTTTTCGACAGATACCTTCTGTACCATCGCCTGGATCGGGGTGAGCTGGTTTTTGCCGCCAAAGGGCATCAGCACCGTGCCCGCGCCGATGGTGGAGTCGAAGCGTTCGGAAAGTCCGCGCTTGGAGCAGACGTTGAGATCGGACGCGAGAGCACGCATATTCTCGGCAAAGGCGCCGTTGATTTCTTTGTTGTAGTTCGCGGGAGCGGCAGGGGTGATGTCGATGTGCTTTTCCGCGCCGTTACTGTTGAGAAACTCGCGGCTGATATCGACGATCTTGCTGCCGTTCCATGTCATGGTGAGGCGGGGCTCGGCCTTGACGACCGCTACGGGGCAGGCGTTGAGGTTCTCTTCCCTTGCCAGCGCCAGGAAAGCGTCAACGTTCTCGGGCTCTACGACGACCGCCATGCGCTCCTGGGATTCGGAGATCGCAAGCTCGGTGCCGTCCAAGCCCTCGTACTTTTTGGGAACGGCGTTGAGGTCGATATCCAGACCGTCAGCCAGCTCGCCGATGGCGACCGATACGCCGCCCGCGCCGAAGTCGTTGCAGCGCTTAATCATGCGGGTAGCTTTCTTGTTGCGGAACAGTCGCTGGAGCTTGCGTTCCTCGGGCGCGTTGCCCTTTTGCACCTCCGCGCCGCAGGTCTCGACCGAATGGGCGTTGTGCGCCTTGGAGGAGCCTGTCGCGCCGCCGATACCGTCACGGCCTGTCGCGCCGCCTAAAAGGATGACGACGTCGCCGGGAGCGGGAACCTCGCGGCGGACGTTCTCAGCGGGAGCGGCGGCGATGACCGCGCCGATCTCCATACGCTTTGCCGCGTAGCCGGGGTGGTAGATCTCGTCAACAATACCGGTCGCAAGACCAATCTGGTTGCCGTAGGAGCTGTAGCCCGCGGCGGCGGTGGTGACGATCTTGCGCTGGGGCAGCTTGCCCTCGATGGTCTCGGAAACAGGGACGGTCGGGTCGGCCGCGCCGGTCACACGCATCGCGCCGTAAACATAAGCGCGTCCCGACAGCGGATCACGGATCGCGCCGCCGATACAGGTTGCCGCGCCGCCGAAGGGCTCGATCTCGGTGGGATGGTTGTGGGTCTCGTTCTTGAAGAGCAGCAGCCACGGCTCTGTCTTGCCGTCAACCTCAACGTCAATCTTTACGGTGCAGGCGTTGATCTCCTCGCTCTCGTCGAGTTTATCGAGCTTGCCGTCCTTTTTCAGCTGACGAACGGCGATGGTGGCAAGATCCATCAGGCAGATCGGCTTGGTTCTGCCGAGGTTCTCTCTCACCTTGATATAGTCGTTATACGCCGCCTGTAACAGCTCGTCCTCGAACTTCACGCTGTCGATGGTGGTCAAAAAGGTGGTGTGACGGCAGTGATCCGACCAGTAGGTGTCGATCATGCGGATCTCGGTGATGGTGGGATCACGGCGCTCCGAGCGGAAATACTGCTGACAAAACGCGATATCATCCGCGTCCATCGCAAGACCGTAGTCCGCTACGAACTTTTCGAGTCCATCACGGTCAAGCTCGTTGAAGCCGTCCAAGGTCTTGACGGTGGTGGGAATCTCATACTGAACCGCGAGGGTCTCGGGCTTCTCAAGCGTCGCCTCACGCGCCTCGACGGGGTTGATGACATATTTTTTGATCTGAGCGATCTCGCTGTCGGTCAGCTCGCCGTACAGGACATAGACCTTTGCCGAACGGATCGTCGGACGGTCGCCCTGCGAGATGATCTGGATACACTGGGCGGCGGAATCCGCGCGCTGGTCAAACTGACCGGGCAGGAACTCCACGGCAAAGACGTGTGCGTCTTTTTCTATCTCTATCTCAGGTGTCGCGATATCCAACTGCGGCTCGGAGAATACCGCCTTGACCGCATAGCTGAACAGCTCTTCGGAGATATCCTCGGCGTCGTAGCGGTTGATGACGCGCACATCGGTCAGGGACTTGATCGACAGAAGGTCGTTGATCTCCGAGAGAAGGGCTTTGGCTTCGTTTTGCAGGCCTTCTCGTTTTTCTACATATACTCTATATACCATATTAATCCTCAATCTTTGCCTTTAACGCTCTTGCGCCGATGTCGCGGCGGTAAAAAGCGTTATCAAAATGTATCTGCTCTACCATGCGGTAGGAGCTGTCGATCGCTTCCTGCAGGGTATCGGCGATCGCGGTCACGCCTAAGACGCGTCCGCCGGAAGTCAGGAGCTTGCCGTCCTCTTTCTTGGCTCCCGCGACAAACACGCAGGGCGCGATATCCTCGGGAATGGTGATCTCGTAGCCCTTTTCGTAGCTGACAGGATAGCCCTCAGACGCCATGATGACACAGGCGGCGTTTTTATCGTCAAACTCGACAGGTGTATCAGCGAGCGTGCCGTCGGTAGTCGCCTTCATGATCGTGAACAGGTCGGACTTCAAGAGCGGTAAGACAACCTGAGTCTCGGGATCGCCGAAACGGCAGTTGTACTCGATGACCTTGGGGCCGTCCTTCGTAATCATCAAACCGAAGTACAAGCATCCCTTGAAGGTTCTGCCCTCGGCGTTCATGGCGTCGATGGTGGGCAGGAAGATTTTTTCCATGCACTCCTTCGCGACCGCTTCGGTATAATACGGGTTCGGTGCGACGGTACCCATGCCGCCGGTGTTCAGCCCGGTGTCACCGTCGCCGGCGCGCTTGTGATCCATCGAAGAGATCATGGGCTTGACGACCTTGCCGTCGGTGAAGCTCAGCACGCTGACCTCGGGGCCTTCGAGGAACTCTTCAACCACGATGCTGTTGCCGCTCTTGCCGAACTTCTTGTCCTTCATGACGGAGACGACGGCTTCTTCCGCTTCTTCGCGGGTGGTCGCGATGATAACGCCCTTGCCCAGCGCCAAGCCGTCCGCCTTGATGACGGTGGGAATGGGCGCTGTCTTGATGTAGTCAAGCGCCTTGTCGGCGTCGTCAAAAACCTCATACGCCGCGGTGGGGATGCCGTACTTCTTCATCAGGTTCTTTGAAAAGACCTTGCTACCCTCGATGATCGCGGCTTCCGATCTCGGGCCGAAGCAGGGGATTCCCTTAGCTTCGAGAGCGTCGACGCAGCCCAGCACCAGCGGGTCGTCGGGCGCGACAACGGCATAGCCGATCTTGTTCTCGACAGCGAACTTCACGATACCGTCGATATCGGTCGCGCCGATGTTCACGCACTCGGCGTCTGCCGCGATACCGCCGTTGCCCGGCAGGGCATAGATTTTTTCGATCTCTTTATTTTCTTTCAGCTTTTTGATGATGGCGTGCTCTCGTCCGCCGCCGCCAACGACCAGTATTTTCATGTTATATCTCCTCAGAAACACAGATATTTGGGTGAATGGTGAATCATGAATCGTGAATGGTGTCGGGAAACGCTTTGCGTTTTGGATTTATTCAGGTGAGGACAGAGTCCTCCCACAACCATTCATCATTATCCATTAACCGTTCACCGATTAGTGGTGGAACAGTCTCATACCGGTGAACGCCATCACCATGCCGTACTTGTCACAGCACTCGATGACAGCGTCGTCACGGATGGAACCGCCCGGCTCGGCGATGTACTTGACGCCGCTCTTGTAGGCGCGCTCGATGTTGTCGCTGAACGGGAAGAACGCGTCGGAGCCCAGCGCGACATTGTCGATGGTATCGAGGTAGGCTCTCTGCTCCTCGTCGGTGAAGGGAGCGGGCTGCTCGGTAAAGTACTTCTGCCAGTTGCCGTCGGCGGTCACGTCCTCTTCGTTCTTGTTGATATAGCCGTCGATGACGTTGTCTCGGTCGGGACGGCGGATATCATCACGGAAGGGCAGACCCAGCACCTTGTCGCTCTGGCGGAGGAACCAGGTGTCCGCCTTGCTTCCTGCGAGACGGGTGCAGTGGATACGGCTCTGCTGACCCGCGCCGACGCCGATCGCCTGACCGTCTACCGCGTAGCAGACAGAGTTAGACTGGGTGTACTTGAGGGTAATCAGAGAGATAATCAGATCGCGGACAGCGCTCTCGGGCAGGTCTTTGTTCTTGGTGACAAGATTTTCGAGAAGCGCTTTGTTGATCTCAAAGTTGTTGCGGCCCTGCTCAAAGGTGATACCGTAGACCTGCTTGTGCTCAACGGGTGCGGGTGTGTAGTTCGGGTCGATCTGAACGATGTTATAGTTGCCTTTTCTCTTGCCCTTGAGAATTTCCAGCGCCTCGGGCTCATAGCCGGGAGCGATGATACCGTCGGATACCTCGCGGGCGATCATCTTGGCGGTGGTGACGTCGCAGACGTCAGAGAGAGCGACCCAGTCGCCGAAGGAGCACATGCGGTCGGTACCGCGGGCGCGCGCGTAAGCGCAGGCAAGCGGGCTGTCGTCCAGACCCTCGATATCGTCGACAAAGCAAGCCTTCTTGAGCTTGTCGGAAAGCGGTACGCCGACCGCCGCCGAGGTGGGGCTGACGTGCTTGAACGAGGTAACGGCGGGCAAGCCGAGCGCCTCTTTGAGCTCCTTGACGAGCTGCCAGGAGTTGAACGCGTCGAGGAAGTTGATGTAGCCGGGTCTGCCGCAGAGAATCTCGATCGGCAGATCGGAACCGTCGTGCATAAAAATCTTCGCGGGTTTCTGATTAGGATTACAGCCGTATTTTAACTCAAATTCTTTCATGATGGTTCTCCTTATCAATTACTGATTCTTGTTAATCAGGCGGTTCTCTTCGTCGCCTGTTTCGAGGTCGATGTAGCGGACATAGAGAGAGATCTTGTTGTTCTCGTCCAGCGCGTTCCACAGCTTGTCGGTGAAAGCGTCGATATCGTCGTCGATCGCGACGCGCTCGGGCTCGCCTTGGAAGGTCGGGATCGGGTTGCCGTCGCAGACGTAGGTGTGGATGAAGTGACCCAGTCCCGCCTTGGACGGATAGCTGAACAGGTAACGCGCGCAGTCGGTGCCCTCGGGGTCGATGGACTTGAGGATGGACATCTTGTAGGAGAAATCGCCGTCCTCAAAGGTCAGGATACCGCTGATGCGGGGGGTCAGGTTCGGCGCGTCGGGCTCAAACTCGCGGCTCTGTAAGGAGCGGTTGAAGCACTTGCCGTTTTGCAGGCCCTCATAGACGGTGTCGGTCTGGTCACCGTTGGTGACGATCAGGTTGTTTTCATACTCGCGGATCGCCGCGTAGATGATGAGCGAAGGATCCTCGACCTTGCTCGCGTCAAAGGGCTCGGTGTAAACCGCGCCGTCACGCTCGGTGAAGATACGGTTACGGCTGTTGGCACTGCGGCCCATGATGAAATAAGCGGTCGCGGCTTTGGTGCCGTCGGCAGTCTTGCCGATGATGATGCCGCGTCCGGGATAGGTGTTGCCGTCGAGCAGCTCTGCGACGTCGTTGATTTTGTAAATGTTCATTTCATGTACCTCTTTCTTTAGTGAGGAGTGAGAAGTGAGGAGTGGGGAGTTTCGGTTGAGATTGCCACGGGGCGCATTTCAGATTGTCATTGCGAGGAGGAACATGGTTCCGACGTGGCAATCTCTACCTTTTCCTTTGCGCCCCTCGCA
>CACWTM010000088.1:8889-11903 GCA_902763855.1 uncultured Ruminococcus sp. | reverse complement strand
GATTGCCCACGACGAGGCGGCGGTCACCTTCGAGCATGACGAAGCTGCGGACGCGGCCATCGCGGCCCTGGACGGCCAGGTCTACGGCACCAAGTTCGGCACCAAATACATGATCTTTGACAGCGAAGCCAAGGCGCAGGCGGCTCTCGATCATCCCGACGATATGAGCGCGTGGGATAAACGAGAAGGCACCATCGTGCTGAACAGCAGCGGTCACGGCGTTTACCGCAAGCAGAGCGCGCCCTCCGCGTCAGAGCTTTGGACAGGCAGCATACCGCGGACCGGCCACAGCTACTTCAATTCCGACGCCGAGCGTGTCAGCAACCGCAACACTTGGTACGCGGTACAGTGGAGCCACTCGCCCGGTATCTCCGAGGACGAGACCATCCATGTGTTCAAGGATTCGGGCTATCGCACCGCCTCCGGTTATCCCATCTATCGGTTCTACGCGCCGATCAAGGTCGACACCCCCTCTATCACCTCCATGAAGAGCATCTCGGACGGCGTCCGCATCAAATGGGGCGCGGTCAAGGGCGCATACAAATACCGCGTCTACTACCGCAACAATACCGGCGGCTGGACGAGGATGGCAGAGACCGCCTCCACCACCTACCTTGACGACGACGTCCGCTCAGGAAAAACATATACCTATACCGTACGCTGTGTCGATAAGTACGGCAACTTTATCAGCGAACACAACAAAACCGGCTGGACACATACCTACACCAAAGCCGCTACCCCCGAGATCACCGAGCTTTCCAGCACCCCGCAAGGCGTGAACATCACCTGGAAGCCCGTAGAAGGCGTCGAAAAATACCGCGTCTACTTCAAGAACAGCTCCGGCGGCTGGACGCGCATGGCTGAAACATCCGACGTCTCCTATCTGGATGAGGCAATCACAAAGGGCGGTTCCTACACCTACACCGTGCGCTGTGTCGACAAAGAAGGCGACTTTATCAGCGACTACAATAAAACCGGTTGGAAATACACCTACACCGGCGTCGATACTCCTCAGATCGAAACGCTGAAAAGCGAGCCGGACGGCGTCCGACTCAACTGGAACACCGTCGATGGCGCGGCAAAATACCGCGTCTACTGTCTGAAAGCTGACGGAAGCTGGGCAAGAATCGCCGAGACGGCAGACACCGAATACCTTGACGACGTCGTCACCGCCGGCAACAGCTACACCTACACCGTCCGCTGTGTCAACAGCAAAGGCTACTTCATCAGCGACTATAACAAGAACGGATGGAAAACGACCTTTGACGGCGTAGCCACCCCCGAGATCACCGAGCTGACCTCCAAAGCAGACGGCGTACATCTGAGCTGGAACGCTGTCGAGGGCGCAACCAAATACCGCGTCTATTACAAGAACGCCAAAGGCGGCTGGACGCGCTTTGCCGAAACGTCCGGCACAAGCTGTGTCGACGATGTCGTCGCCTTGAATACCGAGTACATCTATACCGTCCGCTGTGTCAACGCCAAGGGCAGCTTTACCAGCGACTACAACAAGAACGGCTGGGCTTATACCTACACCGGCGTCAACGCTCCCGAAACGCTGACGCTCGAAAGCGCCGCCGACGGCATCCGCATCAGCTGGAACGCGGTCGAAGACGTGCCGCAGTATCAAACCTACTACCTCGGCGCGGGCGACGTCTGGAAACCGCTCACGCTGACCGATACGACCTCGGTTACCGATACCGACGTCACCCCCGGCTGGCACTACAGCTATGCTGTCCGCTGTGTCGGACCGCGCGGCAACATCATCAGCGAATACAAATCATCGGGCGAGAGGATCGAGTACATCGTACCGACCGATCCGACCGAACCCGTCAATCCCGATTAAACACCAACAGCAGGAGTCCCTATAACTCCTGCTGTTTTCTTGTTTTCACCATTACGATCCTTTCGCATACGATAACAACAAGGGCTGTACCTAGCCGCCCTGTTTATCAAACAACGGATAAGGATCGTGCATATGGTTATAGATGTATTCTACGGACTGATGATACCGTTCATCGGCACGTCGCTGGGAGCGGCTGCCGTATTCATCATGAAGCGCGCGCTGCGCGAAAACGTCTCCCGCGCCTTAACAGGCTTTGCGGCGGGCGTGATGGTCGCGGCGTCTGTTTGGAGCCTGCTCATTCCCGCGATCGAACAGTCTCAGGCGATGGGGCAATTCTCTTTTCTGCCCTCGCTGATCGGCTTCTGGCTGGGCGTACTGTTTTTATTATTGCTTGACAAAATCATCCCTCACCTCCATCGGGGATTCTCCGAAGCAGAGGGGCCGAAAAGCTCCCTCAAGCGCACTACTATGATGGTGCTGGCGGTCACGCTCCACAATATTCCCGAGGGCATGGCGGTCGGCGCGGTCTACGCGGGACTTCTCTCCGGCTCTCCCGATATCACCGCAGGCGGCGCGATGGCGCTGGCGCTCGGTATCGCCATCCAGAACTTTCCCGAGGGCGCGATCATCTCTATGCCGCTTCACGCGCAGGGTCAAAAAAAGCCGAAAGCCTTCCTCTGCGGCGTGCTGTCGGGCGTGGTTGAGCCGATCTTCGGCGTGCTGACGGTGATTTTCGCCGCGATGATCGTCCCTGCCCTGCCCTACCTGCTGTCCTTTGCGGCAGGTGCGATGATCTACGTCGTGGTCGAGGAGCTGATCCCCGAGATGTCACAGGGCAGGCATTCAGACATCGGCGTACTGTTTTTCGCCGCAGGCTTTACCGTGATGATGTCCCTTGACGTCGCGCTGGGATAGGATGATAGAAATCGTCCATACAATAAACGCTTCCTTCACCAAAGGAAGCATTACATACCATCCGTCATCACAGGTTGATCTGATGCAATCTTTTTATTGCAAGCCGTCCGGTTTTATGATAACATTATTACAATATCCAAAAACAGTCAAGGACGAATAAACTTCCCCGGTGCAAGCACTAAAGTGTCCGCCGGACACTTTACCCTCGCTATGCTCGGGCGGGGTATTAGCCTAAAAGGATAAATCCTTCCCT
>CACWTM010000088.1:0-8870 GCA_902763855.1 uncultured Ruminococcus sp. | reverse complement strand
GGCGCATTTCAGATTGTCATTGCGAGGAGGAACATGGTTCCGACGTGGCAATCTCTACCTTTTCCTTTGCGCCCCTCGCAATGACTGTTTTAAATAAAATGCGAATCAGAGAAATCAAAAAGAATGAATTAAGCGAGTTGCTTGAACTATATACGCATCTGCATGAGCTTGGTTTGCCTGAGGACAGCGAGCATTTGCAAAACACTTGGGCGGCGATTTGCAACGACAAAAGTCATCATATCATCGTCTGCGAGGCAGACGGAAAGCTCGTCTCGTCCTGCGTTTGTGTGATAATCCCCAACCTGACAAGAAACATCCGTCCATACGCTTTTATCGAAAACGTCGTCACCCATGCCGACTACAGAGGAAAGGGTTACGCGACCGCCTGTTTGAATTACGCGAAAGATTTGGCGCTCAAGGCTGACTGCTATAAGATGATGTTACTCACAGGGTCAAAAAGTGAAAGAACCCTCAATTTCTATAAAAGAGCCGGCTATAACTGTACCGATAAAACAGCGTTTATACAATGGATGTGAGGCACAAAAAGGCAACCGCTATCTTTACGAAAAACTCGGCTATCACCAAACCGGTAAAGCCGAGCAAATCAACGATAAAATGACGATCGTATTCTACGAAAAGGATTGATGATATGAAACACCTTGGAACGCTCACCCTCGAAACACAGCGATTAATCCTGCGAAAAACGCTCGAATCCGATTATGAACCGATGTTCAGGAACTGGGCTAACGATGAGCGCGTAACAAGATATTTGACTTGGACTCCGTATGAAAGCGCGGAACAATTAAAAGATACCTATCATCAATACTTGCTTGACAATCAAAACAAACCCGATTTTTATGGTTGGAAGATTGTGTTGAAAGAATCGGGCGAGCCGATCGGTGCGATAGATGTAGTGAATCTCAGAGAAGACATTGAAGAAGCCGAGATCGGTTATTGTTTAGGCACAGCTTGGTGGCGCTTGGGTATCATGACCGAAGCGTTTCAGCGCGTTATTCAATTCCTATTTGAGGAAGTCGGCGTCAATCGTATTACCGCTACGCACGATCCACGAAATCCTCACTCGGGCGACGTCATGAAGAAATGCGGACTCCGATATGAGGGGACGTCGCGTCAAGCCGGTAAAAACAATCAAGGAATTTGCGATCTTGCACGATACGCAATATTGAAAGAGGATTACTTTAAAAATAAGTCTTAAGACAACAGTATCGTCCATAGATAAAAGCGCCTCTGACGTTTGACCGTCAAAGGCGCATGATTATTTCAATATCAAAACTTCAGATCATACCAGAGCAGGAAGGCGTAGATCGCGTAGACGCGGTTCCACAACAGCGCTTCGCCGCCGATGAAACGCTCCCACATATCCTTCATCTCATCCTGATCGAAGAACTTCTTTGAACTTTCGCCGAAGAGCTTTTCCTCGACCGGTTTATTGTAGCGCTCGTCCGCGAGCCACTGACGGACAGGTACGGGGAAGCCGACCTTTTTGCGGAAAGCGGCTTCGTGCGGCAGCTTTTCCGACGCCGCCATACGGAACACGATCTTGTTCTGCTCACCCTCAAACTGGTACTCAGCAGGGATCCTGCTCGCGACCTTGAACAGTCGGATATCGGAGAACGGCGTGTGCAGCTCGACGTCGCACGCGGTAGAGGTACGGTCGGTATTGAGGTAGATATCGCCCTCCAGCCAGAACGAGATGTCAATCGTCAGCTTCTGTGCCAGCGCGTCCTGACCCTGTACCTCATCCCACATTTTCATGAGCGGATCGGCGGCTTTGACGGAGGCGTCATAGTCCTTCATCAGCGAGCGCACGACCGCCTCGGACATGATATGCGAGCAGGTCAGATAGACCCAGTCGGAGGGCAGCTCACGTTTGTGCGCATTATAACCGCCGAAGAACTCGTCGATACCCTCGCCCGAGTACACAACCTTTGCGTGCTCCCTAACCGCCTGACAACCCAGCGAAAACGCAACGGCGGAAGCGTCGCCCAGCGGTTGGCCCATCTTGTCCATCACGGTGGGAACGCGGTCGAAAAACTCCTGCGGGCTAATCATCTTCACGCGGAAGCCCTTGTTAAGATACTTGGCGGTTTCCTCAGCGAGATGCGCCTCGCTGAACGCGGCTTCCTCATAGCCGACGGTATTGGCACAGACAGCGTCGCCCGCAGCCAAAAGATAGGACGAATCCACACCGCCCGAGAGAAATGATTCCTTGTACGACAGCTCGTCGTCATCGCGTTCTTCGGCAAAGATCTCGGCAACCACATCGCGTATCTCCTGCGCAAACTGCTCGGGAGTTTTGCTTCTGTCAGGAGCAAACAGCGGCTTGAAGTAGCAGGTCAGCTCAACCTTTTCTCCGTCCCAAACAAGATAGTGGCCGGGCTTAAGCTTGTACACGCCTTCATAAAAGGTCTCTTCGCCGATCGGATAGCCGTAGAACAGGTACTGCTGGAGCATCCGCATATTCAGCTTCTTTTCAAAACGCTCGTCCGACACGATCGCGTCGATATCGCCCGAGCAGAGCAGTTCCCCGTCGACAACGGCATAGAACATCTGCTTCTGACCGACCTGATCGCGGAACACATAGAGCTTCTGCTCTTCATCGTTCCACAACGCGATCGCGAACGCACCGCACAGGTGCTCGGGGAGCTCAGCGCCCCATTTTTCAAAGCCGCGGCACAATACCGCGTTTTCACGTTCCTCCCGGCTCAGCGGCAGCGCGATATTAAGCTCTGCACAGAGCTTTTTCCAGTTGCGGATATAACCGCTGAAATAACGTACCTGTATCATATACCCCATATCCTTTCGTGTCGGATTTTATCAAAAGTATACCACCTCCTTTCCCGCTAGTCAATATTTTTGACAAAGCGGAGCAAAGCATATATAATGGTGAAAAAAGGAGTGATTCGATGGATTACAGAAAATTTGACGACAAAATTTACGTTCGCCTCGACAAAGACGATGAGATCACCGCGTCCCTGATCGCCGTATGCGCGAAAGAACAGATCACGGTTGCACAGGTGCAGGGCATCGGCGGATGCGAAACCGCGACCGTCGGCGTATTTGATATGGCAAAGCGCGCCTATAACGAAACCACCGTCAACGGTATGCTGGAGCTGATCTCCCTCGACGGCAACGTCACCGAGTATGAGGACAAACCCTATCTGCATGCGCACGCCGTGTTCGCCTATGAGGAAAACGGCGAAAAGCGTACCCTCTCCGGACATCTGCTCTCCGCGGTCATCGGGCTTACGGGCGAGATCGTCCTCACCCCCGCAAGCGGCAATATCAGCAGAAAGTATATCGACGAACTCGGCATCCGCATCTGGGATTTTAAGGATTAACGAAAATTCTCCGTTTCGACAAAGAACTCGCAGATTCGTCTATTTTGATGATTCTGTTCATATTTTGGTCGATTTTTATTCACTAAATGTCCGTAGACAGAAAAGGGATAATTTGCTATAATTTTATCATCCGACAATATGACTTAAAATAGTCTGAAACTGAATTTGAGTATTACAGGAATGATTATGAAAAAAGCAAAAAAAGCATTGATATTTTTACTGTGCTCCGTGCTGGTATTCAGCTCTCTGAGCTTCACGGCGGCCGCGGCAGAGCGTGACGCCGCCGATACGGCGGCACAAGCCGAGATCACCGACACAGCGGCACAAGAAGAGATCGCCGATACAGGCGCCGAAGAGGAGCTTGCCGATACCGGCGCCGAAGAAGATTTGACCGAGACCGGCTGGAGCCTTGTCAGCGAGGCGACCTTCCAGAGCAAGCTCAGCTCCCTGCGCTCCAAGTATCCCGACGGCTCTATCTGGGAGGGCGTCTACTACGAGGGCGGCTCCGCTAAGGCATGGACATGCTGGGCATACGCCGCGCAGATGCTCTACGAAGTGTTCGGCGTGCGCTTCTACGCCGACGGCATGATGAGCTACAAATACTATGACGTCTACGGCATCACCGCGGGAGACTGGGTACGCATCGACGGCGAATCCCACTCCATCTTCATCACCAAGGTCACCGACAGCGGCGTCTACTACACCGACGGCAACGGCACCGGCGTATACAACCAGGTTCGCTGGGACGGCTACTACTCCTGGTATGAGATGGCAAGACGATTCTCCTATCGTCTGCACCTGCCCGGAAACGATCTGACAGGCGACGTCGTCACCCACCACGTTGCCTACAACTCTAACGGCGGCAGCGGCAGCATGTCGAGCCAGAGCGTCGCTCCCAACGGCAGCTTCACCCTGCAGGAGAACGGCTTCACGCGCTTTGGCTACACCTTCACGGGCTACACCGTCCAGCGCTCATCCGACGGCAAGTGGTTCACCTCCGGCGGCAACGGCTGGCAGTCCGAGAGCAATATCGAAAAATACGGCTACAACTACAGCATCTACTACCCCGACGAGTCCTACCGCATGAGCACCGCGTGGATCACTGATCTCACCTACTCCACCACCCTTACCTTCTATGCTCAGTGGACGCCGAGCAACGTCGTCACGTACAACGCAAACGGCGCTTCCGGTTCCGGCAAAACCGACAGAGTCGCCACCAACGACGCCTTCACCATCCGCCAAAACGACTTTACGCGCGACGGCTACAGCTTTGCGGGTTACACCGTCAAACGCTCCACCGACAACAAGTGGTTCACCTCCGGCGGCACCGGCTGGCAGTCGCAGAGCGATATCTATAACAACAACTACACCTACAGCGTCTACTATCCCGGCGAGTCCTACCGAATGAGCGCCGCGTGGATGGAGGATATCTATTACGATACCACCCTCACCTTTTATGCCCAGTGGGTACCCGACGAAGCGACCATCGAGTACGCCGCGAACTACAGCGGCTACAACTATTTGCTTGGCTCGGATTTGGGTTCAAACTATTCAGAGTATATATTCTCTCGCGACAGCTCGACTTATTCGTTATCGGTCGACCCCTACGAGCGTCTGAACAACGCGAATTCCTTAAAGATCACCGCCAAGAAAGCCGGCTCCTCCGGCTCCGACCTCGCCTTCAAGACCACGACCAACATCGGCTACGGCGACGGCTACAGCCAGTGCGCGCCGATGGGCGACAACAAAGAGATGGAGCTGCGCTTCTACGCAAAGTCAAGCGTCAACGGCGCAAAGATGTATTTCCGCTGGGGCTACAGCAGCAATTACGAAAGCGTGACCCTCACCACCGATTGGCAGGTCTACTATGTCGAGCTACCCAAAACCGCCTTTTACGGTACGGCGATCCACCCCTACTTTGACCGCGCAGGCACCTTCTATCTCAACTCCCTCTCCCTGGCCGACGATTGGACGTCCAACGTCGTCCCCGAGAGCGGCGCTTGGGCGGCTCCCGAACAGGTTATCGAGCGCGGTACCTCGCTGACCGATATGCCGACCCCGGCGCGTGAGGGCTACACCTTCCTTGGCTGGTTCACAGCGGCAGAGGGCGGCGAGAGGTTTTCGGAAGATACCGTGATCTACGAAAGTAGGCTCCGCCTGTACGCCCACTGGGTCAAAGATACCTCCTACACTCCCATCAAGACCATCCGCCGCGAGGGACACATCTATGAGGTGTACGACAATATCATGGGCTGGGAGGATGCAGAACGCTTCTGCAATTCTCTCGGAGGCCACCTGATTACGATTGACAGCCGTGATGAAAACCGCATGGCTTACGAGCTGATCCGCGACCGCCAGGGCTACTGCTGGCTCGGTCTGTACTATGACGAAACCGACGGCGAGTGGCAGTGGGTAGACGGCTCCGACGTCACCTTTACCGAGTGGTATGACGACAACTATGCCGCTGTAGATACCGGCGAGCATTACGCGCTGCTCTATCCGATGAACTACGGCAGCTACGGCTATGCCGGCAGCTGGGACAAATGTATCGGTTCCGACTACCGCCGCTCCTACTACGGCTACTATAACTCCTTCTTCATCTGCGAGTATGACGATCCGTTCATCCTCGGCGACGCCGACAACAACGGCGAGGTCGAGTTGACCGACGTCACGATGATCCAGCGCGCCAACGCGCGGTTTGATGTTCCCGAGGCTATCGACCTGATGCGCGGCGACGCCGACGGCAACGGACTGTTGGAGATCGCTGACGCGACGCTCATCGCCCGCCATCTCGCCGGCATGGACACCCCCTATACCATTGATATATGGATCAAACACACTTAATCTCTCAGCGGACGCGCCATGCGTCCGCTTTTATTTTGCAATTCTATTGACACATCAGCGATAACGTGCTAATATACTATTGTTAGGCAAAACTAACTAACAGAATAATCTTCGGGGTAGGGTGAGATTCCCGACCGGCAGTATAGTCTGCGAGCGCTGTCACAGGCGCATGATACGGTGTAATTCCGTAACCGACGGTAATTATCGAGATTTCGATATCAGTCCGGATGAGAGAAGATGTGATAGAATGAACTGCTCCGTAGGTACCCGAAACCTGCGGAGTTTTTTCATCCTAAATTCCAATCATGTCTTGCACACCGTGCAAAGGAGTCACCATGTCAACCGCAACAAAAACAAGTTCTTACCGTCTGCGTATGCTCACCACCACCGCCATGCTGGGCGCGATGGCGGGACTGCTGATGCTGATCGAAATTCCGCTGGGCTTCATCGCGCCGTCGTTCTACAAGATCGACCTGTCCGAAGTTCCCGTCATGATCGGCACCTTCGCCTTCGGACCTATTCAAGGTATCGTGATTGAGCTTATCAAAATTCTCGTCAAGCTGATCCTCAAGGGCACCTCCACCGGCTTTGTCGGCGAGATCGCAAACTTTGTGATCGGCGTCGCGATGGTCGTCCCCGCCGGCATCATCTACAAGCGTCACAAAACCAAGAAGCATGCCGTCATCGGCATGGCAATCTCTACCGTTGCGATGGCAGTTGTGGGCGTATTTTTGAACACTTATGTTATGATCCCAATGTACGCCAAGTTCATGCCGATCGAGCAGATCGTCGAGGCTGGCAAAGCGATCATTCCGTGGGTCAAGGACACCTTCACCTTCTGCCTGTTCTGCGTACTGCCGTTCAATCTCATCAAAGGCGTCATCGTATCCGTCATCGTCGCGATCATTTACAAACCCCTCTCGCGCCTGATTCACAAAGGTCTCTGAACCCCGCCGCTCTATCCCCTGCTCGCGCAGGGGATTTTCATTTACAAATTCCTCCTGTTCTGCTATAATAGACGGCAGAAAACATAAAGGAGCGTTTTTCTTGCAAAACCGCGAAGCTGAAAGAGAATATCTGGAATGTGAACAGCGCTGGGTCTATTTCCTGCTGATTACGGCGGCGGGATGGTTCGGCGCCTACACCTTTATTTTGCGCGGCGGCGTATTCTGCAACGCCCAAACCGCCAACGTCGTCCTTTTCGCGATTGCGCTGGGACAACAGCGGTGGACGGACGCGCTCTATCTGCTGATCCCCATCGGCGCTTATTTTCTCGGCGCGTTCGTCTCAGAGCTGCTGGGCAAGACCGTCAAGCGTTTTCGGCTGCTGCGATGGGACACTATCCTGATCGGTATCGAGATCCTTGTCATCATCGCGCTGGGCTTCCTGCCAAAGAACGCGCCTGACCAGATCTGCCAGGTCGCGCTGAACTTCATCTGCTCCATGCAGTTCAACACCTTCCGTCAGGTCAAAGGAATCCCCGCGGCAACCACCTTCGTCACCAACCACATTCGTCAGGTCGGCTCCCACCTTGCGAAATATCTTCGCCACCGCGAAAGCGAATCCGCGACACGGCTGTTCACCCACGGACTGCTGATTCTGTTCTTCGCCTTAGGCGCGGTGATCGGCGCCGTATGCTGTACGCTGTTCGGCTATCACTCCATCTGGGGCAGCGCGATTATCCTGCTTGTCATCTTCATCCGCCTTGCAATCGCCGACCGTTCCTATGAAAAAGAATTACTCAGCCGCGTACCTCACGGCCATTGATACTTAGTATGATACAAGCCAAAAAGGCTTCCCGATACCAAGCGTATCCGGGAAGCCTTCTTTGCTTCTGGTATTCAAGAAAAAGTCGGTCAGATCAGCTCCGCGACAGCCTTTTCCACGTCCTTCATATCAGCGGTCGGCTCAAAGCGCGCGACAACTTCTCCTTTTCTGTCGACCAGGAACTTTGTAAAGTTCCACTTGATATCGGGATTGTTTTTGTAGTCCTTATCGATCGTCTTAAGAAGTGCGCTCATGGCCAGCGCCTTCGGTCCTTTTCCGAATCCCTCAAAGCCTTTCTGACTCTTCAGGTAAACATAGAGCGGGAGCGCGCCCTCGCCGTTGACTTCGGATTTCTTCATCTGCGGGAACTGCGTATTGTACTTCAGTGTGCAGAATTCGTGGATTTCGTCGTCCGTGCCGGGCGTCTGGCCGGCAAACTGGTTGCAGGGGATGTCGATGATCTCAAAGCCTTTCTCGTGGTACTTTTCATACATCGCTTCAAGCTCTTTGTACTGGGGCGTGAAGCCGCAGCCGGTCGCTGTGTTGACGATCAGCATGACCTTGCCTTCGTAGCTGCTGAGAGAGATCTCCTCACCCTTCGGATTTGTTACGGAATATGCATATACGCTCATGTTTTTCCTCCTGACATAGACAGAAAACAGTCATAACTATTTTTTACAATTACATTGTATCAAATATAAATTGTCTGTCAAGAGCTTTTAAAAAACTTAACGCATCTCTTCGATGTGCGTGCGCAGGGCGTGGAAAGTCTCTTCGGAGAGATCGTGTTCGACTTTGCAGGCGTCTTCGCGCGCAGTTGCTTCATCGACGCCGAGCTTCTTAAAGAAGTCTGTGAGGACCTTGTGGCGCGTATAAATGCGGTTTGCGATTTCCATG
>CACWTM010000087.1 GCA_902763855.1 uncultured Ruminococcus sp. | reverse complement strand
AATCCGGTATCCCACCCCACATGACTCATTAGCTCAGTTGGCAGAGCACTTGACTTTTAATCAAGGTGTCCGGAGTTCGAATCTCCGATGGGTCACCATACAGAATCAAAGACGGAGATACCGTAAGGTGTTTCCGTCTTTTAACTATATAAAAAAGTGACACAGCGGAGATTCGAAGGTGACTGTGCGAAGGTTCAAGCCGTGCGAAGAACCGCATGCAAAAACGCCATGGGATGGCGTTTTTAGAGCGCAGATGCAGCTTGCTGTCAGTGATGATGATCCGAAGACGCGGTAGGATGTTACCGTTATCTTACACGATCCGATGGTTCACCATATAGTCTTGTTGGAACCAATGTTACTTTTTTTAGAACTAGATAAAACGGACAGAGCCTGTTGCCGCTGTCCGTTTTGTGATAGTATTTCAATTTTTCAAAGATTGCAGGGGAGCGGGGAGTCTACCGCCTAAATGAATAAACTTGTCAGCGTTGCCTTGCCTCAGCGGCATGACAGGGCCTTTACCCAGCAGACCGCCGAAATCCAGCTCATCGCCTGCTTCACGTCCTATTGCCGGAATCACGCGTACCGCGGTCGTTTTAGAATTGACCATGCCGATCGCCGCCTCATCCGCGATGATCGCGGAGACGGTTTCCGGTGTAACGTCGCCCGGGATGACCAGCATATCCAGTCCTACGGAACAGACAGCCGTCATCGCTTCCAGCTTTGTGATATCGAGAGCGCCTTGTTTGACGGCGTTAATCATGCCTTGATCTTCCGACACCGGGATAAACGCGCCGGACAGACCGCCTACATGGGATGAAGCCATCACGCCGCCTTTCTTGACCGCGTCATTCAGCAACGCCAGCGCGGCGGTTGTGCCGTGACAGCCGCAAACCTCGAGACCCATTTCTTCCAAAATGTGCGCGACAGAATCGCCGACAGCCGGGGTAGGGGCGAGAGAGAGATCAACAATGCCGAAGGGTACAGATAATCTCTGTGACGCCTGCTGTGCGACCAGCTGGCCCATTCTCGTTATTTTAAAAGCAGTTTTTTTCACCAGATCGGCAACCTCGGTGATGTTCTGACAATCAGCCTTTTCGAGAGCCGCTCTGACAACACCCGGTCCCGATACGCCGACGTTAATGACGCAGTCAGCTTCTCCCACCCCGTGGAACGCGCCAGCCATAAACGGATTATCCTGTACCGCGTTACAAAATGTGACGAGCTTAGCCGCTCCGATACAGTTGCGATCAGCGGTGAGCTTAGCGGTATCAACGACTGCTTTGCCCATCATGCGTACCGCGTCCATATTGATACCGGCTTTTGTCGAGCCGATATTGACGGAAGAACAAACCTTTTCGGTCACGGACAACGCTTCGGGGATACTTTCGATCAGCGCGTAGTCGCCTGCCGCAAAGCCTTTTTCCACCAAAGCGGAATAGCCGCCGATAAAGTTGACGCCCAGCGTATCTGCCGCGCGATCCAATGCCTGAGCGAATTTCAGAATTTTCTGCGTCTGACATACGCCTGCTATGATGGAGATAGGGGTGACCGAAATTCGCTTGTTAATGATCGGGATACCGTATTCGCGCGTGATATCCTCACCGGTTTTAACCAAATCCTTTGCGTACAAACAGATTTTGTCATAGATCTTGTCGCACGCCTTATCAATGTTGCTGTCAATACAGTCGATCAGCGAGATACCCATCGTGATCGTTCTCACGTCAAGGTTCTCGTTGTCGATCATATTGATCGTTTCTAATATATCTTTAGTTTCAAGCATAGGCAACCTCAGATCTTGTGCATGCTGTTGAAGATATCTTCATGCATTACATGGATTTTGAGGTTGTTATCCTCACCGACCTGCTCAAGATTCTTTACCAGCTGATCGAACGCGACATTCGCTGAACCGATATCCGCCAGCATAATCATCGCAAACATATCTTGCAAAACGCTCTGAGTCACTTCGATGATATTGACTCCAACCCGGGCGCAAGCAGTTGAAACCTTGCTGAGTATGCCGACGCTGTCTTTGCCGAGCACCGTAATTACCGCTTTCATATTGACCTCCTGCAAAAAGGGCAACCATCGTTGCCCTTAATTTTTATAGTGTTTTTGCCAGTTCCTTGATGTATTCGCGTAGCTGTTCGCCGGTTTCGGGATGTTTGATACCGACTTCAATATTTGCCTGAAGGATGCCGAACTTGTTACCCATATCATAGCGCTTGGAGCTGAACTCTACCGCCGTCATGCCGCAGGTGCGCGCAAGCTCCGCCATCGCATCGGTCAGCTGGATTTCTCCGCCCGCTCCGGGAGCGGTATGGTCGAGGATATCGAAGATCTCGGGAGGCAGTACACAGCGTCCAAGGATCGAATACAGCGAGAAAATATCCTCTTTCCTTTGGGGCTTTTCGATCATATCGGTACATTTGAAAACCGTGTCGTTGATAGACTCTAATTTAAGAGAGCTGTATTTCTTGATTGCTTCCTCAGAAACAGGCTTTACACCAAGCACGCCTTTTCCGAAGGTACCGTATGCGTCGATCAGTTCCTTGGTCGCCGGGACATCGCCGATGATAACGTCGTCGCCGTACATGACGACAAAGGGTTCATCGCCGACAAAGGTACGGGCACGGGAAACAGCGTGACCCAGACCTTTTGTTGTGATCTGACGGATATAGTGGATGTTTGCCAGATTGTGGATGTCCTTGATCGCGTCGAGCTGCTCGTTTTTTCCCGCTCGTCTAAGGGTATCCTCAAGTCCTAATGAAAGATCAAAATGATCCTCAATAACGCTTTTCCCGCGATTGGTGATAATCAGGATATCGGTAATTCCGGATGCTACCGCTTCTTCAACGATGTACTGGATCGCAGGTTTGTCTACGATAGGAAGCATTTCCTTCGGCATAGATTTTGTCGCGGGGAGAACTCTGGTTCCCAATCCCGCGGCGGGGATGACTGCTTTTCTGATTTTTGTCATGTTAATTCAGTGCCTTTCTGTTAGATTTCTGTATTTTTACATAAAGCCTGTGATAAAATTCGGCAGATAGAGGATGATGAGATAAGCGACGAGCAGAGACACCGCAAGAGCCGTGTTGACGCCTCCCTTTGTCTGCAAAGTCGCTTCAGGATTCTCGCCTTCGGCGGCATTTTGCTTAATCAAGGTGATCTGCTTGATACAATGCTTCATATACATGCGGTTTGTACAAATACCCATCACGATCATCATCGCAATACGAACAAGGTCAATCAGCGTCGGCAGATACAGCATCAGAATCTGAACAGCCGACAGACCGCCGATATACTGATAAAACCCGTTGACAACATCCGCCATATTGCCGGAATTTGCGTAAACATTGATAAAATCAGAGAACAACGAACTGTACGCAATTGTGACATAGCTTTCGACAATCAACAGCAACAGCTGGATCGAAGCAAAAATCGCGCCGAGCTTGTACATCTTGCGATACAGCAGATAGCCGCCGGTAAAGATCGCCGCCGCAAAATTAAACTTGGATTTATTGAAGTTTTTGATATTGGAGAATACCCTGATAAAGTAGGGCGTATTCTGCTTGACATATTTCGCTGTTTCACCGGCGGTCACGCCGTCGCCGAAATCCGTGTCAGCAGGAACTCCTCCCAAGGGATCCATAAAAGGAATATTGTACGCGTTGGCGGCATTAGGGTTCTGAGCGTTACCAAAAGGCATACCCTGTCCGTAATTCGGCTGTTGCTGATTCGCACCGACGGTGCTGTTGGGGGACAGGGGAGTACCGCAGTGGGTGCAGAAAAACTGGCCCGGGTCATTCTCCTTACCGCAATTGGGACATTGTTTCACGTTTGCGTTATCAGCACTGTTTTCATGCTCTTTCTGATAATCATACCCCTGTGCGTGCAGATGCTCATTACAGCAGTGACCGTTCTTTTCATAACACTCACGGTGCTGGGGCGTACCGCATTCGGGACAGACAACGATATCGTCATCGGCGTGAAAATATTTTTGACACGCAGGACATTTATTTCCGATATAGTCCATATTGTTGCTCCTAACATATTTGTCATAATATTATAACAAATAAATCCTGTTTCTGCAACTGAATTTTTTGTGAATATAACTGTAATCTTTAGAATGATCTTTACATCCATGATTCTTTGTATTATAATATAGCATGTGATTTTATGTAGTGAGGGAAAAATATGCTGCAATTTGAAGAACTGAAACTGAATCTGGAGGCTATGAAGCCCGATATAGATGACCTTGCTTCCGCGCTGGGACTTGTCCACATGAAAAAAGAGATAGAGCAGCTGGAGAACCGTGCCGCCGAGCCGGGCTTTTGGGATGATATGGATAATTCTCAAAAGATTCTTCAGAAAACCGCTAACCTGAAAGCGAAGGTTGAAAAGTACGAAAAGCTCGTTGCCCGTTATGAAGACGCTATGGCTCTGATTGAGCTCGGTGACGAAGCAGAGGATGAAAGCCTGATCGAAGAAGCACAGACGGAGCTTGACGGAATCCGCGCGGATATTGACCGTCAGCGGCTGGAAACGCTTCTGACCGGCGAATATGACAAGAATAATGCCATCCTGACGTTTCACGCCGGTTCCGGCGGTACAGAAGCACAGGACTGGGCAGAAATGCTCTATCGTATGTATACACGATGGGCGGCGGCTCATGGCTTCAACGTCAAAGAAATCGACTATCTCGACGGTGATGAAGCCGGTTTGAAGAGCGCAGTACTGCTGATCGAGGGTGAAAACGCCTATGGTTACCTGAAGAGCGAAGCCGGTGTTCACCGTCTTGTGCGCGTATCACCGTTTGACTCTGCGGGCCGTAGGCACACAAGCTTTTCCTCTTTGGAGGTCATGCCCGAGATCAACGATGATATCAAGGTAGAAATCCCGCCCGAAGAAATCAAGATGGATGTTTACCGTGCGTCGGGCGCAGGCGGTCAGAAGGTCAATAAAACCTCGTCAGCTGTTCGTTTGACCCATATTCCGACCGGCATTGTTGTAGCGTCTCAGGTCGAGCGATCTCAGTATCAGAACCGCGACGTTGCTATGAAAATGCTGATTTCCAAGCTAATGGAGATTAAGGAAAGAGAGCACCTCGAAAAGATCGAGGATATCAAAGGCGTACAAAAGGAGATCACCTGGGGTTCCCAGATCCGCTCCTATGTTTTCATGCCATATACGCTCGTCAAGGATCATCGCACCTCCTATGAAACCGGTAACATCAATGCCGTGATGGACGGGGACCTGGACGGCTTCATCAACGCGTATCTGAAGGCGCTGTCCCTCGGTGAACTGCAAGGATAATTCAAATAACTACAGCCTCCCGAACGGGGAGGCTGTTGCTGTCTTATTTGAAAAGTACTACGGGAATCGCGATCCATTCGCGAACAAAGTATGTGGGATAAGCGGCTAATCCGATATAATTGTTGTGTGTATTTACCGCGCTGATCTTGACAGAATTGTCTGTCTTATGCGCAATAATCCGTGCGCGGAGCTGATGATAACTGTCCGTAACAATCACAACATCATTTTTTAAACCGCTTTGCTTGATGATATCAAAAGAAAAACGAATATTCTCCTCTGTATTCTTTGCTTTATCTTCGATAAAGATGCGATCCGATTCTATTCCCGCCGCCATCAGATTATCATAAATGCACTGACCTTCGCTCATCGGCTCGTCCGAGCCTTGTCCGCCTGTCGCGACCGCTTTTGTATCGGGATAGTTGGTCAGATACTCCTCGGCGGCGTTGATGCGCTGCATCAACAGTGTGCTGGCGCCCCAAGGCTTCACCTGAGCGCCGAGGACAATTGCCGTATCGTTGCCGGAAGGCTTGACATTCATCGCGTATACCATAAATCCTGATACGATGACGGCATATATAACAAAAACACTCGCTCCGATCTGTGCGATTCTGAGAAGAACCGTCGTCACGGCGTGGGAGGTCATGGCGAGCTTCAGCTTTTCATATACTCCCGCAAAGCCGAAACGAAAGATAACGACAACACAGATGAACACACCCAAAGCGTTACCGACATTTTTCACACCGAAACCGATCGGCGCAATAAACCATATCAGAAAAACACACGCGATGGCGGTCATCAGAATACGAACCGGCATTTTCATTAGGATTCCTGTGCGGCACGTAGCGCATGAGCTAACTGATCGGGACAGGAAGTACCTCTGCCGTTGCAGTCGATACCCTCCAGCTTTTCGATCGCTTCCTCTATCTCCATTCCCTTGACGAGCGCGCCGATACCCTGCAAGTTGCCGTTACATCCGCCGATGAATTTGCAGCTTTTAATGATATCATCCTCAATCTCCAACTCGATCATGCGCGAACATACGCCACGCGGGATATAAGTATATTTCATTTTTTGAACTCCTTTGTTAATAAGATAAAAGACCTGCCGTGAAAGCAGGTCTTTGGAGCGGATAACGGGGCTCGAACCCGCAACATCAACCTTGGGAAGGTTGCGCTCTACCATTGAACTACATCCGCGTATCTGTCAAGGTTAGTATAATACGATTTTGAGATTAAGTCAAGCGAGCTGACAAAATATCTTTATATTTCTTCCAGCTATAGAATATTCACCGGATTTGTGTTATACTTGATAGTAATCTGCCGCAAAAAGGTGAAACTATGTCATATCAAATCAATCTCGGACAGTGGAAAAGCATCTTTGCAGTACCGTCGTCCGTTGTCGATCAGCATATCAAAATTGCTTCCGAAGCGCAGTTAAAGGTATTACTGTACCTTTTACGCCACTGTGATAAAGTAATCAGCGAAGATTCACTCTGTGACGCGCTCCGTCTGTCAAAAGAAGAAGCGGTTAACGCCGTATCTTTCTGGATCGAGCGAGAACTGCTTTCTATCAGCGATAATTCGCTTGTCCCTGCATACGTTTCTCAGAAAACGGACGCTTTATCCGCTTCGACTGTTACCGAAGAAAAGCAAAAAAAGCCACGTACAGCCATATCACGCGCGAGGCGTCCCGATTCTGCCTTTGTCGCAAAACTGCTGAAAGAGGATTCCTATCTTGCTGGGCTGCTGGAAGAAGCTCAAACCGTTCTGAAAAAACCGCTTTCCCCGGGTGATACCGCAACTTTAGTCATGCTGTACGATACCTTTGGACTGCCATGCGAGGTGATCGCAATCCTCCTCAACTATCTTGCCGAGAACGGAAACGCGAATATGCGCGCCGTGGAACGTCTGGGTATACGCTGGGCGGATAACGGAATCAAAAGCGTGGACGACGCCGAAACAGAGATCGAGCGGATGGTTTCTTCTCAAAAAGCATGGGGGAGAGTATCTTCTCTGCTCGGTATCCGCAACGTCGGCAATCCGACAAAGTCTCAGCTGGAGCACGCCGACCGCTGGCTCAACACATGGCATTTCAGCGATGAAATGATTACCGAAGCCTATGAGCGCTGCGTCAACACCAAGGGCGAGTACAATATCCGCTATATCAACGCAATTCTGCAAAAATGGAACGATAAAGATATTCGTTCGCTGGATCAGTTAAGGGAAGAGGAATCCGCTTCGCGTAAGCAAGCCAAAGCAAAAAAGACCAACAACCCTAAAGGATCGGTTTTCTCGGTTGAAAACGCCTCCTTCGATGTTACAAAATATGAAAATAATTCGTTGTTTGACGATTAAGAAATGAGGGTACACCATGCCTTATTCTCAGGAAATCTATCATCTCGCGAAAGATCGTTTGTCTGAACGCCGCCAGCAGGCTTTGCGAACAGCTGACTATCGGCGCGAACAGCTATACAAGGAAATTCCGACGCTTCGCGAGATTAACAATGAACTGATGACAATCGGCGCATCCATCGCAAAATGCATCGTCAGTAATGACAATCATACAAGCATCAAAGAGTTGAGCGAGCGCAGCCTTGCTCTTCAACAGGAACAAAAAGCGATCCTCGATGATAATCACATCGACAAAAATATCCTTGAGCCAATATTTACCTGCAAAAAGTGTGAGGATACCGGTTATGTCGAGCGCGATAACCGCACCGAGGTCTGTGACTGTCTGATACAATTGATGGCTGAGATCGCCGGCGAACAGCTCAGCACAAATCTTCCGTTACAGGAATCTACCTTTGATCGCTTCAAGCTTGATTACTACAGCACAGAACCTGACAACAACGGCAAAATACCGTTTAACAGGATGTCAAACATCTATCGCTACTGCGTCGATTACGCGGATACGTTCAGTATCCACAGCAAAAGTCTCCTGATGCGCGGCGGTACAGGATTGGGAAAAACCCATCTAAGTCTGGCAGTTGCAAACGAAGTCATTAAGAAAGGCTTTTCCGTGATCTATGTTTCCGCGCCCGAGATTTTCTTTAAACTCGAAAGAGAACATTTTAACTATCGTTACAGCGATCAGGAAGATACCTTTAACTCGTTGGTTAAATGTGATTTGCTGATCCTGGACGATCTGGGCACAGAGTTCATCTCTCCGTTCACCACGTCATGCGTATACAATTTGTTTAACTCGCGCATCCTTGCCGGCAAGCCTACCATCATCAATACCAATATGCAACTCAATGAATTGATTAAGGCATATTCACAGCGTTTTGTCTCCAGACTGATCGGCGCATGTGACCGACTGGATTTTATCGGGGAAGATATTCGCACTGAAAAATAATTGGTTTATAAAAAATTCCGAAATATACTTGACATATTTGATTTTTTGATTATAATAATAAAAGTGCGATGCGGAATTGTGTAAGGGTAGCACAGCAGACTCTGACTCTGTATGTCTGGGTTCGAATCCTAGTTCCGCAGCCATAGGCCCCGAATCAACTCGGGGCTGTTTTTTCGAGGTGTGGCGCAGTTTGGTAGCGCGCTTCGTTCGGGACGAAGAGGTCGCAGGTTCGAATCCTGTCACCTCGACCATCAGCAAAAACCCAGTA
>CACWTM010000086.1 GCA_902763855.1 uncultured Ruminococcus sp. | reverse complement strand
ATCCCTGTTATCGTCGGCAAGGACGGTATTGAAAGTGAGATTCCTTTCTCATTGAATAACGATGAGCTGAAAAGACTGCGCGATTCTGCCGAGACGCTCAGTAAGGTAATCAAGTCCTGTGATCTTGATGTGACAGATGAATAAAATTTCTTGACTATTACACTGCGTCGTAATAGAATAGAATTATTGAAAAAAGATGTTGGAGGTAATTATGTCTGATTGCGTTTTTTGTAAAATAGCCGCCGGTGAGATTCCGTCTAATAAGGTCTATGAGGATGATAAGATCATCGCGATCCATGACCTCAATCCGATGGCGCCCGTACATGTGCTTTTTATCCCGAAGGAGCATTACTGCTGCGCCAACGCCATCAACGAGGAAAACTGCGCGATTGTCGGCCATATCTTCTCTAAAATCCCAAAGGTCGCAAAGGAACTCGGTCTTGAGAACGGCTACCGCGTTGTCAACAACTGCGGCGAGGACGGCGGTCAGACGGTGATGCATATCCACTTTCATCTTCTGGGCGGCAAAAAGCTCAACGTGGAAATGGCATGAATCAAAATCATATGGCATAGGATAAGGAAGGGTTTTACATGTCTCGTACATACAAAATGACCATCGCCGGCTGTGAGCGCGAGCTGCCGCTGTGCGAGGTTGATGAACATCTCGATATCGCAGCGTTTATCATGTTCGGCGACGTAGAGATCACCGAAAAATCTGCCGCTGAGCTGTTGAAGAAAGCTCCCGAGCATGATATTGTTATCACCGCAGAGGCAAAGGGTATCCCGCTCTGCTATGAGATGGCGCGCCAGGGCTGCGGCGAGTATATTATCGCGCGCAAGGGTGTGAAGGTTTATATGCCCGATCCCATCAGCGTGAATGTCAAGTCGATTACGACCCTCAGTCAGCAGACGCTGTATCTCGGCAGTGATGACGCTGAGAAAATGAGAGGTAAGAAAGTTCTTATTGTCGATGATGTTATCTCTACCGGAGAGAGCCTGAGAGCGCTGGACGCGCTGGTGCAAAAGGCAGGCGGTGAGATCGTCGGTCAGGTCGCCGTACTCGCGGAGGGAGACGCGGCGGATCGAGATGATATCATTTTCTTGGAGAAATTACCTGTATTTCCGAAATAAGCAAAGAGGTACAAAACTATGAAGCGGTTACTGGCACGGATTGGTATTACTTACTTTTCTGTGTTGGCAGCCGCTTTTTATCTGCCGCCGGTCTGGGATTATGTGCTGTGCGGCGCCGCTCTGCTTCTGACGGCGATATTTTTCATCATTCGTAAGTGGCGCAGGACGATCTATCTGCCCGCGATGGCAATCATGGCGGTGGTCGCCTGTATCGTTCACATCGGTTATACATATTTTACGGTGCTGCCTGTACAAAGCTATGCGACAGGAGAAGAACACTCGATCGAAGCGGTGATGATCGAGGAACCCTATCGCTCCTACGGCAAGGTGTACTATCGGCTCAGAGCAGAGAAAATCGACGGAAAAAAGGCAGATTGCAAACTGATGTTGAAGCTGCCGATACGGATTGACGTTGAGGTTGACGATGTTTTGAGCTTTCGTTCCGAAATCAACGCGATGGAAAATCAGTATTTCCTTTCTAAAGGCTTTTATATCGTATCCGATTCTTATGATACCGTTGTGACGGCAGATACTCCAAAGAACCATACGCTCTATTATCAAGCGATTCAGATCAGAAAATATATGCGCGAAGCGCTTGACGCTTACCTGCCCGAGGAGAGCGCGGCGTTGTGCAAAGCCATTTTGATCGGCGATAAATATTCGCTTGATCTGTCGCTGCGCGATAACTTTCGTTATGCAGGGGCGTCTTACTTTATCGTTGTATCCGGCATGCACTTTGCGGTCATCATTCTGATCCTGCAAAAGCTGTTGTCGTTGATTCGTTTTCGCGGAGCAAGATTCCTCAGACTCGCAATATCGCTGGTGGTGATCTTTGCTTATATGTCGGTCACCGGATTTCAGCCGTCTGTCATGCGCTCGGGCATCATGATATCCTTTGTGGCGCTGGGTCGCTGTCTGCGACGTCTGCCGTATTCACTCAACCATCTGGGAATTGCGGGTTTTGTTATGCCTTGCTTTTTGTCACCCTACTCTGCCGGCGACATCGGTTTGATCCTGTCGTTTTACGCGACAATGTCGATTTTGATCTGGGCGAATCCGATTGCGAAAAAGCTTTGTTATATGGATGAATACGGCAATACGCCGATGTTTGACTTTGGCAGATGGATACAAAAGCGAAGAAGTAAGAAAGAAAAGAAGGTATCCTTCGATGCTGTGTTGTTCCGTCATAAGCTGAGAAATACTTTCTGTTCGATCCCGGCTGTCAGCCTTGCGGCGAATATCCTTGTCTTTCCGATTACGGTGTTTGTTTTTCACGAGTTTTCGCTTGTCACATTACTGTCATCCGTTCTCCTGTATGCGGAAATCTATCTGATTCTGATACTTTCGCTGGCGGTATGCGTTTTCTACTACTGTTGGGTATTGAAATATGTCGCTATGGCGATCGCGGTGCCGCTGAACCTGCTGTGCAAGCTCGTGCTGTGGATCGTCGAAACGCTCGGCAGCCTGCCGTTTGCTTACTTTAGGGTCGGAGCAGGATGGTTCTATCTCTGGATGGCTCTGACGGTTATTCTCGGTGTGACGGTTCTTATGTACCGCAATCACTACCGCTATGTAAAGCTCGCGGTTTTCTGTTCGGCGATACTGCTGCTGACGGGTTCGGTGACGCACGCGATCGTTGAGATGCAGACCTATGAGCTTGAGGTTTACTCCTGCGGGAACGGGATGTGTGTCGGCTTGAATTACGGAGGTGATTTTTACCTTTTGAGCATGGACGCAAAGACAAAAGAGGTGTATAAGATTACGGATGAGTTGTCGTATCGGTACGGAAGCGCCCGTCTCGCTTTATGCCTGAATGAAGATGATTTGAAAAAGTATCAGCTGTATCGCAAGGATGAATTTGCAATTTCTGACTATTTGCTGTATGATAGTAGCGGAAATGATGACGCTGAAAATACGATTCATTTCGGCGGCGACAGTGTATTCGCGCTTGATGACGGTCTGACGCTGAGCGTGAGGATGGCAGGCGATATGCCTGTGCCGATCATCGAAGTGAACGGAAAGCGCATTGTACTGCTGTTAAAGAAGGTGTCGTTTGCCGACCTTCCCGAAGAACTGCGATCCGCTGATGTGATCGTGATGTCAAGAGCTTTGGCGGATTACGAGGGATTGCGGTGTGATAGCCTGATTATCAGCGATACCCATGATGACGCTCTGAAAACAGCCAAGATCCTGAACGGCTGTTACAGCAAAGTATATATCACCGGTGATGAATCGGTCACCTATCCATTGAGGTGAGTTATGTATAGTGAAAGTGAACTGAAAAAACACCTGAGCGGCGGGCATTTCAAAAATATCTATCTGTGCTTCGGTGAAGAAAAAATGCTCGTCAAACGATCGGCTGAGCTGATCGAAAAGAAAATATCCGGCGGTGAGTTGAACGAGTTCAATTATCACGCTTTTGATAACGGTTCCGATATCTCGGCCATTTCGGTCAGCGCGGATATTATCCCGTTTATGAGCGAGTGGAACCTGCTCAGAATCAACGACATGGACATCGACAAGCTGAGCAAGGGCGATTTTGAAGCACTGATGAAGATCGTGAAAAATCTTCCCGATACGTCTGTGATGATTTTTGCGATGCCGACACTGGAGGTTACTTCAAAGACGGCGAAAGCGCAGATGAAGAAGCTGATCGCTTATGCTGATAAAAACGGCGTATGCATAGAGCTCGGTCACCGTAGCGGTCTGGCGCTTGAGCGCGATATGTGCAAGTGGGCGAAAGCGGGCGGCTGTACGATGAGCGAGCTGACCGCGCACAAACTGATTCAGACAGCGGGCGAGGATCTGAACCGCTTGAATGCCGAAATGAAAAAGCTGACCGCTTACGCGGACGGCAAGGAGATCACCCCTGAGATGGTAGAGCTTCTGGTCAGCAAAACCGCTGAGGCAAGCGTTTACGATCTGTTCGGACTGATTGTCGCAGGCAACTTGAACAAGGCGCTTTCGGCGATTGACGCGCTGTTTTATCAGCAGGTCAGCGGCGTATATATCTGCACGGTGCTGTCGGGCGCGTATCTGGACGCGTATCGCGTGCGCGCCGGCAGCGAAGCTGGGAAGCCTCATGCACAGATTGCCGAGGATTTCGGCTACAAAAACCGTGCTTGGGTGCTGGGGAGGATCGCGAAGCAGATTCGCGGAGTGACGACGGCTGCGCTTCGCCGCAGTATCGACGAACTGCTCCGGTCGCAGACGCGCATGGTTACCGAGGCGGTTGACGAACGCTTCGAGATCGAGCGTCTTGTTTGCCGGCTGGCACTGTACGCGGAGGATCATTCCGATGGCTGAGAAATTGTATTTGCGTGAGACGGTGATCGTTGAGGGACGGTATGACAGGATCAAGCTCGGCGAGTGTATCGCAAGTCCGATTATTGAAACAGGCGGTTTTCGGGTGTTCAAAGACAAGGAAAAACAGCATTTGATCCGCGCGATTGCCGAAAGGCGCGGTATTCTTGTCATGACAGACGTTGATTCCGCGGGCTTTGTGATTCGCAACTTTCTCAGAGGGATCGTCCCCGAAAAGCAGCTTTATCACGCTTACATCCCGACAGTTGAGGGAAAAGAGAAGCGAAAAGCGGAATCATCCAAAGAAGGAATCCTCGGCGTTGAAGGGATTGATCGCGACAGACTGATTGAATCTATCCGCAATAGCGGTGCGCACATCATCGCAGAGGAAAGTGAAAGAAATGCGGAGGAAAGGCTTTTGCCTTTCGGTGTTGGCGGTTCTCACGGGATCACAAAAGCGGATTTCTTTGATTACGGGTTGACGGGTTTTGAAAATTCTGCCGCGTATAGGGTAGAGATATTAAGCTCGTTGGGCTTGCCGAAATATCTGACGACCAACGCGATGATATCCGCGCTCAATTGTCTGTTTACGAAGGATGAGTTTGAAGAGTATCTGAAACAATTGAATCGCGACAAATAATAAAGGCTGTTCGTGATGAACAGCCTTTCGTTGCTTATTCTGCGTCTTCCCAGTTGTGCCATACGTTCTGGATATCGTCGTTATCCTCGAACATGTCAAGCATCTTTTGCATCTGCACCTGCACGTCGGGATCGTCGATCTTGGTGTAGGTGGAGGGAACCTGTTCGACATCAGCGGAGGCGAACTCATAACCCTGCGCCGCCAGATCGTCGCGAACCGCGCTCAAATCCTCGGGCTCGGTATAGATGGTGAAGATATCTTCATCCGCTTCAAAGTCGGAAGCGCCTGCTTCCAGTGCGGCTTCCATAACGGTGTCCTCGTCCTTTTCAAGCTCTTCGCGCTCGATGATTAAAACGCCCTTCTTCTCAAACATGAAGCCGACGCATCCGGGTGTACCCATATTGCCGCCGAATTTGTCAAAGTAGTGTCTGACTTCGCCGGCAGTACGGTTGCGGTTGTCGGTCAGCGCTTCTACGATGACCGCCACGCCGCAGGGGCCGTAGCCTTCGTAGGTGACAGCTTCGTAGTCGGTTGCCTCACCGCCCTGAGCTTTTTTGATGATACGGTCAATATTGTCGTTGGGAACGTTCGCCGCCTTTGCCTTGGCGATACAATCTCTGAGCTTCGAGTTGACGTTGGGGTCAGCGCTGCCGCCGTCGCGGATCGCGACCATCAGCTCTCTGCCGATCTTGGTAAAGACCTTCGCGCGCGCGGCGTCGTTTTTGCCTTTTTTCTGTTTAATGGTACTCCATTTATTATGTCCTGACATGGTTTATCATCCCTTTTTCTGTTATTTAACCTATTTAATATAGCACAAAATACAGATATTGCAAATAATGGTTACAATATTGTAATAACTCCCTTGCGGTTTGAACGATACGGTGGTATGATATAAGGAAGAAAAGGGGGATGTTTATGGTAATGTCAATGACCGGCTTCGGCAGAGCCGAGCTTTCGGTCGGTAACCGTGATATCATCGTTGAGATAAAAAGCGTTAATCACCGATATTTTGAGTTTTCCTGCCGCACCGGCAGGGGATACAGCTTTTTGGAAGATAAGCTGAAAAAATACGTCAACGAACGTGTCAGCCGCGGTAAGGTGGATATGTATGTTTCGGTTACCGAAAACGACGATGCATCTGTTGAGGTCGAGCTGAACAAGCCGCTTGCGTCCGGCTATATCGAGGCGATGCGTACACTCGCTCAGGATTATCACATTCGTGAGGATATTTCTGTATCTGTCCTGTCCAGATTCAATGATATTTTCCAGATTACCAGACCGCCCGCGGATGAAGACGCGGTTTTCGCAGACGTCAAGGTCGCTGTTGACGCGGCTCTGGAACGTTTTCTTTCCATGCGTCAGGCGGAGGGTGAGAAGCTGAAAGAGGATATCCTCGGCAGAGCACAAACCATCATTGGGATTGTCGGCGAGATCGAGGAACGTTCTCCGCAGACGGTTCAGGAATACCGCGAGAGACTGTACGCTAAGCTCAAGGATGTTTTGCAGAGCAGCGAAATCGACGACCAGCGTATCCTGACCGAAGCGGCTGTTTTTGCGGATAAGGTCGCGGTAGATGAAGAGACCGTGCGCCTGCGCTCTCACTTTGACCAGATGAAGAAGTTTTTGGAGTCCGACGAGCCTGTCGGCAGAAAGCTCGATTTTATCGTACAGGAGATGAACCGCGAGGCGAACACCATCGGCTCCAAGGTCAACGACTCCGCCCTTGCGCACAAGGTTGTGGATATCAAAGGAGAGATCGAAAAGATTCGCGAACAGGTTCAGAACATCGAGTAAAGGAGCCGTCTATGAAGTTTATCAATATCGGCTTCGGCAATATCGTGAACGTCGGCAAGATCGTGTCTGTTGTCAGCCCTGAGTCCGCGCCTATCAAGCGAATCGTGCAGATGAGCAAGGCGGCGTCTACTTTGATCGACGCTACCTTCGGACGCAAGTGCAAGGCTGTTATCATTACCGACAGCGATTATATCGTACTGTCCGCGCTGACGACCGAGACCATTGCCGCGCGAATAGAGGAGGCTGTTCATGAAGAATAAAGGTTTGCTGATTGTGTATACCGGCGCTTCGGGTGTGGGTAAAGGGACGATCATGAAGGAGCTGCTGAGAAAGAATCCGAATCTCAGGCTGTCTGTTTCCGCTACTACACGCGCACCGCGTGAGGGAGAGGTTGATGGCAGAGAATATTATTTCGTGACGCACGAGCAGTTCGATAAAATGATTGACGAGGATGGCTTTTTGGAGCATGCCGAGTATGTCGGCAACAAGTACGGAACTCCGAAAGAAGCAGTGTTTCGTATGCTCGATGAGGGGCTTGACGTGATCCTCGAGATCGAGGTCAAGGGATTTTTGCAGATCAAAAAGGCTTGCCCCGAGTGTGTGACCATCTTTATCGCGCCGCCGTCGTTTGAAGAATTACAGCTCAGACTGCGCGGACGCGGAACAGAGGATGAAGAAGTGATAGCCGAAAGGCTGAAAACCGCTGAGCAGGAACTGCAAAGCAAAGAGTTGTTTGACTATGTTGTCATCAACGACGATGTTGACAGAGCCGCAGATGAGGTGCTGTCCATCATCGCTCAGAATAAAGCATAAGGAGTAGAACTATGAAAAGAGCATCTTTAGACGATATGTTATCCGGTAAGGAGAGCCGTTACGCTCTCGTAGTAGGTGTTGCAAAGCGCGCCAGAGAGATTGCCGACGAGTTTAAGGAAGAGGGCATCATCACCGATGAAAAGCCCGTACTGCTTGCAATCGAAGATTTCAAGAATCATAAGTATAATATCCTCGAAGAGGACGACGAGGACTGATGACCTCAAAGATAGCCTTTGTCGCTGTCGAAAACGCGATCTATCATTTCGATCACGCGTTCAGCTACCGTATCCCTGAGGGAATGGGGGTCAAACCCGGGTGCCGCGTCGTCGTGCCGTTCGGCAGGGGCAACGCGAAGCGTCAGGGAATGGTTTTGCGTATCGGTGAGGATGAATCCGATGAGCTGAAATCGGTATCGGAGCTGCTGGACAGCGAACCGGTGCTGAACGATGAAATGCTCAGAATGTGCGGCTTTATCAAAAGCCACTGTTTCTGTACCTATTATGACGCGGTCAAGGCGATGCTGCCTGCCGGTATCAACTATCGGCTGTCGCTGGAGTATTCTGTCTGCGCTGAGCTGGAAGACCGCTTCTATGATTTGCCTGATGAACAGCGCAGGATTATCACGATAATTCGATCAAAGAATAATAAAGTTGAAAAACACGCCTTGTTACAGGAGCTCGGATATACCGATTCATCCGTTCTTGATGAAATGGTAAGGGATGGGATCCTTATAAAGAACAACGCCGCATTACGACGGATCGGTGACAAGACCGTCAAAATGATGCGCTTGTCCGATAACGCCGAGGAACTGTCGCAAGGAATGAAATTGTCGAAGAAGCAGGAGAGTGTTTTTGATCTGCTGACGACCGTCGGAGCGGCTTCGGTCAAGGAAATTTGCTACTATACGGGCGTCACGACTTCGGTGCCCGATACGCTGGTGAGGAAAGGTCTTGCCGAGTATTTTGACGACGAGGTGTTCCGCGTTCCGAAATCGTCGGTGTCGGATCAACGAGAGATCGCGCTGACCGATGAACAGCAAAAGGCATATGACGAGCTTTTTGCGCTGTATCAGAAAGACAGCGCGGAGGTATCCTTGCTCTATGGCATTACCGGTTCGGGAAAGACTTCGGTATTCTTCAAGCTGATCGAACAGGCTGTCTCGGATGATAAGGACGTCATTGTGATGGTGCCCGAGATCGCCTTGACGCCGCAGATGATCGCGATGTTCCGCGCATGGTTTGGCGACAAGGTTGCCGTTTTCCACAGCGCGCTGTCGCTGGGCGAACGCCTTGACGAGTACAAGCGCGTCAGCCGAGGAATCGCTAAGATCGCGATCGGTACCAGATCGGCGGTGTTCGCGCCTTTTTCAAATCTCGGTCTGATCATCATGGACGAAGAGCAGGAGCATACCTATAAATCCGAGTCCAAGCCGCGCTTCAACGCAAAGGAGCTGGCGAAATTTCGCTGTTCCTATCACAAGGCACTTCTGTTGTTTTCATCTGCGACGCCGAGTGTGGAGACCTATTATTACGCAAACGAGGGCAG
>CACWTM010000085.1 GCA_902763855.1 uncultured Ruminococcus sp. | reverse complement strand
ACCTCACGATACAAACCTTGGGAGTCGCTTTTGAGTTCGTCGGTAACTACGCCTCGGTGGACTTTCACCACAGAGCATTGATATGCCCGTCATACCAAAGAATCCGCCTGCTCGTTTGAACAGGCGGATTTATTGTCTCTGTATCGTCTGTTGCTCCAAAGACGGGTGCTGTTCTTTATTCTGCGCCCTTGAGAGCTTCTACCATATCAATCCTTTTGTTCTTTCGCGCGACCATCAAACCGACCAACAGCGATACGCCGAAGGTCAGCAAAACGGAGACGCTGTAGGTAAGCGGCCCCAGCATGAGCTTCATCTCATATTCTCCCGCAAGCGCCGTAATCAGCCATTGCAGGACGCCGACTCCCGCCGGCAATCCAATGATGACGCCGATAAATGTCAGCCAAACGTTCTGCGAAATCAGCAGTTTGCCGATCATACGGTTGCGAAAGCCAAGCACCTTGAGGGTCGCCAGCTCCCTCGAACGTTCCACATAACTCATCACGCCAAGGTTATACAGCACCACGATGCCGAGGATCACCGCCGCGATCACCAGGATAACCACCATGCTGTCCATAATCTCGACAAAGCTGTTGAAGGTCTCCATCAGCTGTGCCTTATCCTGCTTTCCCGAGATCAGCTCGGAGGATTCGATCTGACCCGCTTCCCGATCGGTATAGATCGCCGAGATCGTATACTCGATTCCCAGCCGTTCGGCAAGCGTGTCCGTCATCGTCACGCTCTCGGTCATCACCGAGCGGTTGTAGCCCAGCACCTTTGCCTCGTAGGTATCCGTCGAGCCGTAAGGCGAGAACGTTATCATATCGCCGATTTTTGCCCGATCCTTCAATCTCAGACAGAGGTACACGCCGTCGTCGCCGAGTGCGAGCCGGTTGTTTTCTTCATCTATGACATTGAGCATCTGATGGGGATTGTGGATAATATCAAGCGTGACCGTCTCCCCGTCGAGGCTGATCCCCGTCAAGCTTTCCCAATCACCGCCGAGTTCTTCGCATAGCGCCTTAGAGCGCTTGAGGTCAGCGTCGTCGACAAGGTTGACCTTTGTCGTGTATTCGGAGATATCATGGTCAAGCAGTTCAAGAAAACCCGCCATCGTATCGCGCATGCCCAGTCCTCCGACCATCAGCACCATACAGCCGACGATCCCGAACAGGGTCATCGCCGAGCGGCTTTTGTGCCGCAGAAGATCTCGGATATTCCACTTGGTTCCAAAGTGCAGCTTATCCCAAAAGCGTAAGCGTTCCAAGAAAATCTTGCGCATTTTCTTCGGCGTATAGGGGCGCAGCGCGTCAGCCGCCGTACCCTTGAGCTGTTGTCGGACAGACAAAAAACTGATAAGCGTCAGAAAACCGACAGTCGCCGCCATCACAGGGTAACAAAACGACGGTACCGCCGCGCTCCAATCGGGCATATCAAAGTAGGTGCCCATCATGCCGTTTTCACTCATAATCAGCTTGCACACTCCAAAGCCGAGCGCAATACCCAGCGCCGTTCCGACGACGCCGATAAACAGCCCGTAGGACGTATAATGACACAGGATCCTGCGGTTTTTGAAGCCCAGCGCTTTCAGCGTTCCGATCTGCAGCTTTTCCTTTGTCGCGACGCGGTGCATGGTGGTGACCATCGTGAGAATGGCGATCAGGAGAAACAGTACCGGCAGCACCGAACCCATCGTCTTGCCTTCCTCGGCTTCGCCCATCGCCTCTTGATATACCACATGATCATCCTTCGGCGTGACCATGATCGTCTTGCCCAACGCCCCCTTCACCCTGTCCTCCAACTCTGATTTGGACAGATCAGAGAGCAGGTTCACCTGCGCATAGACGCTGTCGGACGCTTCCTTTGACGTCTCGTCGGTCACGAACAGCTTCATCAGGCTGTCGTCAATAAAGCTTTCGGGTATGTTCGATTTTTTGAGCTCGTCCGCAAAATCATCTTTGATTTTCTCTTCCAGTACCGCGCTCAGTTTTTTGGGTGAGATATATCCGTAGCCGAAGGTGTTGTAATCGGGCATCAGCTGATTTTTGTCGGCAACGCAGATCATGTGCTCGCCCGCCTTAATCAGTCCGACGATCTCGCCCGATATCTCCGTCCCCTGAAATTCCAACGTAAGGCTGTCGCCGATATCCAGCTGATTTGCGGCAGCAAACTTATCGCTCAGCCAGAAGCCGTCGCCGTTTTCGTCATAAGGCTCGCCTTTTGTCACAAGAAAAGTGCTCACCGTGTAGTTTTCGCTGACGTCCAGCGCCAGGCTCTTGTTCTTTTCACCCTTGATATCCAGATTGACAGAAAGGTACCGCGTCGCCGCGTCAACGCCGTCGATCGCGGCTATCTTGTCGACGTCCTCCTGCGTAAAGCCTTTTTCTGAGTACAGCCGATAGTCGGCGTAGTTTGTATCCTCAAAAAATCTGCCGGTATCAACCTCGATCGTTTTCCACTCCATATTAAAGCCGAGGAACATTCCCATGCCCAGCGTAATCATGAGAATCATCGAGATAAACTGCGCCTTATATCCCCACGCGGTGCGGAGCAATTTGCGTATCAGCATTACCACTCCACCTCGTCCGCGCTCATCGGCTCCGGCTGTTCCTCAACAGAGCGAATCCTCCCGTTTTTCACGCGGATGATAACGTCCGCCATTTTCGCGATATTCTGGTTGTGGGTGACGATGATAATCGTTTTGCCGTAGTTCTTCGCCATACCGAGCAAGAGCTTGAGCACCATCACGCCGGTTTCCGAGTCCAGCGCGCCGGTCGGCTCGTCACACAAGAGAATCTTCGGATTTTTCGCCAGCGCTCTCGCGATCGAAATTCTCTGTTGTTCGCCGCCCGAAAGCTCAGAGGGAAAGTTGTGCAGGTGATCGCCCAGACCGACCTCGCCGATCATTTCCTTTGCGTCGAGCGCGTTCGGCGAAATCTGCTTGACCAGCTGAACATTTTCATACACCGTCAGCGTCGGAATCAGGTTGTAAAACTGAAAAACAAATCCCACTGTCGCCGCGCGGTAATCGGCAAGCTCGTTGTCGGACAGGGTGCTGATATCCCTCCCGTTCACGGTGATCTTACCCTCACTCGGGCTGTCAAGACCGCCCAGCAAATTCAGCAGGGTGCTTTTCCCCGCGCCCGAGGGACCCAGGATAACAACAAACTTTCCCTCATCCAGCGTAAAGCTGACCCTATCAAGGGCTTTCAGCTCATGATCGCCGCTGGTATAAACCCTGCTGACGTCCTCAAATTTGACGATGCTCATCCTTACCTCCCGAAAAGCGAAAAATGCTTTTTCTCATCTTTCGTCGATTTGATCTCCAACACCCTGTAGCCGGTTTTTCCGACCGCTTCGGTCAGAGCGGGTTCATCCAAGATGTCCTCGCTGAGAATCTCTGTGATCCCCTTCTTGTGCGAAGAGGTAACTTTTTTGATCTTAAAGTTCTGTCGAATCGTATCATTGATATGGCTCTCACACATCGAGCACATCATTCCGTCGATTTTCATCGTTGTTTTTATCATCATAGCCTCCGTATCCCGCTGTCGTATCGGTTAGCCAAAGCTAACACAACTACAAAAAAGAAAGCGGTTAGTTCTCGCTAACTATTATTATAAGTCACCTTCCCTCTTTTGTCAAGCGCCCATGCCGCGGCTGCCCCGCCGCTGTCAAACCTAACCGCGCAAAAAAACATATTTTTATGAAAAAGCATATTGACAACGTGTCAGAATAGGTGTATAGTATAGACGCTGACACTGTGTCAGAATAATCGAACCAAAAGGATTTCATCCGTATCTGAATGTACAAAGGAGAAATGCGATATGAAAAATTTACCGAAAATCGCCCTCGGCGCATGGGCTTGGGGAAACGACGGAACCTTCGGCACAAATCTGATCGCCGAAACCCTTCAACCGATCTTTGAGACTGCGATGTAAAACGGCCTGAATCTCTGGGACACTGCGTACGCCTACGGCATGGGTACTTCCGAAAAGGTTCTGGCGGGCTTTGTCGGCGATCTCGAAAGAGATTCTTACCTTATCTCCGACAAATTCACCCCGCAGTGCGCAAAGCCCTCCGGTGCGAACGCATTCAGCGATATGGTTGAAATGCAGCTGGATCTGATGGGACTCGACCGCTTCGATATCTACTGGATCCACAACGTTTGGGACGCGCCGAAATGGACGCGGGAAATGGCAAAGTACTTTGAGGGCAAAGAAAACGTCCCGATCCTCGGCGTCTCCAACCATAATCTCGCTGAGATCAAAGAGGCAAACGAAATTTTAAAATCGCACGGCTTAAAGCTCGGCGCGGTGCAGAACCACTACAGCCTTATCAACCGTTCCTCCGAGGATTCGGGTATCCTCGACTACTGTAAGGAAAACGACATCATCTTTTTCTCTTACATGGTGCTCGAGCAGGGCGCTCTTTCCGGCAAATACGACACCGCTCACCCGATGCCCGCAGGCTCGGCAAGAGCAGACGCCTACAACCCCGTTCTCGACAAGATCGAGGTTCTCAACGCAGAGCTGAAAAAGCTTGCCGACAAATACAACGTTGCGATCGCGCAGATTCCCGTCGCGTGGGCGATTGCTAAAGGAACGCTCCCGATCATCGGCGTAACCAAAGAACAGCACGTCAAAGACGCCGTCAAGGCGGCCAACATCACCCTGACCGCCGACGAGGTCGCACAGCTGGAAAAGACCGCCGATACCCTCGCGATCAACACGATCCGATTCTGGGAAAAAGAAATGAAATAACCGTCGGGAGAACAGCATGAAATATACAAAACTCGGTAATTCTGACCTGACCGTCTCTCGCGTCTGCATGGGATGCATGGGCTTCGGCGACGCGGCAAGGGGTCAGCACAGCTGGACGCTTGATGAAGAACACAGCCGCGAGATCATCCGCCGCGGCTTGGAGCTGGGCGTGAACTTCTTCGATACCGCTATCGGCTACCAGAGCGGCACCAGCGAACAGTACCTCGGGCGCGCTCTGCGTGACTTTGCGGGTCGCGACGAGGTCGTTGTCGCGACAAAGTTTCTGCCTCGCACCGCACAGGAGATCGAAAACGGCGTCAGCGGTCAGCAGCACATTGAAAACATGATAAACACCAGCCTGTCAAACCTCAACATGGACTACGTTGATCTCTACATCTATCACATGTGGGACTGTAACACCCCGATCGAGGATATCCTCGACGGTCTGAACCGTGTCGTCAAGGCGGGAAAAGCCAGATATATCGGCATCTCCAACTGCTTTGCGTGGCAGCTCGCCAAGGCAAACGCGCTGGCAGAGAAAGAGGGCTTCGCAAAGTTTATCAGTGTGCAGGGACATTATAACCTGATCTTCCGCGAAGAGGAGCGAGAGATGGCGCCGTATTGTGCCGAAGAAAACATCGCCCTGACCCCGTACAGCGCTCTCGCAAGCGGCAGACTCTCCCGCAAGCCGGGCGAAAATACCACCAAACGCGCCGCCGAGGACGCCTACGCCAAGTTTAAGTATGACGCGACCGCACAGCAAGACGGCATCAAAAAATCAAATAGGAGGTATATGATGACTTCAACAAGATGGATGAAATTATCCGCTCTGCTTCTGGCGATAGCGTTGCTGTTTACCCTCGCCGCCTGCGGCAAGACACAGACAACCACCGAAACACAGACGCAAAGCGCCGCGTCAAATGTTGAAACAAAAGCGGCTGATCCGACAGCCGCCGCAAACACTCCGCAAAGCGGCGCCGAAACCACCGCACAGCCTCAGTCAACCGACGCAAAAACCTTAGTTGTCTATTTCTCCGCGACAGGCACCACCAAGGGCGTCGCACAGACGATCGCCTCCGCGACCGGCGCGGATCTCTACGAGATCACCGCCGCACAGACCTACACCGAAGCCGATCTGAACTGGAACGACAAAAACAGCCGCACCACGCTGGAACAAAACGACAAATCCGTGCGCCCGGCGATCGGCAGCGAAACCATCTCGCTGGACGGTTACTCCACTATCTTCATCGGCTATCCGATCTGGTGGGGCGAGGAACCGCGTATCATGGACACCTTTGTCGAAAGCTATGATCTCAGCGGCAAAACCGTGATCCCCTTCTGCACCTCGGGTGGTTCCGGCATCGGCTCAAGCGGCAAGAACCTCGAAGCAAACGCCGGCGGCGGCAATTGGCTTGAGGGCGAACGCCTGAGCAAAAGCTCGGACGTCGAAGGCTGGCTGAAGGATATGGGTTATTGATTATCCAATAAAAGCAAAAGATCCGCGTATCATACTCGGGGCTTCTGTGCTATCTTCCGCAAAGGGTGTGAAAAGAATGAAATCGAAAAACACCGTCAAACGGGTGCTGGACGTTGCGCTGACCGTCACTCTGCTGCTTTTGATGGCATTTCAGGTGACCGAACAGCTCGCCCATGAGTGGCTGGGAATCACGATGGTCGTGCTGACGGTCGTCCATCAGGTTCTCAACCGAAAGTTTTACGCGGCGATCTTCAAGGGCAGATACAGCCCTCTGAGGGTTTTTCAGCTGATCGTCAATCTCCTGCTGGTGCTGTCCTTTTGACGTTCGACGCGCTCGAAGCGCATTACAAAACTTTAGTCAGATATATCCATTTCGAGGATATGGGCATGGTGCTGGGCTTCGGCTGCGGCTCGCCGTCGATGACCAAGCACAGCAAATATCCCGAAAAAGCCTACCTTTTCGGAAAATCCCTATAAAGCACAAAGTGATATGATGGAAGTGATATGATGAAAAAAAGATGGATCCTGTTTCTTATGATCCTACTTATGAAGATTCCTATCTGCACATGGTTTACGGCAACATGTACCGAGAAGGTCTTGCCGATCCGATGATAATCGTGGGCGTAGACATGTACACAGGCAAACAAAGTGTCAAGGATGATCTCGACGGATACGGACTTCGCGCCGCATATGACAAGACGGTAGACGACATCGCCGTTGACCTCATGCCCTTTATGAGGGCAAATTACGCGGTAGCCGAAGGCAGGGAGAACACCGCTGTGGCGGGCGTCTCCGAGGGCGGCGCCAAGTCGCTGTGCACCGGTTTTCGATGGCTTGACCGCATCGGTTACATCGCGGGTATCGCGCCCGACGGAAATGTCATCGCCGTGGGCGGATACTACTCGGACAGCTACTGGTCGATCCCCTACTTTGACTCTCTTCCGCAGCCGACACAGGACACCATGCCTCTCTATCTCTATCTTGCAGTAGGCAGTGAGGATCCCTATAACATCCGCTGTACGCAGTATTACAGCGAAGTTTTCCGCGATATGGGGCTTTATTATCAGTATGACTATGTCGAAGGTTACGCGCACAATTCTGATTTTTGGCGCGTTTGTATGTATAACTTCATCAGCAAAATTTTCAAATAAGGAGCATTCACAATGAGTAAAAAATTAGTAGCCTATTTTTCGGCAAGCGGCACCACCGCGGGCGTCGCAAAAAATTTAGCAAAGGCGGCAGGCGCCGATCTCTACGAAATCAAACCCGAGACGCCCTATACAAGAGCCGACCTCAACTGGACGGATAAGCAGTCGAGAAGCTCGCTCGAAATGCGTGACAAAAACTCCCGTCCCGCGCTGGCTGACACCTGCGCGCATATCGAGAGCTATGACACCATCTTTGTCGGGTTCCCGATCTGGTGGTATGTCGCGCCGACAATCATCAACAGCTTCTTGGAAGCATATGATTTCTCCGGCAAAAAAATCGTCCTGTTCGCGACCTCCGGCGGCTCGGGCTTCGGCAAAGCAGTCGCAAGCTTACAGGTCAGCGCGCCGAAGGCGACCATTGTCGAAGGCGCCGTCCTCAACGGCAGACCGAACGAAGCAAAGCTCAAAGCCTTTGCCGATAAATACTGAGTTATTCGGGACAAAACGCCTCTCGCGGGAAATTCAACAATCTTTCTTGACAAATTGTAAAAAACCTCTGGAAAAATATAAAATAATATGGTATAATTTACCTAATTAATTTTAGGAGGCATAATCATGAAAAGAAGTTTGTTAAAAACCATTGTCAGCGTCGTGCTGATGCTCACCGTCATCGCCTCTGTTGCGGCGCTCGCAGGCTGCGGCAGTCAGAAGATCACCATCCCCGACGTTGTGGGCATGACCAAGGCTGACGCTGAAAAAGCGGTCACCGACGCCGGTCTGACGATGGAAGTACAGCGCGAGAATTACTCCGACAAAGTTGCCGAGGGTTCGATCATCTCGATGATTACCAAGGCAGGCGAGTCTGTCGACAAAGGCAGCGTTGTCAAGGTTGTCGCCAGTCTCGGCGAAGGCGTCACCGTCCCGAACCTCGGCGTCCTCAACGAGAAAGAAGCTACCAACCTTGTCACCAAGGTCGGTCTCAAGCCGGTTGTTGTAGAAGAGTTCAGCAACGATGTCGAAGCAGGCAACGTTATCTCCTACACCGACGCCGGTCAGATCATCAAAGCAGGCTCCGAGGTGACGATCACCGTCAGCAAGGGTCCCGAGTCCTAAACCATTACATCTATCAGAAGGGGCTGTCGCAAAACAAAAAATGTCATTCTGAACGTCAGTGAAGAATCTGAAATAATGAAGTTGGATAGATTGCACTGTAAGATTCTTCGACAAGCTCAGAATGACACTAAAAGGGGCTATCGCGTTTCTTAATGCGACAGCCCCTTTTCTGCGGTCTGTTTTAATTAAACCAGATGTCGGTGAAAACTTCCGTATCACTGCGTTGTCGTCCTTCGCCTTGTACTTCAAAAAATCTCGTTAATCTCTTCTTCAAGCGTTTTATCAGAAATCAGTCAAAAACCGTGTCAATGACATTATTATCAGATAAAATCAGCGCTTCTTTTTCTTCTTTTGACAGCCGCTTGATACGGTATTCGCGCCGCATCGCCTCCTGCTTGGTCTCGTGCCGCTCGGCGTATACCATCACAACCGGCAGCCGCACGCGGGTATATTTCGAAGCAGTCCCCGCGTTGTGAGCGGTCAGGCGCTTATTCGGATCATTTGTCCAGCCGCAGTACAGCGAGCCGTCCGCACAGCGCAGAAGATAGGTATAGTTCTCTTTTTCGTTTTTCATATCCCTACAGCGATAAGGTTGCCGAAAACGGCAGCCCTTTTGTTTTGATAAAATCGCTCAATCCTTTCTGTACGGCGTCTCGCTCAGCGGCAGGCTCTGACGGAACTTTCCGTCATACTTGTAGTATGCCAGCGCACATGCGGGAGCGGTCGGAATCATGCACAGCTCACCGCAGCCCTTCGCCCCAAGCGAAAACGGCAGCTTATCCTCGTCCTTCGGTCGGCAGAGGATGACCTGAAGCTCCGGCGCTTCATCCGCGCGCATAAAGCCGATCTTGCCAAACTTTGATACAGGATAACCGTCCCTGCACTCAAATTTCTCTGTCACGCCGTAGCCGATACCCATGACCATACCGCCCTCGATCTGACCCTCTACCGACTGGATGTTGACAGGCGTTCCGACGTCAAAGGCAGAAACCGCCTTCTTGATTTTTCCTTCATCATCAAGTACGATCAACTGTACTCCGTACGAATAGGAAATGTGGCTGACGGGGTTTTCTTTGATTGCGCCGAGGGGATCGGTTTTCGCGCTGTATTCGCCGAAAAATTCCTGCCCCTCAAGGTCGGCGATCGTCTTGCCGTCCGACAACGCGGCTTTCAGCTTCTCGCCTGCCCTGCGCGCCGCCTCGCCGGTCATGACCGTCTGGCGAGAAGCCGTCGACGTGCCTGCGTCGGGTGTGCGCACGGTGTCGGAAGTCTCAAAGAGGAACAGCGCCGGGTCAAGTCCCGTGACGTGACAGATCTCAGTCAGTACCATCTGACCGATCCCCTGCCCCATACAGGCGGCAGAGGTACGGATGTGAATCTTTCCGCCCTCGACCGACAGCAGAACGCGTCCGATATCCTTCTTGCCCATGCCGGTACCCGAGTTCTTGAACCCGCAGGCAAGACCGACATACTTATTGCTGTAGTAAATGTCCTTCACCGCGTCCAAACACGCCTCCATGTTGGTGTTGGGATCGGCTGTCTGCCCGTTCGGCAGGATGTCCCCGGGCTTGATGGCGTTGCGCCTGCGGAACTCCCACGGGTCGATGCCGACCATCTCGGCGAGCAGATTGATATTGCTCTCGGTCGCAAAACAGCTCTGGGTCACGCCAAAGCCGCGGTACGCGCCCGAAGGGGTGTTGTTGGTATAGACAGACATCCCGAAGATGTCGATATTCTGATAGTTATACGGGCCTGCCGCGTGGGTACAGGCGCGGTGCAAAACCGGCCCGCCGAGCGACGCGTATGCGCCGGTGTCAGCGATGATAATGCCCTTCATGCCTGTCAAAATGCCGTTTTCATCACACGCGGTGGTGAACTCCATCTCCATCGGATGGCGCTTGACGTGGTAGTCAAGGCTTTCCTGACGGCTGTACTTCACCTTGACAGGGCGCTTGGTGTACCATGCCATCAAGGCGGCGTAGGGCTGAACACTCATATCCTCTTTGCCGCCGAAGCCGCCGCCGACCAGGGGGGCGCGAACATGCACCTTTTCGGGCGGGAGTCCCAGCGCCTTGCTGCACTCTCTCTGCACGTCATAAATACTTTGGCTGGAGGTATAGATCAACAGCCCGTCCTCGCCCTCGGGGAGCGCGACACAGCACTCCGGCTCCATAAATCCGTGTTCCTGCCACGATGTTTTATACTTTCTGGTGACGACAAATTTCGAGTTCTTAATTGCCTCGTCGGCGTTGCCGCGCACCAGGTTTGCGCGGCTCATGACGTTGCCGTCCTCGTGGATCAGCGGCGCGTCACCCTTTAACGCCTCATAGGGAGAAGTCAGCGGCTCCAGCACCGTGTAATCGACCTCGATCAGATCGACGATTTCCTGCAAGCTTTCCTGCTTTGACGAAGCGACAACCGCCAGCACGTTGCCGACATACTTGGTGATATCACCCTCGCCCAGCATGACGTCCCAGTCCTGCTTGATATGGCCGATCTTGTTGTTCTTCACGTCAGCTTTCGTGAGAATCTCCACACAGTCGGGATGCTGTACCGCGCGTGAAAAGTCGATCTTATTGATTTTTGCTCGCGGATACTTGGCGTACAGCCCCTTGGCGTACAGCATACCGTCAAAGTAAAGATCATCCGCAAACAGTCCGGTGCCGTTGACTTTTTCCTTTGCGTCAATCCGTTTGGCGTGTTCGTCCATATGCAGGGTCTTTGGCGGCGCGGGAATTTCCCTGTTCTCGCGGAAAAAATCCGCCGCCAAAAGGATCGCGTCCTCGATCTTCTTATAACCGGTACAGCGGCAGAGATTGCCTTTGATCGCCTTTTTTACGTCTGTGCGGGTCGGATTCAGATTCGTGTCCAGCAAAGCCTTTGCCGAGATAATCATGCCCGGGATACAAAAGCCGCACTGCACCGCGCCGGCTTCTGCGAAACAATGCTCATACACGCGCATTTCCCCGGGAGCGATTCCCTCTACGGTCAACACTTTCTTTCCTTGTAATTTTGACAAAGATACAACGCACGCCTTGGTCTTTTTGCCGTCGACGAGAACGGTGCAGGTTCCGCAAACGCCCTCGCTGCAGCCGTCCTTCGCGGCGGTAAGGTGCAGATCATCCCTGAGAAAGTGCAATAGCTTTTTGTCGTGGGCAGATTCATACTCCCTGCCATTGATATTCACTATATACATATCAAACCTCTGTAAGAAATTGCAGGGCGGACAAAAGCAAGTCCGCCCCGAACGGTTACTCTAGTGTTGCCAAATAATCCTTTATCAGATTTGTGCTGACTGTGCGGCGATATTCCGCCGACACTCTGCCGCGTGTGAAAACAAGTTTCTCGGCATACATCTTCACATACTCATCAGGATTCGCCCTGATCTGATCGACCGGCTTGCCGATGATTGCTTCTTCGATCTCCTTGAAACGCTGGAACTTAGCCGCGCCGCCGATCACCGCGGCGGAGAAGTCCGCGACAACTCCGTTCTTCACCTCATACACGCCCGCCAGCGCGATTCGCGAGATCGCCAGCGCGTTTCTTCCGCCGACCTTTTTGTAGTAATACGGTTTTTCGCACTTGTCCTTCGGGAGCAAGATCTCAGCGATCAGCTCGTCATCCTGCAAGGTATTCTCTCCGCGCTTGACGAAGAACTCCTCAACGGGGATCACGCGCTCCTCTTTTTCTGACACAAGACGCACGCGTGCGTCCATCGCGAACTCCGCCAGCACAGAGTCCGCTTTATCGGACGAGTTGCCGAGGTTGCCGCCAAAGGTTCCGGCATTGCGGATCGCGGGAGCGGCGATACGGCTGACCGATTCTTTCATCAGCTGCGGTACAAGTTCGTTTTCGATCGCCTGTGTAAAGGTCACCGCTGCGCCGATACGGATGTATTCGCCGTCGTCTTTGATCTCTTTCAACTCTTCAAGCTTGTTGAGAAACAGATACGGCGCATTGTTTTTTTGCTGAACCATGATATCGGTACCGCCCGCGTAGGGGATAACGCTTTCACGCGCGCGAATCTCGACCGCCTCTTGTAAGGTCTTGGGTGTATATCCGTTTACCATAAGCCTTCACCCTCCTTTGCGGCGTTCAGAACGGCTTTCACGATCGCGTTGTAGCCGGTACATCGGCAAAGATTGCCGCTGAGCCCCTCGCGCACTTCATCCTCGGTGGGATGTGGATGTTTGGTCAGCACCGCCTGCGCCGCCAAAACCATGCCGGGAATACAAAAGCCGCACTGTACCGCGCTCAGATCGGCGAAAGCCGCCGACAAAACTGCAAACTGCGGCGTTTCACGAAAGCCCTCGACCGTCATGACCGTCGAGCCGTGTACCGCGCCGACCGCGACACAGCAGGAGTTGACCAGTACGTCGTCAAGCAGTACCGCGCAAGCGCCGCACTCGCCCTCCTTGCAGCCGCATTTCACGCTTTTCACATCATAGGTATCACGCAAAACGTCCAGCAGCCTCTCGCTTGCCGCGCCGTCAAACCTGACCTCTTTATCATTCAATGTAAATCTGATAGCATCCATCTTAGTTTTCCTCCAAAGCGGCGATAACGTCCTCCGCGTTGAACGGCGCGTGGCTGAGCTTTTTGCCGATCGCCTGTTCGACCGCCTCGACATATGCCGGAGCCGCGCCGACCAGCGGCAATTCGCCCGCGCCCTTCGCTCCGTAAGGGCCGTCGGGATATTCTTCCACATGCAGGGTGACCTTGAGGTTCGGCACATCCAGCGCGGTGGGGATCAGATAATCGGTAAAGCTGTTGTTGCGGATCCTGCCCTTTCGGTCATAGTCCATCTTCTCGATCGAGGCATAGCCGAGTCCCTGTAAAAATCCACCCTCCATCTGTCCCATGACGATGTTGTAGTCCACCGGCGTACCGACGTCAAAGCTTGCGTACGCGCCGAGGATGTTGACAAGACCCGTATAGGTATCGACCTCGACCTCAACGGCGTTCACGCCCCACGCGTAGGTGGGATAGGCGTCGCCCTCAAAGCGATCGAGATAAAACGGAATCATGAAGTCGGGTTCTTTGTAGTGTTCCTCGACCTCCTGTTCTTCGCCGTCGACCCAGATATCGCGGAGCTTGATCGCGGCGCGCCTGAGCAGCTCACCGACCGTCATCAGCGAACGCGACGCGACCGTAGGGCCCGAGTCGGGCACGCGCGCAGTATCGGGATGGTTATAGTAAACCTTTTCGATCGGCAGATTCAGCTCATACGCAACGATCTTCGGGAAAGTCGTGCGCACACCCTGACCGATGTCGGCGTTAGACGCCAGCACCTCAACCGTGCCGTTTGCGTATTTATGTAATTTGGCGGTTGCCTTGATAATATCTCTCTCTCCCGATCCGGTGAAGCCCGCGCCGTGGAAGTAAACCGAAAGCCCCATGCCCCTGCGATAGCGTCCCGTTTGCGGTTTGCTGCAGGCTTCATGTTTTTTGCGCAGCTCGGCGAGCCGGTCTACCTCTCCGATCATCGCGGGAAGCGGCACGGGGAAATGATACCTGCCGTTGGTAGAGGTTGTGTCGCCCTGCTTAACCAGATGTCTTTCCTTGAAGCGGATGGTATCCTCACCCAGGTCGCGCGCGATATGGTTCATCATCGTTTCCACCGCAAAGAAGGTCTGCGGAGCGCCGAATCCGCGGTATGCGCCGCACGGCACGGTATTGGTCTTCAAAGCCCTTCCGACAACATGGACGTTCGGAATATCATACACGCCCGGCGCGGCAATAATACCGCGCTGCAGCACAACCGCCGACAGCGTCGAATATGCGCCCGCGTCGAAGATCACTTCACAGTCGACCGCGGTGACCCTGCCGTCCTTGACAGCCATCTTGTATTTGCAGATCGAAGGATGTCGCTTCGAGGTAAACTCCATATCCTCTCTGCGGTCAAAAACGCATCTGACAGGCGCATTCGCCTTGCGCGCCGCAACAGCCACCTGACAGCCCAAGATGGACGGATAATCCTCTTTGCCGCCGAAGCCGCCTCCGGTAACATCCTGAAAGATATGAACCCCGTCGGGAGTCGTACCCAGCGCTCTTACCAACGCTCCGTGGACGTAGTAGGGGCACTGCAGCGAGCCGTGGACGTACATTTTGCCGTCCTCCTCCGGTTCTGCCATCATGCCCTGTACTTCCAGATATGCCTGTTCCTGATAGCCTGTTTGAAACTCTTCCTCAAAGATTTTATCCGCCACGGCAAACGCTTTTTCCACGTCTCCGTGACCGAACTCGTAGTTAAAAAATGCCGTATCGGCTTTTCTCAGATCGGTAACAGGCTCCAGTTCCTCATACTCGACCTCGATTTCACCCAGAAGTCTTTCGACCTCTTTTTCATCCTTGCCGACCACCATACCGATCGGCTCGCCGATATACTCGACCGTTTCACGCGCGAACACCGGCGTATCGTCAAGGACGATATTGACGTTGTTGTCACCGGGGATATCGTCGCGGTCGACATAGAGATACCCCTCAGGCATCTCGGGAAGCTTGACAGACAGCACCTTCGCTTTCGCGTATTTTGAGCGCAGAAGCTTTCCGCAGAGGATCTCTTTTCCGCTGTCGGTGAGGTTGTAATCCGCAAGATACCGGGAACGGCCCTCGATCTTCGGATCGTGATCTTTTTTTCTGATAGACTGACTGATTTCTTTCATAGCAACATCTCCTGATGTCATTTCTGTATCGTTTGCACAGCTTGCTGTACGGAAACTATTTATCTGATGTCCCAGTTTTTAACGTCACACTGGTTTTTTTCATTGTCGCCTACCGCGCAGAAGGTACCGTCGCTCTTCAGCCCGACCGAGTAATAGCCGCCCGCGGCGATATCGGTGACGTCCTTCCACGAACCTGTATCACAGCGGCCGTCATAGCCGACGCCCACCGCGAAAACGGCGCCGTCCTTTCTCAGCGCCAAGGTGTGGCTGTACCCTGCCGAGATAGCGACGATATTGTTCATCGCGGCAAATTCGCTCGCCTCGGCGGAGCTGTCGCCGGTCGCCACAACCGTACCGTCCTTTTTGAGACCGACTGTGTGGTCGTCACCAACTGCGATCGCCACCATATCTTTCCAGCCGAAAACATTACACTGACCGTATTCGTTATCACCTGTCGCCACAACCGTACCGTCGCTTTTCAAGCCGACGCTGTGGTGATAGCCTGCCGCGATCTCTGTGATATCCGACCAGCCGCCGACGTCGCATTGTCCGTCGTCATTATCGCCTGCGGCAAGCACCGTGCCGTCATTTTTCAGTCCCAGCGAGTGAAAGGTGCCCGCGGCGACGTCGGTAACGTTTCTCCAATCCGCAACCTCGCACTGGTCAAAAATGTTGCTGCCTGCCGCAACAACGGTTCCGTCAGACCTAACGCCGAGCGTATGCTCATAGCCTGCGGATACCGTCACAATATCCGACCAACCGTCCACATCGCACTGGCCGTCATCGTTATCACCGACCGCCAACACCTTGCCGTCCTTGATTGCGACGGTGTGAGAACCTCCTGCCGAGACCAAATGCTTCTCGGGCACGGTAATACTGCCGGCAATTTCGTCATCACTGCCGTTAGCAGAACTGCTGACAGCGCCTTCAGAGCCGCTGCTTACATAACCCTCTCCAAAAAGATAAGATTTGTAGGAACCGTAATCGATATCGTCATCGTCATAGTAAATACCGCCGCCCAAGTCTTCCGGTTTCTGAAGATGATTTTCGCGAACGGCAAACACCGCGATTGAAACAACCGTCCCCAACAACAGCACAATACCGCCGAGAATCAAGCCGAACAACAATCCCTTGTTCATTCCGATCTTCGGCTGTATCGACTGCGATGTATCGGGATACGGAACAGCGCCTTTGCCGATCGGCGGATGATACTCGCTGTTCGGATTCTTTTGCGGCTGACCTTGCCGCCACGCCGCCGCATGGGGTTGTACCGGCTGACCGCCATTCTGCTGTGCCGAAGCCTGCGAGGTCGTCTTCTCGCGGGGCGGTTGTGCTTCGACCGAATTTCGGTCGATTTGCTGTTCTGCGGGATTTTGCCGCGGCAAATTGTCAGTCGGCGCCAACAGCTGATGCGCGCCGCAATTACTGCAGTAACAGCTTGTTTTCCCGTCAGCCGCTTCAAAAACCTGACCGCACTGTGTACATCTGTAAAAAGCCATCACAAACCTCCGTGTATCATTTCGGCATAATCCTCAGGCGTGTCAAGATCTTTGAGAATCCCAATGTCCTCCGTTTCAACCGTCGCGACAGAGCAATCCTTCAATACTGCTTTCAGTCCGCCGCCACCGTGATAACGCAATATCCCGGCGATCAGCGAAGCGTGAACAAGCGGCGGATGCCCTTTTCGACCGCCATAGGTCGGATAGATCACTTCCTTTTCGCCGTCAAACGCCCCGATCAGCCGTTCAAAGACCACGGGCTTTACCGCGGGCATATCACCCGGCAGCAGAAAGAACCCGTCACAATCCCGCAGCACACCGACGCCGATCTGCACAGAGCGCAACATATCACTCTCGCGGAAATAGGGGTTCAAAACCGTTTTGACCCTGTTGTCAAAACGGTTGGAAAGCACCGTTTGAATCTCACCGGCGCGGTAACCCAGCACGACCGCAACAACGTCGGCATACAAAAGTGCCGCGCTGACAGCGCTCTCGATGACGGTACTCTCTGCGCAAGGCAACAGCGGTTTAAACGCGCCCATCCGCGAAGAAAGCCCTGCCGCAGGGATAACCGCTCCAATCCGAAAACCGACGTTTTTCCGCTCAGACAAAGGCTCCATCTCCCCTCATCGAATATCGGCGCCAGCCGCTCATGATACCTGAATCTATAGTTAATTTTATTTTATCATAAAACACTATATTGTCAATCTATTTCCAAAACATTTTGAACATTTTATACAAAAACAAAGTGATTCCTTTGATTCGACCCCATTCGCCCTTGACAAATCCGCCTCCAAGTGATAACATATAGAGGCTGAAAGGCAGATATCGCGGGGTGGAGCAGATGGTAGCTCGTCGGGCTCATAACCCGGAGGTCGTGAGGTTCAAGTCCCACCCCCGCAACCATTGAGAGTGACTTTTAAAGTCACTCTCATTTTTTTGTTATATTTTCTCAAAATGCTCAAAATCGGCTTATCTATGCGGTTTCTGAGTACTCATAGAAATCAAGTTGAGAAAATTTAGCGAAACGAAACTAACAAAACTTAGCCCTACAATTTGGCCTACGAAAATATGAAAAACCACGCACAAAGGATTTGTTTTGACAAAAGATCATTATAAATCGAGTAGGGCGGAATCACTCCGCCCTCTCACACCACCGTACATGCCGTTCGGCATACGGCGGTTCAACTCAATTTCAAAGTATGCTGTCTAAGATA
>CACWTM010000084.1 GCA_902763855.1 uncultured Ruminococcus sp. | reverse complement strand
CATCGGTAATCTCGGTCGGCAGGGCGTTGATGGTCTCGGTAACCTGTGCGGCGGCGAGAGCGTCTTCCGCTTCGGTCAGCGCGTTTACAGTCTCGTCGTCTACCAGAGCCTTCTGGTCATCGGTCAGAGCGTCGTATGCGGTGCGGGCTGCTTCTACGTCGTCCTTGTCGTCAACGGTGATCTCCTCGGGCAGAGCCTCGATCTGAGCGGTGACGGCTGCGGCGGCTTCAAGGTTCGCGATCGCGGTCTCGGCGTCGGTCAGGGCGGTGACGGTCTCGTCGTCTACCAGAGCCTTCTGATCGTCGGTCAGCGCGTCGTATGCGGCGCGAGCTGCTTCTACGTCGTCCTTGTCCTCGAGAGTGATCTCCTCGGGCAGAGCGTTGATGGTATCGGTGACTTCTGCTGCTGCTTCGAGATCGGCAATTGCGGTCTCGGCGTCGGTCAGCTTCTCTACGGTTTCGTCATCGACAAACGCCTTCTGGTCGTCGGTCAGTGCCTCGTATGCGGCTCTTGCGGCTTCTACGTCGTCCTTGTCGTCGAGGGTGATCTCCTCGGGCAGGTTGCTGATCTGCTCGGCGACGTCGTCGGCTGCCGCCTTGTCTGCGGTCAGCTTTTCGATCGCTTCTTCCGCGTCGGTCAGAGCGGTGAGGGTCTCGTCGTCGATCAGAGCCTTCTGGTCGTCGGTCAGAGCGTCATAAGCGGCTCTTGCGGCTTCTACGTCAGCCTGATCGTCAAGGGTGATCTCCTCGGGCAGAGCTTCGATCTGCTCGGTGACAGCGTCGGCTGCCTCATTGTCAGCGGTCAGCTTAGCGATCGCTTCTTCCGCGTCGGTCAGAGCGGCGAGGGTCTCGTCGTCAACCAGAGCCTTCTGGTCGTCGGTCAGAGCGTCATATGCGGCTCTTGCTGCTTCTACGTCGGTCTTGTCGTCGAGGGTAATCTCTTCGGGCAGAGCATTGATCTGCTCGGTAACCTCGGCTGCCGCGAGAGCGTCCTCGGCTGCTGTCAGCATGTCAAGGAACTTGTTCTCAACCCAGTTCTTCTGGTCGTCGGTCAGAGCTTCGTATGCGGCACGGGCGGCTTCGACGTCGTCCTTGTCAGCGGTGGTGATCTCGTCAGGCAGATCGTCGATCATGTACTCAACGTTCAGCGCTGCCTTCTGATCCTCATAGAGCTTTTCGATCGGCGCGAAGATTTCTTCCACGTCGGTCAGCTTCTTGAGGGTCTCTTCGGATACATAATACTTCTGCGCGTCGGTCAGCTCGTCGTACGCGGCGCGGGCTGCCTTGATCTGATCCTTGTCGTCGATGGAGATGTCCTCGGTCGGCAGAGCGTCGATCAGCTCGGAAGCCTTGTCAGCGGTCTCCTTGTCGGCGTAAGCCTGAGTGAGAGCTTCTTCGGCGTCGGTCAGCTTCTGTACGGTTTCTTCGTCGACAAACGCCTTCTGGGAGTCGGTCAGCGCGTCGTATGCGGTGCGAGCCGCTTTAATGACTTCTTCGTCGTCAACGGTAACGGTCGCGGGTAGGTTGTTGATGGTACCGGATACCTCGTCGGCGGCGTTCTTGTCGGCGGTTACGGCCGCGAGAGCTTCCTCAGCGTCGGTCAGGGCGGTGAGGGTCTCTTCGTCAACGTATGCTTTCTGGTCGTCGGTCAGAGCGTCGTACGCGGCGCGGGCTGCTTCGATGTCTGCCTGATCGTCGAGGGTAACCTCTTCGGGCAGAGCTTCAATCAGCTCGGTGACATCGTCAGCGGCTGCCTTGTCGGCGAGGACAACAGCGAGGGCTTCCTCTGCGTCGGTCAGGGCGGTGACGGTCTCTTCGTCTACGTATGCCTTCTGCGCGTCGGTCAGAGCGTCGTAAGCGGCACGGGCTGCTTCTACGTCAGCCTGATCGTCAAGGGTGATGGTCTCGGGCAGAGCGCTGATCTGCTCAGCGACAGAGTCGGCGGCTTTCTTGTCCGCTTCTGCCTGTTCGAGAGCGTTCTTTGCGGCGGTCAGCGCGTTGACGGTCTCTTCGTCTACGAACGACTTCTGGGAGTCGGTCAGAGCGTCATATGCGTCGGACGCGGCGTTGATCTGCTCGGCGTCGGAGACGGTGATGTTCTCGGTCGGCAGAGCGTTAATGAGCTCGGTGACATCGTCTGCGGCTGCCTTGTCGGCGGTCAGAGCGGCGATTGCTTCCTCAGCGTCGGTCAGAGCGGCGAGGGTCTCGTCGTCAACGTATGCTTTCTGATCGTCGGTCAGCGCGTCATACGCGGCGCGGGCTGCTTCTACATCGGTCTTGTCGCCGAGGGTGACCTCCTCGGGCAGAGCTTCAATCAGCTCGGCGACGTCGTCTGCGGCTGCCTTGTCGTCAAGGACTACCTCGAGGGCGTCCTCAGCGTCGGACAGCTTGTTGAGGGTTTCTTCTTCTACCAGAGCCTTCTGGGCGTCGGTCAGAGCGTCGTATGCGGTGCGAGCCGCTTCTACGTCGGTCTTGTCTTCGAGGGTGATGGTCTCGGGCAGGGCGTTGATCGCGTCGGTGACTGCCTTCGCGGCGGCGATATCCGCCTCGATCTGGGCGAGGGCTGCCTCGGCGTTGGTCAGCTTGGTGAGATAAACATCGTCGACCCATGCCTTCTGGTCGTCGGTCAGCGCGTCATACGCGGCGCGGGCTGCTTCGATCACGGGCTTGCTGCCGACAGTGATCTCTGTGGGCAGCATGTTGATCTTGAAGATCGCGAGGGACGCTGCGAGCTGGTCGTCGATTCTCTTCTCGGCGGCGGTCAGCTTATTGAGAGTTTCCTCGGGTACAAAGAACTTTTCGCCGTCGGTCAGACCGTCGTATGCGGTGCGGACATTCTCGACTGCTTCTCTGTCCTTTAAGGTTACGTTCACGGGCAGAGCTTCAATCATAGCGGAAACAGCGTCGGCGGCTTCCTTGTCGGCGAGGAGCTTGGAGATCTCGAGCTCGGCGGCGGTCAGCTTCGTGAGGGTCTCGGGCTGTACATAACCCTTCTGGTCGTCGGTCAGAGCTTCGTATGCTTCACTTGCTGCTTCTACATCCTCCTGATCGTCAAGGGTGATGGTCTCGGGCAGGGCGTTGACCTGCTCGTCAACTGCCTTTGCCGCCTCGAGGTCGGCGATCTTCGCCTCGGCGGCTTCGAGCTTGCTGATAACTTCATCATCTACGAGGTCAAGAGCGGTGTCATCGAAGGCGTTGAGGTCTTCTCTGATACCGTCGACAGTCTCTTTATCGCTGAGAGCGAGAGCCTCGAGCTCGGGGAGGTTATTGATACGGGTGGTTATTTCGTCGGCGGCGACGATGCACTCCATCATATAGAGGGCGTCGGAGAGCTTTTCGTAAATTCCGTCGTCGATAAGAGCCTTCTGGTCATCGGTAAGGTCATTGTAAGCGGCGGCGGCGGCTTCTACGTCTTCCTTATCCTCGATGGTCATCTCATCGTTTGCGGGCAGGGCGTTGATAAGGTCGGTAACCGCGTTCGCCGCTTCGATATTCGCGATGGTCTGCTCAGCGTCGGTGAGCTTAGCGATGGTCTCGTCATCTATGAGCGCCTTCTGAGCGTCGGTCAGAGCGTCGAATGCGGCTCTTGCCGCCTCTACGTCCGCCTTATCGTCGAGAGTGATCTCAGCGGGCAGGGAGTCAATCTTGTCGTCAACAGCGTCGGCGGCGTCCTGATCGATGACCGCGGCGAGGGCTGCCTCAGCGTCGGTGAGCTTTTGGAGAGTATCGGCGTCGATATAGCCCTTCTGCTCGTCGTTCAGCGCATCATAAGCGTTTCTCGCGGCGTTGATCTGCTCCGCGTCGGCGAGGGTCACGCTATCGGCAGCGGGCAGGGCGTTGATCGCGTTGATCGCCTCGGTGCTCTCGGCGGGGACATAGCGCTCGACAAAGATCACGCGGTAATCCCACGCCTCGTCCTCCACTCCGTCGGGATTGAAGTAGATATTGTACTTGTCGTTATTCTCAACGGAAATGTTATTATCCACGCCGTCGGGGTACCATACGAAGTCCTCGCCCGGTTTCGCGTAGACTACCTTGAATCCGTCGGTGGTCGTCAGCGCGACTTGAGTGATCATATACTCGCCGTCTGCCGCGGGGTTCGCGGCGAGCTTATCGGAGGCGGTGAACTTCCAGTTGTTGAAGGTGCCTACGAGGTAGTAGCCCTCCTCAAACTTCGCGGTCGCATCAAAGGTCGCGGTGTAGGTGATATCGCCTGTGACAGCCGGGAGCGTATCGGTTGCGCCGTAGGTGTTGGCGCCGTCAGTCCAGCCGGAGAAGGTGTAGGTGTAGTAGTCGTCCTCTGCCTTTTCGGGCACATTGCCGCTATAGGCAGGGGCAGTGCCGTCCTCAACCGTGTCTGTTTTGAGAGTAGTTTCGCCGTTCTTCCATGTTACGGTGTAGGTGGGGGTGGGAACGGAAAGCGTGTAGCGCGGGTCACCCAACTTTGCGGGCAATGTTGCCCCGTCGCTGAGTTCGACCGTTCCGTTAAAGTCCCCTGCTTGAGCATCGACAAAAGTGACAACACCTGCGATACTGTTATTTACAGGTTCATCGGTATCTCCGGTAGTCTCTGCCATACTCGTGTCCATGCCACCATGATTGAAGAGGTTGCCGTCGATGTCCCAAGTCGGATTCGCGCCCGCCGTGCCGCCGTTCAATCCTATGATGGCCTGACCGCTCTTTCCGGTGTTAACGAAGACATTGCCCTTCGCCTCATAGCCGAGATATTTTTGGTTATTCTGTCTGTGAGTGAAGAAGTTCTTCTTAAACGCAAGGTTATAGAATGTGTTGTTCGTCAGTTTGAATGTCTGAGTGTATTCGCCTTCGCCCGCTTCCGTAACCTTTTGTCCTGCCTGAGAAGTGTAGAATGATTTGGTCGTAGCGGCAGGCGCATAGAACGTGGAGTTCTTCAGCTCGAAAACCACCGCCGAGCTGCCCTTGGTGAAGTCGAAGGTCGATATGTCAGCCGCAACTTCAACCACGCAATCATCAACAGTGAAGGTTTTGCAAAGGTAGTTTTTGCCGGCGCTGTAGAACATCGGCTTTTTGAGCCGCTTCACCGTCAACCCGCTGACAGCGATATCTACCTCTGTCCATTCGGTTGGATTTTCAATAGCAGTAAACGCGATCATGGGGCCGGTCAGACTGTCGGCTTCTATGGTTGCTCCGTTGCCGTTAATGGTCAGCGAGGCGGGTACTGTGATTGTATCACTGATCGTGTATGTCACACCCTCGGTCAGATTAATCGTAATATTGCCGACTATTTTTCCTTCCTCGGCAGCAGCCAAAGCTTCTGTGATATTGCCCGACTCGGGTGAAATCACGATGTCCTCGGGCAGAGGCTCGGTCGCTACGACATAAACATCTGAACAAGTTTGGGGGACGCCTGTATAAACAGGATGGTACACTGTTACATCTTCGGAAAGACCAGCTTCCGAACCGGGCATACTGGTCGAACTGAAAAGTGTAAGCGGAATTTCCGCTCCGGTTACGTCATAGAACTTGTAAGTATAACCCTTTGCGTCATACAAGGCTACTGCCGAAGCTGCGGGCGGAGCGCAAATCGTGCCGCTCGGCAATGCGCTCATGTCAGACAAGTCTGCTGTAAGCGGAACATTGGCATGAAGCACAAAATCTTCGTATGTTAAAGTATTGGTGCAGTCCTTGATGACCTCGGGCAGCTCGGGAACGGTCGCTACGATGTATAATCCTTCCAAGTTTTCGGGGTATGTAGCATCGAAAGCCTTCATATAAAGCGTTACATCGTTGCTGAGACCTACGTCTGAGCCGGGGATGATTGAGATTTCGCTTAGAGTAGCAGGGATCTCAGTTCCTGTCTTGTCATAGAAGTGATACGAATATCCCTTTGCGTCATACATCACGATTCCTTGGTTGCCTTCGGGCAGCATCAGTATGGCGCCGTTCGGGAATTCAGAATAATCTTCGCCTATGATAAAAGGAACATTAGCATAAACGTTTTCTATATCTGCATACTGATAGGTGCAGTCCTTGATCACGTCGGGCAGCCCGGTTGCGGGAGCGGGGGCAAGCGTGAACACGATGGACTGAAAGAAGTAAATAGCACCTGAGAAGGTTACTTCCGATGCTTCACCTGTCCATGTGATCGTATAATACTGCACCCACTCTGGATCTTCCGGATTCACTTCGTCATCCCAATAACCGCCGGACTCCGCAACTGTGGCACCGGGGAAATTAAGGTAATCAACAACAGTACAATTCTTGAGTTCAATCTTGGTGAATACCGATCCTTCGGGCGCCGTAAAGGTGGCGCTGCCTCTTCCCTCATAGAAACAATCGCCCACACGGGTATTATCTTGTGTCGTAGTAAGGGTAACTCCACCTGATGACATTCCGCCTCTGCCGGAAAAAGAATCCCATGTGACGGTTTTTGTCGCCTCGGTCGGAGCCTCGGTGGGAGCGGCGTTGGGATCATAACCGCCTAAAACAAGGTAAACACAGCTATCATTGTCATTCGATTTACCAACGACATACCATTTAGAGGCATTGCCGTTTTTATCGACAGGATAATAAACGTCATCGCCATGAACAAAGCTGCCGTCTGCTGCAATATACGCTCCATCGGCGCCCAAAGCATCATCGGGAACACCAAAAGTTATGTCGTCAGTCATAACTTGATCATTATACTTGTATGAGCCGCCTTCAAGAGTAACTGCATACACATCAAAATAAACTCCAGAATCATCGAATGTGTCGCCAATATTTGCGGTGAATTCATTTGCCGCAACCTCAGCGCTCGCCGAGATTGGTACGACGGCGAACAGGCTGACGATCATCATAAAGACCAACAGAATACTGACCGGTTTTTTTGAGTTTTTGCATCATGAAAAAAATCCTCCTTAAAATAATATAGGTTGAGATTGCCACGTCGCCGACGCACGCGTCCGCTCCTCGCAATGACATTCTCTGTTATAGGTTGAGATTGCCACGTCGCTGACGCACGCGTCCGCTCCTCGCAATGACATTCTGATATATGAGATTGCCACGTCGCCGACGCACGCGTCCGCTCCTCGCAATGACATTCTCTGATATAACTGTTTTCTTTGGGTCTGTCCGCTGACCATATACAATGTATATCGGACATCGGCGGGTCACGGTCATCTGCGGAGCAGCAGAAAGAAGGATAACGGTGAACAACCGAACAAAGGAAAACAAAGGTTAACTAAATTAAAAAACAGGAGCAGCAGGACTGCGTCCATGTTGGTTTACAGAGTGATTACATATGCAACCGAGAACAAATACAAGCCCGGTTTTGGCAGGCAGCTTACCGCCTGGTTGTTTGTGAAAAACACCATTACATTCTCATAATGTTTTATATTTTTGATTATATCATACAAATATTATGTAAATATTCTCATAGGGAATTATGCCAAATTTCGGAGTGTGAGCGATTATATCTCACAATTGTTCTCTTTGTCCATGATACGCTGTCATGAGAAATGCGAGCTTGTACGAAAAGCAGGCGGGATATGTGCTTATCATCAATCGTCAAAGGCAAGCGGTACGGGTATCGGCAGTCATCCTGCCAAAGCCTATCATACTTAGTATAAAACGTCGCTCCGGCGTATCAACACAAAGAATCATCTTTGAGGAAGTTGCATGGTTTTATGCAACTTTTTCTTTTGTCGCGCTATAGGCAGAGAGGTAATATGGGAAAAGAGGTGTAATCTACGGAAACACAGATCATCCGGCTGGCTCAGATCATCGGCGCGGTGACCGTGATCCTGAGCGCGGTGCTCGGCGGGTATAGGCTGTATGACAAGCTCGTCGAGCTGGAACGGCGCGTGACCTCGCTGGAGAAGGAGAATCACGGGATCAAAAAAGAAAACGCGCTGGTTATCTACGCGCTGGGCGCTTGTCTTGACGGTCTGCATCAGCAGGGCTGTAACGGCAAGGTGACCGAGGCGATGGAGAAGATCGGCAAGTACATCAATCAAGCGGCGCACGATCAGGAGGATTAGCGCGGCATGAGAAAACGGGTCGCACCAAAATGGATGCGACCCGTTTGTGCTTCATGCGCTGTAACGCTTATTTCATCAGATCTTTGCCGGCGTTCCACGCTTTGCCCGCTTTTTCGCCGGTGACATAGTAGCCGCTCTTGAACTGGTCAAAGATCAGAGCGTTGAGTTTTTCGATCTCGACGCGGTCTTTTTCGTCGAGAAGCGTTTCTTCTGCTTGAGTGTTGACGATCTTGCCGACGATACAGTACATGTTCTCGGCGTCGATCACCTCGGCAAGCTCGCACTCCATCACGACGGGAAATTCGTCGATGATCGGCGCGTTGACCAGCTCGCTTTTGGCGGCATGGTATCCGGTGCGCTCAAATTTGTCAGCCATCTTGTTGCCCGCGGCGATCCCGAAGAAATCGGCGACGTCCATGTGCGCTTTGTCGGCGATGCTGACGGTGAAGGCTTTGGAGGAAAGGATGTTTTGCCTCTTTTCTCTGTTGACAGATCATCACTCTGATAATATAATTATAACAAATAATTATCATTTGACAAGAAGGGTTTCTATGAAAGTTTTAATGATTAACGGTTCTCCCAGAGTCGGCGGCAATACCGCTGTTGCTCTTGCCGAAATGGAAAAAACCTTCCGCAAAAACGATATCGACGTCGAGATCATGCAGATCGGCAACAAACCCATCCGCGGCTGTATTGCCTGCGGTACCTGCATGAAGAAGGGTCAGTGTGTTTTTGACGACGAGGTCAACGAGGCGGCGGTTAAGTTTGCTCAGGCGGACGGTCTTGTGATCGCTTCTCCTGTCTACTACGCATCCGCCAACGGTACGCTGGTTTCTTTCCTCGACAGGCTGTTCTACTCTTGCCGCTGTGACAAGCGCATGAAGGTCGGCGCGTCGGTTGTCGTCGCGCGCAGAGGAGGACTCTCCGCGACCTTTGACGAGCTGAACAAGTACTTCACCATCAACCAGATGCCGATCGCCTCCAGCCGTTACTGGAACAGCGTGCACGGCAGAGAAAAGGGAGAGGCGGAGCAGGACGCCGAGGGCATCCAGACGATGCGTATCCTTGCCGAGAACATGAGCTTCTTGATGAAGAGTATCGCGCTGGGTAAGGAAAAGTTCGGGCTGCCCGAGCCTGAGGAAGTGCAGTTTACCCACTTTATCCGCTGAAAATGTCAGAAAAATGGGGCTGTCGCAAAACAAAAAATGTCATTCTGAACGTCAGTGAAGAATCTGAAAGTGCATACTTTTCCGTTAGATTACAAAGGTGTAATGAAGTTGGATAGATTGCACTGTAAGATTCTTCGACAAGCTCAGAATGACACTAAAAGGGGCTATCGCGTTTCTTAATGCGACAGCCCCTGTTTTGCATGTTACCGTAAAAATCCGTTGATGATCTGCTCTTCTGCTTCCGCCTCGGTTAAGCCAAGGGTCATCAGCTTGATGATCTGATCGCCGGCGATCTTGCCGATCGCGGCTTCATGCACCAGAGAAGCGTCCACGTCGTTTGCCTCCAAGGCGGGTACGGCAAGGATTTTGCCGTTGTCCATAATGATGGAATCACACTCGGTGTGGCCTTTGCACGCGGCGTTGCCGACGATTTTCAGGTCGAGCTTTTGGTAGGAATCATCGCGGGCGACGCCGCGGGAGACGACGTCGGCGTTAGCGCCCTCGCCGTTGAGGCTGACCGCATAGTCGCTCAGCGCCCGCTGGACGCCGTGGGTCATCAGACGTTCTCTGACGATCAGCTTCGCGCCTGCTTTCAGCTCGGCGACGGTCTCTCGGTCGGTGTCGTCGACGCCTTTGATCTGCACCATCTCCATCTCGCAGGTGCTGCCCTCTTCCATATAGACCTCGGTCACGGGGTTTAAGATGCGTTTTCCCGTGCCTTTGCCGGAGCCGAAGTGTTTTTCGATATATTTGACCTTGGCGTTTTTGCCGACGTAAAAACGGTGGATGCCGTCGTGCTGAGAGTCGTGGTTGCCGCAGTTGTCGATGCCGCAGCCCGCTACGATCTCGATGTCGGCGTTGTCACCGATGTAAAAGTCGTTGTACACCGTTTCCTTCAAGCCGCTTTGCGTCATGACGACGGGGATATGGACGCTTTCGCCGACGGTGTCGGGCTTGATGAAGATATCCATGCCGCTGACGCCGGTTTTCGATACGATCTCTACGTTCTCGGTCGACTGTCTGCCGATACTCATGCTGTCGGAGCGGATATTGTACGCGCCCGTGATTTCGCCGTCGATATCGGCAATCTCGCGCAGTAAGTATTGCTGTATGTTGTTCAGTTCCATGCTATCACCCCTTATCCGTAATGCCCTGGCAGTTCTTGACCGCAGCCGGGGTACCGATCAGCTCGGGCAGTATCTCGTCGCGGCTGCCCTGTCTTTCGATCTCGCCGCTGCCCAGAACGATGATTTCGTCGGCAATATCGAGGATGCGCTCCTGGTGGGAAATAATCAGGATGGAACGGTCGGCGATTTCTTCGCGCTGTTTTTGGAAAACGTCGATGAGGTTGCTGAAGCTCCACAGGTCGATACCCGCTTCAGGCTCGTCAAACAGGGTCAGCAGGGACTTTCTCGCGAGGACAGTCGCGATCTCGATGCGCTTGAGCTCGCCGCCCGAGAGGGAGGAGTTGACCTCGCGGTTGATGTACTCTCTGGCGCACAGCCCGACCATCGAGAGGTAGACGCACGCGTCGGCGATCGACAGCTCGCGGCCTGCCGCTAAACGGATCAGGTCGAGCACCTGGATGCCTTTGAACTTGACCGGCTGCTGGAACGCGAAGGCAACGCCTTTTTTGGCGCGCTCGGTGATGCTCATCGAGGTGATGTCCTCGCCGTTGAAGAGGATCTGACCTGAGGTGGGTTTTTCGATACCGGCGATCAGCTTGGCGAGCGTAGATTTGCCGCCGCCGTTCGGGCCGGTGATAACGATCAGCTTGCCGTCTGGGATGGTCAGGCTGATATCTTTGATGATTTCTTTCCCCGCGGTTTCATCTTCGACCGTAAAGGAAAGATTTTTGATCTCTAACATGGGGTTCTCCTTCATATCTAAATGGGTGTTTTGTCAGTTACCATAGCATTATAACGCATTTCGGCGGCGATAGCAACCGCTAGTTGTAAATTTTCTGTGACGGTTATTGCAATCTGTTTTTTATTCATGATATACTTTTTCTGAGGAGATAATCCGAAGATTTTGCGCAATACTATGATAGAGGTGAAGGAATGAAAAAACTGATTTGTCTATTGATGATCGGCGTGCTGGCGCTGACGCTGTTCGCCTGTAACGCCCAAAAAGCGCCTGTGTCCGAAGGAGAAGCGCCGCAGAGCGCGGTCGCAACACAGCCTGCCGCAACACAGCCGGGCGAAACGACGATGGCGGCATCTAAAGAAAAGGTTGTGCGTGATCCCGACAAGGTGTATGAGTATGAAACCCGCGTGATCTGGTGTGAGAACAACGGCAACCGTATTTACGGCGAGGCGTATATCCCGATCAGCGAGACCGAAACGAAGTTCCCGCTGATTATCCACGCCCACGGCATGGGGTCGAACATTGAGGCTGGCGAGGGCTATTGCAAACGCTACGCCGAAAAGGGCTTTGCCGGATACAGCTTTGACTTCCCCGGCGGCAGCCGTCCGGGTACGGATAACATGAGCGACGGCGATCCGATGAAGAACTCCGCCGTGACGGAGGCGTCGGATTTACAGGCGATCCTCGACAGCGCGATGACATGGGATTTTGTCGATACCGACTATGTCTTTCTGGAAGGCGGCAGCATGGGCGGTCTGGTCGCGACGATGGTCGGGCTGGATAACGTCGACACGATCGCGGGTATGATCCTGCATTATCCCGCACTGTATATGCCGCAGGCGATCACTTCGCGCTACAGCAGTCCCGAAGAGGTTCCCGAGACTTTGTCCTTCGGCGACGACTACGCGCTCGGGCGCGTATGGGCAACCGATCTGTGGGGCGTTGACGTGGTCAGCCGTCTGAACACTTTCAACAAACCCGTGACGATCATCCAAGGCTCGAATGACCAGCTCGTAGCGGCTTCGTCTATCGAAGAAGCGTCGCACCTGTTCCCAAATGCGGAGTTTCATCTGATCGAGGGCGCGGGTCACGGCTTCGGCGGCGATGACTTTGAGGCTGCCGTGAAGTACGGTCTGGATTATCTGTATCAAAACACCTGATATTATCACAAAGCCCTGCGACAGGTTCGCAGGGCTTTGTTGCTGTAGATCTGTTCCCTGTTCCCGACCGTGATGTTTGATACTTAGTTTGATGCGAAGCCGGAACACATAAATGAAAAATCGGATTTTTTCTGTAAGAATATTGACTAAAAATGTCGTTTGGAGTAAGCTATAACTATGTGTGATTTAGTTATGAACGACGAAGTTCCCGTTATCACAATCGAAGAGCTTGCCGATCTGCCCGAAAGCGCGTATCGCCTGTACGACGTGCGCAGTGAAATGTCTTTTGGCTACGGCAGTATTCCGCGCGCCGAAAGCTGTCCCGATATTGTGGAGATGGCTGACAGGGGAGAGCTGCCGCGCGATCAAAAGCTCGTTCTCTTTTGTATGCACGGTACGCAGAGCGCAGATGAAGCGCTCGCGCTGTCGCGGATGGGCTATGACGCGTACAGCCTTTCGGGCGGGTATGAAACCTGGCTGAGAAAACACATGGACAGCGCCGACATCTCGCGCGAGGTGGAGCAAAGCCTGACCAAACGCCGCCGCTTTAAGGAGAATATCTTTCACCGCTTTACCAAGGCGGTGGTAGAGTTTGATATGATCCGCCCCGGTGATAAGATCGCCGTCTGTATTTCGGGCGGCAAGGACAGCATGCTGATGGCAAAGCTCTTTCAGGAGCTGAAACGCCATGATAAGTTTCCCTTTGAACTGGAGTTTCTGGTGATGGATCCCGGGTACAACGAGATCAACCGTCTGTTGATCGAGAATAACGCACGCGCGCTGAACATCCCGATCACCGTCTTTGAGACCTCGATCTTTGACGCGGTGTATAAGGTAGAAAAGTCGCCTTGCTATCTCTGTGCGAGGATGCGGCGCGGATGGCTGTACAAAAAGGCAAAGGAGCTCGGCTGCAACAAAATCGCCCTCGGTCACCATTATGACGACGTGATCGAAACCATCCTGATGGGGATGCTGTGGGGAGGTCAGGTGCAGACGATGATGCCCAAGCTCCACAGCACCAATTATCAGGGGATGGAGCTGATCCGGCCTTTGTACTATGTGCGTGAGGAGGAGATCAAGGCGTGGCGCGACTGTAATCATCTGCACTTTATCCAGTGCGCCTGCCGCTTCACGGATACCTGCAGCTCGGGCCGCGACGACGGGACGTCTGAGTCAAAACGAATGGAAACCAAGCTTTTGATTCGGCAGCTCAAAAAGACAAATCCTCATATCGAGGCAAACATCTTTAACAGTATGCACAACGTAAACGTCGACACCGTGATCGCCTACAAAAAAGACGGCGCGGTGCATCATTTTCTCGACGCCTATGACGCTGATAAGGGAGGTGGCGTATGAGTACGCTGGCTGATTACATCCGCTGGTACGCGGATCTCAGCTTTTACGAAAAGCCGTTCTGTGAAACGGATAACGTCGTTTTGAGCATGCTGGCTTACTATGACTTCAATGTTAAACACCGCGCCTCTGTCAGACGCGCCTGTGCCAATACGACGGCGAATGACAGCTTTCTGGAGGCGCTGTGCGAGTCTCGCCGTTTCGGTAATCTGATGATCTCCGAGTACAAGGAGATTTTCAGCCGTGATGCGGGAACGCAGTTTGCGGCGATGCAGTTTCATCTGTATGATGATGTTTACTATATCGCTTTTCGCGGTACAGATAATACGCTTGTCGGCTGGCGCGAGGATTTTGTGATGAGTTATCAGACTATCCCCGGTCAGCAGAGCGCAGTGGAGTATCTTGAGCGCGTGATCGAGAACGATAAGGATTATATCGTCGGCGGTCACAGCAAGGGAGGACATCTGGCGCTGTACGGCGCTTGTTATGTCAGCGACGAAAAGCGCAAGCGCATCATCCATATCTATAACAACGACGGTCCCGGACTGTGCCCCGAGGCCAGCGACAGGACGCTGGTTGACAAGGTCAAGGACCGCGTGACCATGATCGTACCGCAGTACTGTGTGTTCGGCAAGATCTTTGAGCATGAGTTTGAGGATCTGCGGATCGTTACCAGCCCCAACAATGGGTTGATGGAGCATGACATCATCAGCTGGGAGGTCAACTACGGCAAGCTCAATACCGCAGAAAAGCTCGATCCCGCATGCCAGTGGATCGACGACGTGATGGACAGATGGCTTGAGGCGGTCTCTCCCGAAGAACGTGAAAGACTGGTCAACAGCATTTTTGAGACGGCGGAAGCCGGCGGGGCCGAGACCTACACCGAGGTTTTGGCGGGAGGTATCGACGGCGCGGAGAATATGCTGAAAAGCATGGTGGAATCCGACAGCCTGAAAACCGTTGCTAAAATTCCCGAAAAAGCGCTGTTCGGTGACTTTCTGGAGCGTCTCAGGACAGGAAAACTCGCGAAGTTTATTAACGCAAATCAGCTGGTTGAAGGTATCATCTTCAGCATTTTCGGTATCCTCATGCTGATCTTTCCGCAGGTTTCGTTCCAGCTGATTATTACCTTTTTGCTGATCGGCCTGGTGCTGTTTCAGCTGGGCTATACCATCAAAAAACTGCGTGAGAGTCACTGGGACTTCGGCGGGGAACGTGTGCGGTTCTATATCTTTTTCGCGATGGCGGCGGTGCTGGCGATTATCCTGGTCAAACAGCAGGCGATCTTTGTCGTCGGCAGTGCGATCGCCGGTATCTGGCTGCTGGTGACTTCATACAGGAGCTTTCTGTCGCTCAAGAGCTTTGACCATAAGGGCTTCGGTTACTGGAAAAACCTTATCAAAGGTATCCTGTTTGCGGGATGCGGCGTGTTTATTATGTTCGCGCCGGTCGAAATGCTGAGCTGGTTTGTGCTTGCGCTCGGCGCAATTATGACGATCGACGGCGTTTGCACGATCGTGTATTCCTTTATCAAGGCAAATGAAAAGTATTCCGAGAAGCATGCACACATGAGAGAATAATTTTATTTTAGAATTAAATTAATTGCAAATACCATGGAGAATAAGGATTTATGAAGAGGGAAGGATTTAAGTCGCGGCTGGGCTTTCTTTTGGTGAGCGCCGGCTGTGCGATCGGCATCGGAAACGTCTGGAAGTTTCCGTATGTTACGGGTCAGAACGGCGGCGGACTGTTTGTGCTGTTCTATCTGCTGTTTTTGGTCATCATGGGCGCTCCTGTGTTGACGATGGAGCTGGCTGTCGGCCGCGGCAGCCGCAAGAGCGCGGTACAGGGATACAAGGCGCTTGAGCCGAAGGGGAGTAAGTGGCATCTGCACGGCTGGATCTGTATTTTGGGCTGTCTGATGCTGATGATGTACTACACCACCGTTTCCGGTTGGATGCTCAACTATGCCGTCAAGTTTACGACAGGCGCTTTCAGCGGCGTGACGACGGACGGTGTGGGTGATGTGTTCAACAATATGCTCAGCTCCCCGTGGGAGATGCTGGGCTTTATGGGCATCACCGTTGCGATCGGCGTGCTGGTATGCAGCTTGGGACTGCAGAACGGTATCGAAAAAATCAGCAAGGTGATGATGCTTTGCCTGCTGGGACTGCTGGTTTTGCTCGCAATCCACAGTATCACGCTTTCCGGCGCGGGAGAGGGTATCAGCTTTTATCTGCTGCCGAGCATCGAACGCGCAAAAGAGGTCGGTATCGGCAACGTTATCACCGCGGCGATGAACCAGAGCTTCTTTACGCTGTCGCTGGGCGTCGCGTCGATGGAGATCTTCGGCAGCTATATGAGCAAGGATAACGCCTTAGGCGGTGAGTCGCTTCGTATCGCGGGGCTGGACACCTTTGTCGCGATCATGTCGGGTCTGATTATTTTTCCCGCATGCTTCTCCTACGGCGTCGAACCCTCCGCGGGTCCTTCGCTGATTTTTGTCACCCTGCCGCAGGTCTTTGTCCATATGACCGGCGGTCGCCTGTGGGGATCGCTGTTCTTTGTGTTCATGACCTTCGCGAGCCTTTCAACGGTGATCGCGGTATTTGAGAGTATCATCGCTGCGGGCATGGATAACTTTGGCTGGAGCCGCAAAAAATCCTCCATCATCAACTTTTTTATTCTCCTGCTTACCGGCGTCCCCTGCGCGCTGGGCTATAATCTGCTCAGCAACGTTCACCTGATCGGCGGCAGGGATATCCTCGACAGCGAGGATTTCATTGTCAGCAATATACTGCTTCCGGTCGGCGCACTGGTGTTTACCTTCTTCTGCGTGACCAAATGGGGCTGGGGCTTTGATAAATTTACCGAAGAAGCCAATACCGGTAAGGGATTCAAAATTCCTCACTGGATGAAATATTATTTTCGGTTCGGACTGCCTGTACTGGTGCTGATTATCTTTATACAAGGTTTAATGAATTAAAAGGAGGATACTATGATCTGGGAAGCTGATTTTTTATTGGCGCTGCAAAACATCCGCATACCTTTTCTTGATGTGCTGATGAAAGGAGCCACTCTGCTCGGCGAGCACGGCATTGTTTCTATTTTGCTGGGCATCATTCTGATTATGATTGCGAAAACCCGCAAAACCGGTATCGAGGTGCTGCTGTCGGTCGCACTGGCGTTTATCGTTGCCAATCTCATCATCAAGAACGCTGTCGCGCGTGTACGTCCGTATGATGCATATGCTTTTTTGGTGCCTGCCGTAACAAAGCCTCATGACTTTTCGTTCCCCTCGGGACACACGGTCAACGTCTTCGCCGCGGCTGTCGCAGTCTTTCTCAACCACAAGAAGATTGGTATCGTTGCGCTGATATTAGCGGCTTTGGTAGCGTTCTCGCGTCTGTACGTCGGCGTGCACTATCCGACCGACGTTCTTACCGGCGCGGCGATCGGTATTATTTTCGCGATTCTGGTACATTATCTGATCTATCCCGCCTGCGAGAAGGGTATCCGTAAGCTGCGCGCAAAGAAGGCGAATGGATGACTGTTAAAGAAGAGCTGTTTGCCTACGCGGCAAATACTTACGGCGTAGAGCCGGATTATCCGTTCAGTACTGTTCCAACCTACGCGGTACTGCGCCATCTGAGCAATCGCAAATGGTTTGCGCTGTTCGGTGATGTGGAGCGCTGTAAGCTCGGGCTGGATGGGGAAGAAAGGGTCGATATCATCAACATCAAGTGCGATCCGATCCTCGGAGGCTCTCTGCGTCTGCAGGAGGGTTATTTTCCGGCGTACCACATGAATCATGACGGATGGCTGACTGTTTTGCTCGACGGAACCGTGCCGGCGCAGGAGATTATCCCGCTGCTCGACATGAGCTTTGAACTGACGATGGTTAAGCCGAAAAAAAGAAAATAAGACATCAATAAACCGCTGTACCGAGGTACAGCGGTTGTTTCTTTTGCAGGTTATCGCATTTTGATATAATTGGCGATCAAGTCGACGATCTTCTCTTCGCTGAGCTTGGAGGAGTCGATGCACAGATCATAGTTTTCTGCCATGCCCCATTTCTGACCGGAGTAGAAGCTGTAGTAGTTTGCACGGCTTTTGTCGGTTTTATTGATGATATGCTCGGCTCGCTCGGCGTCAATTCCGTGCTTTTTGACGCTCTGTTCTTTTCGAAACGCCATGTTTGCATATACAAATATATTGACGCAGTTTGGATTATCACGCAGAACATAATCCGCGCAGCGACCGACGATAACGCAATTTTCTTTTTCGGCGATTTCTTTGATGATCTTGTGCTGGAGCAGATAGAGCTTGTCGTTGACAGGCAGATCGCCCATCGCCGAAAATCCGCTGCCAAAGCTGTACAGTCCCATCGACAGGGAGTAGAGCAGGCTGTTCGCTGCCTTTTCGTCGACATCCTTGAAGACGTCAGGATCCATACCGCTTTCTTTGGCGGCAAGAGAGATCAGCTCTTTGTCATAGAAAGGAATACCGAGTTTTTGGGACAGCTTCTCGCCGATGGAGCGGCCGCCGCTGCCGAATTGTCTGCCGATCGTAATAATGTATTTGTCCATGTAATACCTCTGCAATAAGATGATTCTCTATATCATGTATGTTTTATACTATAATACCACAAAATAAGGAAAAGTAAATTACAAGTTTGTAATTTTTTCAATTTACCCCTTGACCTGTAATTGAAAATGTGGTATAACAATACTCGCGCCGGTCATACGGCTTCCGAAACCGCTTTGAAACCAAGTTGTTTCCCATGTTTAGCGTTACTTGGTTGATGGGCGATTTTTTGAGCAAAAATGCTCCTGAAAAATTTTTCAAAAAATTTGAAAATTCTTCTTGACATTTGAGCTCAGTTCGGATATAATATGACTTACGCTGAGCGGCGAGAGATTACAGCACTGTAACCTCAAAACCGACGGCAAAGGACCTTGAAAATTAAACAACGAAGAAGAAACCCGTAATTACTTTGAGAGCATTTGTGGAGACACAAAGAGTACTCAAGAAATTACAGATGTAAA
>CACWTM010000083.1 GCA_902763855.1 uncultured Ruminococcus sp. | reverse complement strand
CATTACACCTTTCATGTGTAATCTAACGGAAAAGTATGCACTTTCAGATTCTTCACTGACGTTCAGAATGACATTTTTTGTTTTGCGACAGCCCCTTGTCGTATCTACGACAATGAATGATTCATTTTGAGATTTCGTTATCTGCTGACATCAGCTTATTACAGCTTGTTCATATCGTCCTCAGTGACGAGGCTGATACCGTTTTCTTTGAGGATTTTCTCTGCCGCGGCATTGTCCTCGACGCGCAGTACGACGTACGCAAACTGCTTACTGACGGTGATGAACGCGTACATGTACTCGATGTTGATATTATTGTCCGCAAGAATCTTGACGACCTTAGCCAAAGCGCCGGGTTCATCCTGAACGGCTACGCCGACAACCTCGGTGACGGATACGAAAGCGCCGGCGTCGTCGAGCGCCTGTTTCGCTTTGTCCACATCGGTGACGATCAAGCGAAAGATACCGAAGTCGTTGGTATCTGCAACGCTCATCGCGCGGATGTCTACACCGGCCTTGGCGATTGCGTCGGTGACGGTTACGAGGGTGCCTTCACGGTTTTCCACAAAGATGGATAATTGTTTGATTGCCATAGTTTTCACTCCTTTTGCTTTTATGGTAATACGGTATGTTGGTTTTTATACATTAATACCGAGCTTTTTACGGTTATCAATGACTCTGACAGCCTTTCCCTCGCTGCGGGCGATGGATTTCGGCGCGACAAGACGGATGGTCGGGTTGATTCCGAGCATTTCTTTCATCGCTGACTGCAGTTTCTTTTCCTTTTTGGTGATGACCTTCGGCGTATCGGAGAAGTCTTCGGGCAGCATTTCAACCAAAATTTCAAAGGTATCGGTGTTGTTCACACGGTCGACAAGGATCTGGTAGTTGGGAGCATAACCCTTGTTCAGCAGAACCGCTTCGATTTGGCTCGGGAATACGTTAACACCGCGGATAATCATCATATCATCGCTTCTGCCCATGGGCTTTTTCATCTTGATAAAGGTTCTGCCGCAGGAGCATTTCTCACGGGTGAGGATGGTGATGTCGCGTGTGCGGTAACGGATGAGAGGGAAGGCTTCTTTGTCGAGTGAGGTAAATACCAGCTCGCCCTTAGAGCCTTCGGGAAGCACTTCACCTGTCTCGGGATCGATGATCTCGGCATAGAAGTGGTCTTCGTTGATGTGCATACCGGTTTGTTCCTGACATTCGAAGGAAACGCCGGGGCCGCTGGTCTCTGTTAAGCCGTAAATGTCATACGCCTTGATTCCGAGCGATTTTTCGATATCTCTGCGCATTTCCTCTGTCCAGGGCTCCGCGCCGAAGATACCCGCTTTGAGCTTGTTGTCCTCGGGCTTATAGCCGCGTTCCTTGAGACTTTCTCCGATGTATGCGGCATAGGACGGGGTACAGCACAGGATGGTGGCGTTGAGATCCATCATAAACTGGATCTGGCGATTGGTGTTGCCGCTGGACATCGGCAGGGTCAGAGAACCGACCTTGTGAGAACCGCCGTTGAGTCCGGGACCGCCGGTGAACAGACCGTAACCGTAGCAGACCTGCACAACGTCTTCGTCGGAACCTCCTGCCGCGACAATCGCTCTTGCGCAACAGTCTTCCCACATGTCGATATCGTTCTGGGTGTAAAACGCGACGACACGCTTGCCGGTAGTACCGGAGGTGGACTGGATGCGAACGCAGTTTTTGAGGTCGGTCGCGAGCATGCCGTAGGGATAAGCCTCTCGCAGATCATCCTTACACAGGAAGGGCAGCTTGCTGATGTCGGAAAGGCACTTGATGTCTTCGGGTTTGACGCCTTTCTGATCCATCAGATCACGGTAATACTTGACGTTGTCGTAAACGTATTTTACCTGTTTAATCAGCTTTTCTTCCTGCAGCTTTTTGATGTCCTCTACCTGCATGGTTTCAGCTTCGGGTTGATAGAACTTTTGCATTTTCATATTACCTCCTTAAGTTTTTATATTCGCCTTGCGGTGTTATTCATCTAAGTTTCATGTATGGCTATCAGTAGTTATAGCCCAGTTCAAATGCCTTTTTGTTGATCTCAACGAACTGCGGCTTGACGCATTTTTCGATAGCCGCGATCCACTTTTCCTTCGGCATGTCAAAATACTTTGCCAATCTTCCCATCAGCACGATGTTGCACGCCTTTGCGGAGCCTGCTTCGTTCGCGAGACTCAGCGCATCGATGTCGTCAACATGGATTCCTTTGTTCTTCATCTCGGTGATGATATCGGAGGGATAGCTCGCCGCGCCGATGATGACGGGCATGGGGTCGATCTGCTGGGTATTGACGATGATGGTACCGTCCTTTTTGAGGTTTTGTACATAGCGCGCGGCTTCGATCTTCTCAAAAGATACGATGAAATCCGCTTCACCGTCCTCGATGACAGGGGAGTAGACCTTGTCTCCGAAGCGGACGTAGGTGACGACGGAACCGCCGCGCTGACTCATGCCGTGAACTTCAGAAACTTTGACGTCATAGCCTTCGTCTACCAGCAGTCTGCCGAGCAGCTTGGAGGCGAGCAGAGAGCCCTGTCCGCCAACGCCGACAATCATGATGTTTTTAGTCATTAGAGGGCACCTCGCTTTCAAACGCGTCAAAGGGACAGAGCTGAGCGCAAACGCCGCAGCCGACGCAAAGGGTAGTATCGACGGTTGCGTGACCGTCGCGGAAGGAGATGGACGGGCAACCGAATTTCATGCACTTTTTGCAAGCGCGGCACTTATCGGGATTAACCCACAAGGGCTTTTTCGGCTTGACATATTTGAGCAGAACACAGGGGCGGCGAGAAATGATAACAGAAGGCTCGTTCTTCGCAAGCTCTTCCTTGACCGCTTTCTCGCACTCCTCAAGGTTGTAGGGATCGACCACGCGTACGGAGTTGATGCCGATGCTGTGGCACAGATCCTCGAGGTTGACCTTGCCGGCGGGATCGCCCTTGATGGAGTAGCCTGTGGTGGGGTTCTGCTGGTGTCCGGTCATACCGGTGATAGAGTTATCAAGGATAATGACGGTGGAATTGCTCTGGTTATAGGCGATGTTAATAAGCCCCGTGACGCCGGAGTGCATGAAGGTGGAGTCACCGATCACGCAAACGGTCTTGTTCTCGGTTTCTTCACCGCCTGCCTTGTTGTAGCCGTGGATACCGGATACGGACGCGCCCATACAAAGGGTCATATCCAGCGCGTTCAGGGGCGGCGCCGCGCCGAGGGTGTAACAGCCGATGTCGCCGAGCACGGTGATCTTGTTCTTGGCGAGAACATAGTACATGCCGCGGTGCGGACATCCGGAGCACATCATCGGAGGACGGACGGGAATGTCGGTATCAAGATTGAAAACGGTCTTGTCCGCCATCTCAAACGCCTGCTCGATGCTCTTCTGGCTGAACTCGCCGAGTATGGAGAACTTGTCTTTGCCGATGACGTCCACGCCGATATTTTTGCAGTGGGTTTCGATGATCGGATCAAGCTCTTCGATGACGTAGACCTTGCCGACCTTTGCGGCGAAATCCTGAATCAGCTTGACAGGCAGGGGATTAATCATGCCGAGCTTGAGGACGGATACACTGTCGCCGAAGGCTTCTTTGACATACTGATAGGAAGTGGAAGAGGTTATGATACCGAAGTCTTTCGTGCCGTCGCCTTCTTCTACGCGGTTGAGGGGAGAGGTCTCGGCGTATTCGGTCAGTTTCCCGGTACGCTCTTCGACAAACGGATGGCGGCGGATCGCGTTGCCCGGGGTCATGATATATTTTTGGGGATTCTTCACGTATTCCTTGGTGATCTCGGTGCGCTCACCTAATTCTACAATACTCTGGGAGTGAGCGACGCGGGTGCACATCTTGAGCAGGACGGGGGTGTCAAACTGCTCACTGATCTCATACGCGAGCTTAGCGTAGTCCAGCGCTTCCTGAGAATCGGACGGTTCGAGCATCGGAAGCTTTGCCGCGATTGCGTAGTGGCGCGAATCCTGCTCATTCTGAGAGCTGTGCATGCCGGGATCATCCGCGACACAGATAACGATACCCGCGTTGACGCCGGTGTAGCTCATGGTGAACAGCGGGTCAGCCGCAACGTTCAAGCCGACGTGCTTCATACAACAAGCGGAACGCTTGCCTCTGAGCGCGGAGCCGAACGCGGCTTCCATCGCAACTTTTTCATTAGGCGCCCACTCGCAGTAGACGTCTTCGTATTTGGAGAAGAATTCTGTGATCTCCGTACTGGGGGTGCCGGGGTAGCTGGAGATGACCGCACAGCCTGCTTCGTACAGACCGCGCGCTACCGCAGCGTTACCGATCAATAAATCTTTCATGTATAAATCTCACCTTATGATTATTTGTTGGGAGCTGTACTCCCGCAGATTGATTATGCGTTTCTCAGGTCAACAATGCGCTTTGCCTTACCCTGGAATCTATCGAGGGTTTTGGGAGCGACGAGCGTGACCTTGGTTCTGAGCCCCAAGATGGACTGGAGCTTAGCTTCGATACGCTTCTTTAAGCCGTCGAGCTTCTGATAGTTGTCGAGCAGAGAAGCGTTGATGACCTCGACCTTGATCTCGAGACTGTCGCGGTAGTTCTGTCGGGTGATGTAGAGCATGTAGTGAGGCGCGATGTCGGGGATGTTGATAAGGATGTTTTCGATCTGGGTCGGGAATACGTTGACGCCCTTGATGATGAGCATGTCGTCGGTTCTGCCCATGGTCTTTGCCATGCGGCAGTGGGTTCTGCCGCAGGAGCAGGGCTCGTAGCTGAGCTTGGTGATATCCTTGGTGCGGTATCTGAGGACAGGCATACCCTTACGTGTCAGGGTGGTAACAACCAGCTCGCCGACCTCGCCTTCACCCAGACGCTTGCCGGTGTCGGTGTCGATGATCTCGGGCAGGAAGTGATCTTCGGCAAAGTGCATGCCGTCCCTCGCTTCACAGTCACCGCTGACGCCGGGGCCGCCCAGCTCGGTCATACCGTAGTTGTCGGAGACGCGGATGTTGAAATTCTTTTCGATTTGCTCGCGCATGGAAACGGTACAGGGCTCAGAGCCTAAGATGCCCAAGCGGAGGCTGTAGTCAGAGAGCGGATAGCCGGCTTCCTTGACGGCTTCCGACAGGTACAGCGCGTAGGAGGGGGTGGCAACCATGCCGGTAACGCCCCAGTCGCGCAGCATCATCAGCTGCTTTTCGGTATTGCCGGAGGACGCCGGGATGACAGTCGCGCCGAGTTTTTCCATGCCGTAGTGCAGACCAAGCGCACCGGTGAACAGACCGTAGCCAAAGCTGATCTGAATAATGTCGTCCGGAGTTACGCCGCCGGCACACGCGACACGCGCGACGCAGTCTGACCAGATATCGAGGTCTTCTTTGGTGTAAACGCCGGTAGTAGGCTTACCGGTCGTGCCTGATGAAGCGTGGATGCGGACGATGTCCTTCATATCCGCCGCCATCAGACCGAAGGGATAATTATCGCGGAAATCATCCTTGGTGGTGAAGGGGATATACTCGATATCCGAAAGCTGTTTGATCTTGGAACCGTCGAGAACGCCGCATTCGGTCAGTCTCTGGTGGTAGAGCGGCACATGGTCGTAGCAGTATTTGACGACCCATTTCAGTCGCTCCAGCTGGAGCGCTTCGATTTCTTTTCTCGGTAAGGTTTCGATGTCCTTTTGAAAAATCATGTTGTCTTTCCTCTTTTCTGTTGGTACACGCATTTCCTTTTAATGGTTTAAAGCGTACATACACCTTTATTATAGCGCAAAAGAAGCCTAAAGGCAATAGGCTTCAGGCTTCTTTCAACATTATTTTACTGTTTTTTAACCCTCGTCGATACTGTGCTTGGAAGATACGAGGTGAGTTTTCTTGTAGCAGGAGAAAATTTGCTCCTGTCTGTCCTTATCCTTGGCGGGGGCGATCAGGGTGATGATCGGCGTGATGATGATACCGAGAATCATCGCCGCCATACCCGCGTTGATGGGTGACTGGAAGTAGGTCATGACGGGGCTCGCGAATTTGACGCCTGTCATATTGCAGATAAAGGACGCGAGGGAGATACCGACGCCTAAGATATAGTTGATCCATACGGCGATTTTCGGTACGCGCTTCATATACAAACCGTACATGAACGGCGCGAGGAATGCACCTGCCAGCGCGCCCCAGCTGACGCCCATCATCTGAGAGATAAACATAACCGGAGAGCTTGCCTGGATGATCGCGATAATCGCGGACAGCGCGATGAAGAATACGATAAAGACACGCATGATGAGTACCTTTTTCTTATCATCCATGCTCTTTTTCTTGAAAAATACCGGGTCGATGAAGTCGATGGTCAACACGGAGCTGGAGGTCAGTACCAGGCTCGACAGGGTACTCATGGACGCGGAGAGAACGAGGATGACAACGATACCGATCAGGATCGGGGAGAGGTTCTCGAGCATTGTCGGAACAACGGAGTCAAAACCGCCGACAGGCTTGCCGTCCGCGCCGGCTTCACCGAACAGTCTGCCGAAACCGCCGAGGAAGTAGCAGCCGCCCGCTACGATGATGGCGAAAACGGTGGAGACGATCGTACCGGTGGAGATGGATTTCTCGGACTTGATGGCGTAGAACTTCTGCACCATCTGGGGCAGACCCCAGGTACCGAGGGAGGTCAGGATAACGACGCCGATCAGACCGAAGATGTCGGGTCCGAAGAAGGAGGTGAAAGCGCCCTGCATTTCGGTGCCTTCTGCCTGAATCTTAGAGAGCAGAGTCATGGTCGAGCCTAAGCCTCCGTTGACTCTCAGCACCGCCCAGATAACCGCGACGATACCGAAGATCATGATGATACCCTGAATAAAGTCGTTGATCGCTGTTGCCATGTAGCCGCCGATGACAACGTAGATACCGGTCAGCACCGCCATCGCGATTACGCAGTACGCGTAGGGGATACCGAAAGCCATCTGGAACAGGCGGGACAGACCGTTATACAGCGACGCGGTATAAGGAATCAGGAAGATAAAGATGATAACAGCCGCGGCGATTTTTAAGGCTTTGCTGTCATAGCGTTTCATAAAGAAATCGGGCATGGTCGCGGAGTCGAGGTGCTGGGTCATGACGCGGGTGCGTCTGCCGAGAATGTTCCACGCGAGCAGCGAGCCGATGAAGGCGTTGCCCAGACCAATCCAGGTGGAAGCCATACCGAACTTCCAGCCGAACTGTCCCGCATACCCGACAAAGATGACCGCCGAGAAGTATGAGGTACCGAAGGCGAACGCCGTCAGCCACGGACCGACGGAGCGGTTGCCGAGGACAAAGCCGTTGACGTCTGTGCTCTGCTTTCTGCAGTATACGCCTACGCCGATCATCACGGCGAAAAAGACGACCAGGAAAGCGATCTTGATAAACATATCCATAAGTGTTCTGTCTCCTTTGATCAGGCGGGTGTAGGGCGGGGGCTTGCTCCCGCCGCAACCTTGCAAATAGATGTGTTCGGAATGCGAAGCAAGTATTTGCGTTGCCTATTTTATTGATATTGACAAAAGCTCCGGCGGGAGCAAGCCCCCGCCCTGCTTTTTGTACGCTACGATAGGGAAAGAAGTTTCTTCGCGTTGCCGCTGAGGATCATTTCCTTTTCCGTGTCGGAAATGCCTTTGAGCGCCTTGAAGCGTTCCACATACGCTTTTTGATCGTTCCACGGGCTGTCTGTCGCGAAGAGCATTTTGTCCGCGCCGTGGTTCTTGATGATCCGAACGACGTCCTCGTCTGTCGCGTTGCTGAAATGACCGAGGTCGGAGAAGGAACAACTGATGTCGATATAGCAGTTCTGACCGACCAGATACTTCTCCACGTCGCTCAGAAGGCGGTTGCCGCCGAGGTGGGCGAAGATGAAAAACGGCGTGTCATCCGGCGCGAGCGAATGAACGGCTTTGAGCATGCTAAAGCCCTTGTCGGGCGGACAGTGGATGGTGCTGTAGGCGGGGTCCTTGCCCGCGTGGGTGATGACCAGAAGCCCCAGCTTGTGCGCTTCTGCGACGATGCGGACGTACCGCTCGTCGTCGATGAAGGTCTCCGTATAATCGGGATGGATCTTGACGCCCTTGAAGCCAAGATCCTTCAAGTAAGTCAGCTTGTCCGCGATATCCTCGTCGTCGGGATGGATACCGCCGAAGGAAATGAGCCTGTCGCCGTGGTTCTCGTTGATGAAGCGGGCGAACTTTGTGATGCTGTCGAACTGACCCGCCCGCGTACTCACCGGGAGGACGACGCTCTTGTCGATCCCGGCGCGTTGCATACTGTTCAGGATACCGCTGAGCGTTCCGTCGGTATGCGCCTCCACGTCCGCTACGCTCCCGAGCGCCGCCATCGTGCGCTCGGCGATCTTATCGGGGTAGACGTGGGTATGAAAATCTATGATCATGAAATACCTTCCTTTATGCTGTAGAAGAATTATCAATCGTTATTCTTTTCACAGCTCTCTTATTTTAGCACTTCAACGTTTTAAAGTCAAGAAATATTTGATATTAACTTGCACAAATATAGGAGCCGGATTCTGTATAGATTGCCAATACAGCGTGAAAAGATATTGTAGGGCGGGGGCTTGCTCCCGCCGAAACTTTTCTATTTAATCTATGCTGGATAAAGTATATTAGGCTCCATATGCTTCGCATAAATACATGTATCATTCTGAAACGCCTCGGCGGGAGCATTCCTCGCCGGAAACGGCTCCTCCCCTTGTCCTTCGGACATTCCCCCAACGGGGGTACCCCCGCCCTACGATTGCACCGCAATGCCGTTGATGGCAAATGAGGGGAAGGCTTGGTGCTATACAGAAAAAAATATTGCATTTTATACGGTTTATGGTACAATATATGGGTGATACTAAATCATAGTTAGGAGTTGTTGTTTATGGCACCCAATACCAGAAAGGTTGCGATCGTCGGCTGCGGCTTCGTCGGCTCGGCGACGGCGTTTGCGCTCATGCAGAGCGGTCTGTTCTCTGAGATCGTCATGCTCGACGCGGATATGGCGAAGGCGGAGGGCGAGGCGCTGGATATCTCTCACGGCGTACCGTTTTCAAAGCCCTGCGATATCTACGCGGGTGATTACGACGATATCGCCGACAGCGCGATCATCATCGTCACCGCGGGCGCGGCGCAGAAGCCCGGCGAGACCCGCCTTGACCTGATCAAGAAGAACGTCGGCATCTTCAAGTCCATCATCCCTGAGATCGCGAAGCGCAATTTCAAAGGCATCCTGCTGATCGTCGCGAACCCGGTCGACGTCCTGACCTATGCGGCAAAGCAGCTTTCCGGCTTGCCGGACGACCGCGTTTTCGGCTCGGGTACGGTTCTCGACACCGCGCGTCTGCGCTTCAATCTCAGCGAACACCTCGGCGTTGACCCGCGTTCCATCCACGCCTTCATCATCGGCGAGCACGGCGACAGCGAGATCGCCGCTTGGAGCAGCGCCAATGTGTCGGGCGTGCCGCTTCACAAATTCTGCGAGATGCGCGGTCATTACAATCACGTCAAGGCTATGCGCGAGATCTCCGAAAACGTCAAGAACAGCGCTTACGAGATCATCGAGAAAAAGAAAGCGACCTACTACGGGATCGCTATGTCCGTCAAGCGCATCTGCGAGGCGATCGTT
>CACWTM010000082.1 GCA_902763855.1 uncultured Ruminococcus sp. | reverse complement strand
CACCATCGAAGCAACAGAAGCCGCATTCTGCAGAGCGGAACGGGTGACCTTTGTCGGGTCAACAATACCCGCTGAGATCATGTCGGTGTATTCTTCATCCAGCGCGTTGAAGCCGTAACCGACCTTATCCTCGCGCTTGATGTTCTCGACGATGACAGAGCCCTCGAGACCCGCGTTCTTCGCGATCTGCTTGATCGGAGCTTCCAGCGCCTTGAGCACAATCTGCACACCGGTCTTGACGTCGCCTGCGGTAGTGTCGAGCAGCTTCTCAACAGCCGGGATCGCGTTAATCAGCGCGACGCCGCCGCCTGCGACGATACCTTCCTCTACAGCCGCCTTGGTAGCGGAGAGAGCGTCCTCGATACGCATCTTCTTCTCCTTCATCTCGATCTCAGTAGAAGCGCCGACCTTGATAACCGCTACGCCGCCGGCGAGCTTCGCCAAACGCTCCTGGAGCTTCTCGCGGTCAAAGTCAGAGGTGGTGTTCTCGATCTGCTGACGAATCTGATTGACACGGTTCTTGATCTCGTTCTGATCGCCCGCGCCGTCGACAATGATGGTGTCTTCCTTAGTGATCTTGACCTGACGCGCGCGGCCGAGCTGGTCGAGAGTAGCGTCCTTGAGCTCCAGACCGAGATCAGAGGTGATAACGGTACCGCCGGTCAGGATCGCGATATCCTGCAGCATTTCCTTGCGTCTGTCGCCAAAGCCCGGAGCCTTGACCGCAACACAGGTGAAGGTGCCGCGCAGCTTGTTCAGTACCAGAGTAGTGAGAGCCTCGCCCTCAACGTCCTCAGCGATAATCACGAGCTTTCTGCCGCTCTGAACGATCTGCTCGAGCAAGGGCAGGATCTCCTGGGTATTCGAAATCTTCTTGTCGGTAATGAGAATGAGAGCGTCGTCGATCTCAGCAACCATCTTGTCGGTATCGGTGACCATGTACGGCGCGATGTAACCGCGGTCGAACATCATACCCTCGACAACCTCGCTGTAGGTCTCTGCGGTCTTAGACTCTTCTACAGTGATAACGCCATCGGTAGAGACCTTCTCCATCGCCTCGGCAATCAGCTTGCCGATGTACTCGTCGGCGGACGAAATGGTCGCAACACGCGCGATATCCTCGGTACCGGAGATCGCCTTGGAGTTCTCGGTGATCGCCTTGACAGCCTCGTCGACCGCCAGCGCGATACCCTTCTTGAGCACCATCGGGTTAGCGCCCGCGGCAACGTTCTTCATGCCCTCGTTAACGAGAGCCTGTGCCAGCAGAGTCGCGGTGGTAGTACCGTCACCGGCAACGTCGTTGGTCTTGACGGATACTTCCTTGACGAGCTGAGCGCCCATATTCTCAAAAGCGTCCTCCAGCTCGATCTCCTTGGCGATGGTCACGCCGTCGTTGGTAATCAGCGGAGCGCCGAATTTTTTGTCTAATACAACATTTCTGCCCTTCGGGCCTAATGTGATCTTGACGGTATCGGCGAGCTGGTCGATACCGGACTGAAGCGCCTTGCGCGCGTCCTCACCGTATGCAATCTGTTTTGCCATGAAAAATACCTCCCAAAATTATTCTACAATCGCGAGAATGTCGCTCTGACGAACGATGGTATAATCCTCGCCGTCGACCTTGACGTCGGTACCCGCGTACTTGGACGCGATAACCTTATCGCCGACCTTGACGGTCATCTTGACCTCGTTGCCGTCTACCATACCGCCGGGGCCTACCGCGACAACATTCGCGTACTGGGGCTTTTCCTGAGCGGCAGACGAGAGAACGATGCCCGAAGCGGTGGTCTCCTCCGCGTCGTCTAGTTTCAATACTACCTTATCGAGTAAGGGTTTGATGGTCATATCTATTCCTCCTTCATTGATACAAAAGTCATTGCGAAGGGCTCGGCACACATGTCAGCCCTGCGGCAATCTCAACCGAATACGGATGATTTAGCACTCTTTATCCCTGAGTGCTAAATCTATTGTAACCCATTATATGGAAAAAATCAAGGGGGAATTTGCGATTTCACAAAAAGTTAATATTTGCCTTTCCCCCACGCCGAATCTTTCAGCTCCATCGCTTCTCCCGCGATCGCAAAACACCGTGTCATGACAAAAGCCGCCCAAAAACTCAGGCGGCAATCTGTTATTGTGCTTTTTTCGGTGTGACCGCCGCAGTTGTTTCCGCGGGCGGCTCTGTCGGAGGCTCCCACAGCTCGATCTCGCCGAGTGCGGTTGCGGGGATCTCGATCCCCAGCTTATCTCTGACAGCCTTATTCACCAGATTGGTGCAGTCGTGCTTATACATAACGGGCAGGGTCGAGACCTTTTCCTTCTCAAAAAGGATATCGCAAACCATACCGGCAGCCTTTCTGCCGATGGACATGTAGTTAATTTCGCTGGTCGCCAACGCGCCCTGCGCCATCGTCGCCTCGTCACCGCAGATAACAGGGATTTTGTTTTCATAGGAAAACGCGGTGATGGCGTCGATATTCGAGCTCAGGAACTTGTCTACAGGGATATAGACGACCTCGGTTTTCGCGTCTTTAATCTTCTTGAGAGCCGACTCCAGCGCGTCCTTATCCTCAATCGGATACTGGGTGCAGGTCATACCGATATTCTCCGCTTCACGCGCGGCGATGATTCCCTGCAAAACAGCGTCCTCGTCGGTAGCGCTGTAAAGCGCGGCAACAGACTTTGCCTTTGGCATCAGCACCTTAATCAGGTCGATCTGTTCAAAACAGGGCGTGTAGCTGGATACCCCGGTGACGTTGCCGCCGGGCACCTCGTTGCTGTCGACCAGACCGATCTCGTCGGGGCTGTTAACCGCGCCGAACACAATCGGGATATCCTTGGTTATCTCAGCGGAAGCCTCGGTCGCAAAGCGTCCGATGGTATACAACAGGTCACAGCCGTCGTCGATCAGCTCCTTGATCTTGGTGCGGCAGCGATCTTGATTATCCTCTACCACATAGACGATATCAAGATTGCCCATCAGCTGACGTTCATCGAGCTCCATCATAAATCCGCCGTAGCAATCCTTGCTGGCGCTGCCGAGACCCGTCTGAATCACGCCGATCTTAAAGCTTTCGCTGTAGAGCGTAGCGTCCGCAGAATTGTTCAAATTCACACTGTCATTGGTAGCCGTTGCAGTATCGCCGTTTCGCAGATTTCCCGACGAAAATACCGTAATATAAACAACCGCGCCCAAGATTGCGATAATGACAATCACGCTGACAGCGATCAAAATTCCTTTTTTCATGCAAACCTCCTTGGCGGCGCGAAACACCGCAGTGAATTTGCTGTAACAGTACTCCTTGCAGCCTAGCGAAACGGCATTTCCGCCATCCCTAGACTAACCTATTATATATCATATCTTATTTTTGCGTAATTGTCAAATCAGTCGTCTTATTATTCTACAAAAGAATTTTTGTAATACATATAAACCTGACACCGCAGCGTTCCGTTATAGAGCTTACGCCGTTTATCGGCTATCCTGCCGAAACAGCTTTCAAACCGATCATCGGGAGAAATAATGGTATAGGAATGAAACGGCTTTTGAAGAAACTTCTCCCCCATTACGCGGTACAGCTTCCTTGCTTCTTCCACATCCAGCATACGTTCTCCGTACGGCGGATTCGTGATGACGCTCACTCTTTCAAAGTCATCGGCATAGTCACGGATATCGCGGTTTGCAAAAACAATCCTGTCGCCGATTCCCGCAAGCTCTGCGTTACGTCGCGCGATCTCCAGCGAAGCCTCGTCAATATCGTAGCCGTAGGCAGCAAAGTCTGCGTCACGCCGTTCTTCCTGTTTTGCTCTCTGCCGTTCCGTCTCTGTGATCGAGGGATTGATCTGCGTCCAGTTCTCAAAAGCAAAGCCCCTGTCGATACCCGGCATGATCTTCATCGCTTTTCTCGCGGATTCGATCAGGATCGTTCCGCTGCCGCAAAAGGGATCGACGACAGTATGGTTGCCGCGCACACGCGCCAGCTCCGCCATTGCGGCGGCGAGAGTCTCCTTCATCGGCGCGTCATTGGACAGCGCTCGGTAACCGCGCTTATTCAGCGCCTGACCCGTCGTGTCCAGCAGGATCGTTACACGATTTTTGAAAATACGGAACTGGATCTGATGTACGCCGCCGTCCTCCTCGAACCACGAGGTATGATAGCTCTCCTTGAGTTTCTCCACGACAGCCTTCTTAATGATTTTTTGACACGCGGGAATCGAAGTCAAAACAGAGTCCAAGCTGTTGCCCTTGACAGGAAAGGCGTCGCGTTTCCCGATATATCGGCTCCAGTCAACCGCTTTTACGCCCTCAAAGAGCGTATCAAAGTCCCTTGCCTCAAATTCCGTCAGCAAAATCCCGATCCGCGCACATAGGCTCGAGCAGAGATTCGCGCGCACCAGCGTACTTTCATCGCCGCTGAACAGCACTCTGCCGTTTTCAGCGCGCACGTCCTCTATCCCTTTATATTTCAAGTCATTGGCGGCAAGTCCCTCCAGCCCCAGCAAACAGGGTGCGACAAACTGCATCACATCATCTCCGATCATCACGGCAACGAACCCGTTTTTTGAGATTCGTCTTGCCGAAAAAGCTATTCAAAAAGCAAGCGGACAGCAGAGTCGCTGTCCGCTCACGGTCATTCATGCTGTATCGAAATTACTCGCCGGCAGTCGGCTGCAGTAAGCCGTACTTGCCGTCGTCACGCAGATAAACGACGTTGACCTCGCCGGTCTCGGCGTTAGTGAACATATAGAACTTGTGACCGACCATGTTCATCTGCAGGATCGCCTCGTCAACCGTGATCGGCTTAACAGGAATCTCCTTAGTACGGACGATGGTGTAGTCCTCCTCAACCTCAGGCTCGTCCACCGGAGCGACCAGTTCTTCGAGCGAACCGCTTCTCAGGCGTTTTTCGAGCTTGGATTTGTTCTTTCTCAGCTGACGACCGAGGACGTCGACACACTTGTCCAACGCGTCATTCATCTCAGGCATTGTTTTCTCAGCTCTGTAGACCATCGACTTGTCGCGGATGGTGATCTCAACGGTCTGAGAGTTTTTGTCGACGGTAACAACCACAAAGGCTTGCGCCTCATCGGAGAAGATCTTGTCAAACTTCGAAAGCTTCTTCTCGACTCTCTGTTTGAAGTTGTCCCTCAGATTAACCTTGCGCTCAGTATAGGTAATCTTCATAGTAATGCCTCCCAGCAAAAATTTATTTACGACCGCCGCCGTTCCCTCTGCGGGAATAGCCGCGGCTCTCGCCACGCTTGAGGTCGGACATCTTATCCTCAGAGGTACGCTTGAACTTACTCATCATGTCCTCAAAGGAACCGCCCGGCGAAGAGCTCTGCCACTCAAAGTTACCGGGTGAAGTAACCGGGGGCGCGGGCTCATATTTCTTTCTTGGTTTTTGGGGTTCACGGGTTCTCTGCTTGCGGTTAGGCGAGGACTTTTTGCCCTCATCCGCCTGCTCGAGCTGTTTTAACGACAGCGCGATCTTGCCGTCGTCAGCGATCGAGATCACTTTTGCGGTCACAGCCTGTCCTACCTTGAGGACGGATTTGATATCCTCAACGTAAAAACGCGAGATCTCCGAGATATGGATCATACCCTTGGAACCATCCTCGGTCTCGACGAACGCGCCGAAGTTGGTAATTCCGGTTACCTTACCGTTTACAATACTACCCACAGTTAATGCCATTCAGTTTTTAACCCCTTAAGAATTATCTATACGACCGATAAAATCGGCTATACGTTGTTTGATTCCGCCACAGGACGACGTGTCGGAATACGGTATCAGTCGCCGGCTACGTTGACAAAGACTCTCTCGCCCTCTTTGATATAGTCGAGGTCGTCGCGCGCGATCTGCTCAGCGAGCGCCGAAAAGTCCGAACCGGTCGAATCATACAGCTTTTGTATCTCTTCGTTTTTGATCTCCTGTACTGTGATCTGATCTTTGAGGTCATCCAGCTCCGCTTTGCGCTCGCGAATCTGCGACTGGATACCGATGATCGACACCATAGAGTAGATCAAAAACGCAACCGCGGCGATTGCGATCACGATGAACACAGGGCGGGAGATCATTCTCCTGCCTTCATTCTCCTCAGCGTCTTTGCTGTCGTGCGCCTTTTTTGCCGCGGTGTTTGGCTTTTTGGTATGCTTTTTGCTCATATATCGTTCCTTTATGTAATTGCCGACGTTTCGCTTTTGCTCTTTCAGCACGTTTCTTTTGTTTCTTCTCAGCCGCCCTTATCCGCGACTTATCTATTTCTACACCTACATTATACACCAGACCGACTATGGCTTTCAATAGGTATTTGAAAATTTTTTCTAAAATTTTTCGTATTTTTTGCACAAAACTACGTAATTTGCGTGTCAAAAATGCGTACACCTTACCCATAACGCTTCCAAGCGTCAGCCGATAGCTGAGAAAGCCGACCGCCTCGCCGAAGAGAATAAACGCCCTGACGTCGCCTTTGTTGAACGGAAGAGCAAACAGCGAGGTAACTACGCCGCACACCACAAAAAAGACAACGTCCGACACCGCCACATGCACTCTTCCCGCTCTCAGCGCCATTCGCACAGCGCGTACCGCATCATACATAACACCGAGCAGTACGCCCAGTACCAGTGACCAAAGGAAGTACGCGGTCTGGTCAGACAGTGAAATGCCCATCAGCGAAAGAGCCGCGACCGCAGCGAACCCGACGAACTGCCAAGGTACTGCAGCGAGCTGATACTGCCATCAATCACCACGTCGCCGCTCTCAAGGTTCAGCTTACTGATATGCAGTCCCGTCCCCTTGACCACCAGCGTCATTTCGCTCAGTCTCACGTTGATCGTCTGTTCATCGAAGCCCGACACATCCTCTACCCCCGTCAGCGTCAACAGCCTGCGGTTATCGAGCGTCAGCAGATGCGGTTTTTTCATCCTGTTTTCAGGCATAAGAATACCCCCACACAATCTTTTGGTAGATTATATGAGGGAAATCCTGCCGATATTACCGATCATCACAAACCATGTACGCCGGGGTGATCCGATCAAGCGACTTCACTATTTTTGTTTTCATTTCATTCAACTCTTCCGCTGTCGGGCGATTTCTGTCATCATACATTTTCTCCATCGGATACCACCAGACGGGGCCTTTTCCGTGATTCCCGCAGTTACCGATATCGCCCGCTTTCCTAGGGAAAAGATGCCAGTGCAGATGACTGTCTCCGTTTCCGAGCAGCTCACAGTTCATTTTCTCCGCGTCAAAAGCTTTGGCGACCGCCTCGCTGACAATCGACATTTCTTCCAAAAACCTCACCCTGGTACCACGGTCAAGTTCATGCAGCTCCGATACATGTTCTTTACACAAAAACAGCGTATAACCACGAAAATGCTGATGATCTCCCAGCACGACATACCCTGTCTGCAATTCCTTGACGAAGTACGGATTCTCACCGTTTTTGATCATCCCGATCCTGTCACAGATCAAACACATCGTATCATCTCCCCAACCATACTCTGTAACGTTGCAGAAAAGCAGGCATGAGCCGGCCGCTCCCCTAAACTTACATCGGCGTATACATCGTGCTTACGTCCTCTTTGCGGATGGTCTCCACAACCTTGTCCACACGGAATTTGACCGAACGGGACTCAAAGTTCAGCTCAACAACATCGCCGACTTTCACGTCATACGAAGCGCGAGCGACCTTGCCGTTGACGACCGCCTTACCAGCGTCACAAACCTCGTTCGCCACAGTACGGCGCTTAATGATCCTCGAAACCTTCAAAAATTTATCTAATCTCATAACGTCCTCCTGTTTTGGCAATCAGCGTCCGGGTCATAACAGAACTGTCGCCGATTCTTTTCTCCCATTATAACCGCCGCAGCGCCTTCCGTCAAGCACGACAAAAGGAGCAGACCGAAGTCTGCCCCTCGTTTGATAGCTAATGTCTGTGTGATCGAGAAATCACCAGTGACCGTCGCTCCAACCGGTAATGGTGTAAGTACCGCCGCCGGACGGGATCGTCAGGTCGCCGGTCTGATTCCACTTGTTAGCCCAGTTGTTCTCTGTCGAAGAACCGTTCATGCGACAGAAGATCACATTGGTATATCCATCGGGAACTTCAACCGTATAATTATTGCCGGACTTTGTCATGCTGACCCAAGTCTCGCCGTTACCGAAGAAGTAAGCGGCAAATCTTGCGCCGTCCTTATCCCAAACACCGGGAACCAGCGTCAAAGTAGTTTTGGAGGGAGTCGGAGCCTCAGTAGGTGTGGGAGTGGGCTCGTCGCCTGCGAGTGCGACATTGTAGTGACCCGAAGCGTCGGTGGTGTTCAAGGTGTACCACTGAGCGCCATCCGCGATACCGGTAGTGATATCAACCGTCTGCTTGCCGCCTCCGTTGAAGACGATACCGTCAACATTTACGGGGACAGTTGCTTTGTAAACCTGCTGATTGTAGCCGTTGACCTCATACTTTTCAGCGGCAGAACCCGGCCACTCGCCGCCGTTCGGCCAGTAGTACACATTCACGCTGCCCCAATTCAAAGCGTCGGTGAAGTATACCGTAACCGTATCGGCAGGAGCGTCGGTCGGAGCTTCGGTAGGAACATCGGGGGTTGAACCGTTGTCGATGTACATATAACCGCCAAACGCGCTCCAGTCAGCCTGACTGGTCGACTTGAAGTAGATGGTGACGTTACCGGCATGAGCCGCGTCAACAACATACTCGTCACCTGTGCCGCTGGGATACCATGTAGTGGTCGCATCGTTTTCAACCTCGACGACCTTGATGCCGTCGCCTGCTGTCAGTGTGGTCGACAGCATGTATTCACCGTCGGATGCAGGATTGGCGCTGAACAGATATGCTTCATCTGTTACTGTCCAGTTGCTGAAGGAACCGACAAGATAGTAACCGTCCTTGATGGTTACAGGAGGATCGGTCGGAGCCTCAGTGGGAGCCTGAGTCGGGGCTTCGGTCGGCTTCTGAGTGGGAGCCTCAGTCGGAGCCGCTGTCGGAGCCTGAGTCGGTGCCTCGGTCGGCTTCTGAGTGGGAGCCTGAGTCGGCGCCGGCTTGATTTCTCCGAAGTAAGAATTAAGTGTGAAGTTATCCTGTTCGATAACGCCCTTATCCACGATTCTGGTCAGCTCGTTATCCGCGATTGCCAGCGTGGTGAAGTTGGTCTCAATGTCAGCGGTACCTGCCGCTGTGACGGTGTAGTGAGAATAAATCAGAACACTGTCATCGCTGTTGAACCAGAACGCGCCGGAGCTGATAGAAGGTGTGGAAGCATTGAAGTAGATGCCGCCGGTCTGCTTGCCGTTGGCGACAGTCGCCTGACCGGTGATCGGGAACATTGTGTCGCGATCAGAGATCATGCCGTCTGCGGGATCATAAGCGTCTGCGAGAGCCAGAACAGACTGCGTATAGGTCTGCTGTGCTCTGAACGAGCCGATCTTACCGCCGCTGACGTTGCCATTCTGATCCAGACAATCCTTGGTGTTCATGTAAGTCCATACCGCAAAGGTATCGCCGACGTTAAATTCTCTGGTCTCAGTCTGACCGAACAAGCCATGCAGGGTGACAGTCGCTGTGCCTGTCGGAACGGAAGTCGGAGCCTGGGTCGGAGCCTCAGTCGGAGCCTGAGTCGGAGCCGCTGTAGGCTTCTGGGTCGGAGCCTCAGTCGGAGCTGTGGAGGGCACATACGGATCAAAGTAGGAGTTAACCGAGAAGTTATCCTGCTTAACAATACCCTTGTCTACGATTCGG
>CACWTM010000081.1 GCA_902763855.1 uncultured Ruminococcus sp. | reverse complement strand
TTCTTCACGATATGATCACCTCTTTGTCAGTGTATCATATCTCTTCGCTTTTGTCGGTTACATGTCGTTTACAATTTGTTTACTCATTCAAAAACCGTGGATTCTTATAGACAAGGATTGATTTTTTTGTTATAATATGCTGTGATTATTAGTATGCCCCGCCGCGGCATGGGCGACGATGAAAAGAGCGGAGGGATGCTCCTGTGACAGACAAACACTCCTTATCGCTCTCGATGCGCGAGCTCATGCCGCTGGTCATCGAACAGCTCGCAAACGGTCAGAGCGTGTCGCTCACCGTCAAAGGCGTGAGCATGCATCCGTTTTTGGAAAACGGCAGAGACAGCATCATCATGACGGCTGTCGGCGACAGAACACCCCGCGTGGGTGATCTGTACATGTTTCGGCGTGCGGACGGCTCCTATGCCATGCACCGTATCTATGCCGTCAACGACGACGGCTCGCTCGAATTTGTCGGCGACAATCAACTGCTTTTGGAGCGTGTGGAGCAAAACGCGCTTGTCGCGTATGTCTCTAAGGTCGTGCGCAACGGCAAAACAATCGACTGTGACAAAGGCTATTGGCGACAAAGAATGACCCGACGCATGAATTTCAGGCAACGTCACCCCGGCACGGTGCGCCGGTTGGCGTCGGTCAAATGGTGGTATGTAACTGCGCCGCTGAAACATCCTGTCAAAGCTATGAAATGGGCAGGACGGCGGCTTGGGGGTAGGAAAGAATGAACAAAGCCAAAAAGCTTTGGAAAAAACTGAAAAATAAAGATGAAAATATTCGGCTGATGAAATGGATGATCCATGTCGTGAAGCCCTATTTTCGCTTTGTCATCTACGTTTTTCTGATTAGCCTCGTGTCAATGGGTATCTCTTACGCCAGCACAATTATCGGAAAGTACGTTGTTGACGACGCGACCACAGGCGTGATTGACTTTCGCAACATGGCGTTTATGTGCGGGACGACGATTGTGTCGATCCTCATCAGCATCTTCAGCAACATCATCAGCAGCTATATCAACGAGAAATTCTCGTTCAGTATTCGCCAGAAGCTTTTCAACGATATCCAGCGCAGCGTTTGGATCAAGATCTCCAAGTACCACAGCGGCGATCTGGTGACGCGTCTGACCTCGGATATCGGCGGTTTGGCGGACGGCTTGATCTCCATCCTGCCGTCGACCATCCTGATCTTCTTCCAGCTGCTGATTTCCTTCGGTATTTTGCTGTATTATGACTGGCAGATTGCTGTGTTCGCGCTGTTTTTAGGCCCGATCGGCGCGGCTTTTATGCTGTTTTTTCGCAAAAAGTACAAGGAATACCAGACGAAGTTCCGTGAGAGCGAGTCGGAATACCGCTCCTTCATGCAAGAAGTTCTCAGCGAACTGACCGTCGTCAAGACCTTCCGTCAGGAGGGCGCCAACGAAGAGGTCATGGAAGGGCTGAAAAAGAAGCGTCTGGGGCTGGTGATCCGCAACTCGCGCCTGAGCTCCATTATGAGCGCGGTCATGCGCCTGATCTACAGCACCGGCTATGTCGTAGCGTTCTGCTGGGGCGCTTACCGCATCTCAAAAGGCGATATCACCTACGGCACGCTGACAGTCTTTATCTCGCTGGTCGGTCAGGTGCAGGGCTCTGTCAGCGGTTTGGCTAACATCGTACCGCGTATCTACAGCATGCTGATCTCCGCAAAGCGTATCAGCGACGTAACAGAGATTCAAAAGGAAATCTATACCGGTAAAACCGAACTGCCGAAAAAGGTAGGGCTGGTTGTCAACGACGTGTCCTTTGCCTACGCCGACGAATTGATCGTCAAAGACCTGAACTTTTCGGTCAATCCGGGCGAGAAGATCGGTATTGTCGGCCCGTCCGGCACGGGCAAAACCACCATCATCCGCATGCTGCTGGCGTTGACCGCGCCGCAGAAAGGCGATATCCGATACGTCCTGGACTCTGCAGGCGAAGAAACGGCTTGTCCCGATTCGCGGCGTTTTATCTCCTATGTACCGCAGGGCAACACCCTGAAAACCGGTACCATCGCCGATAACCTGCGCGTCGGTAAGGCAGACGCGACCGAAGATGAAATGTGGCATGCGCTGCGGATGGCTTCGGCAGAGAAATTTATGAAAAAACAAACCGACGGTCTGGAAACAGAGTTGTCAGAAAAATCGGGAGGTCTCTCCGAGGGTCAGGCGCAGCGTATCGCGATCGCGCGCGCGCTGATCGGCGAAAAGCCGGTGCTGATCCTGGACGAGGCGACAAGCGCGCTGGACGAGGACACGGAATCCGTGGTGCTGAAAAACATCACCGAAAACTCCGACCTCATCACCTGCTTCATCATCACACACCGCCGCTCCATGCTGCGCTACTGTGATAAGGTCATCGAGCTGGATGACGACGGCTACATGACGATCAATACGCTCAGTCAATACAATCAGAAAAAGTAAGGAGGGATTTTATGCCGACAAAAAGCGTCAGGGAAATGAACAACCTGGAACGCGCGCACTATTCCATTCGCTCCAGAACCTTCAAAATGATTCTGGCATGCACGCTGATTATCAGCATTTCCGCCATCGCCTTCGGCATCGTTTTGTACAGCATTTCTGTGCGAAATCAGTATATCACGATCGCACACAATATCGCCAAATTGCCGATGATGCTGTTTGATGAAGAAGAGAGCAAAACCTTCACCGAACCTGTGATGAAGTCCTATTATGACCTTGCAGGGACTCCGGGATGTGCTGAAAACTCCGACGACTATCTGAGTAACTTTGAGCCGTTTTATACCGAGGAGTACCAAGGTGTTCGGGAAAGGCTATATGAAATTGAGCAAAAAAACGACGTCTCGTCGGTCTATCTGGGTGCGATTGATCTGAAAAACAAGCGCTTGGTCTACCTAATCGACTCTGATCACAGTGATACCTACTGCCCGATCGGATATACAGAAGAAATGTCCGATAACGAGATCCGACAGTATACAGACAAAACCGTTGAGATCCCGTCAGAGATCGCCAATACGGAAAAATTCGGTTATTTGTGTACCAGCGGCGTCACGCTGTACGAAACAGACGACTACATCATCACTTCTTTCACCGATATCTCCATGGCGGATATTGTAGCAAAGAGCCGCGGATTTTTCTGGCAGTATGTGCTGTCGCTGCTGATTATCGGTACGGTGACGGCTATCATCTTCACCCAGCTGGTCAAGCGTAAAGTCGCCCGTCCGATTGATCGTTTGGCGACTGCGGCGCTCGAATACAGCAACGCAAATCTTGAGGACGACTCCGTAAAAAACCATTTCTCCGATCTTGACATCCACACGGGTGATGAGATCGAAAACCTCTGCATCGTGATGGAGGATATGGAAAACGAAGTCAGAAGGCGTATCAAGGAAATGCGCGCCGTCAACGCGGAAAAGGAGCGTATCAGCACCGAGCTGACGCTGGCAAACAGAATCCAGCAATCCATGCTGCCCAACATCTTCCCTGCGTTCCCCGAGCGTACAGAGTTTGACATTTTCGCTCAGATGAGAACAGCAAAGGAGGTCGGCGGCGACTTCTACGACTATTTTCTTGTCGATGAAAACCATCTGTGTCTGGTTATGGCGGATGTTTCAGGCAAGGGCGTTCCGGCGGCTCTGTTCATGATGGCTTCCAAGATCATTCTGGGCAGCTGCGCTATGCTCGGAAAATCGCCCGCGGAAATTCTTGCGATGACAAATCAGGCGATTTGCTCCAACAACACGGAGGATATGTTCGTCACGGTTTGGCTCGGTATTCTGGATATCCGAACCGGCACGCTCACTGCGGCGAACGCCGGTCACGAATACCCCATGCTGATGCAGCCTGACGGAAAATTTGAAATAGTTAAAGACCGGCACGGCTTGTTTATCGGCGCGATGGAGGGCATAAAGTATCAAGAATACACCCTGCAATTGCAACCCGGCGCAAAACTGTTTCTGTATACCGACGGCGTAACCGAAGCGACTAATGCGGAGGAAAAAATGTTCGGAATGGACAAAACCGTAGATGCGCTCAATCTGAATCCGAAAGCGTCAACACACGAGATTTTGGAAACCGTTCAGCGCGAGATTGACGGATTTGTCAAAGAAGCCGATCAGTTTGACGATATCACCATGCTCTGTTTGGAATATCGCGGAACCGACGAAAACAATTCATAAGTCTCACGGCACGGCGCATTGGAGCGCCGTGCCTTTTTTGCTGACCGCAAAAATCCGAAAACTATTTACAAACACCCCTGATTTGTTTATAATTTCTATCAGATAAGCAAATTGCTTATCACGAACCGAAGGTGATACTATGGCAAACGGTAATCCTGCTGAGGAATATTCCCCCTATTCCGCTCAAGCTGAGCTTGAACGGTTCATCAACAGCGATCACAACAAGGCTCCCGAAAATACGGTGATTCCGACAGGCTTCGCGCAGATTGATAAAGCGCTGGGCGGAGGTCTGCATCCGGGCATAACCGTTTTGGGCGCAAAGCCCGCCGCCGGCAAATCCTCCTTGGCCCTGCAAATCGCGGCTAACATCGCCGTTTATTCGAAAAAGAAGTTTCCGGTGGTGTATTTCTCTTACGAAATGACCTCAGCGCACCTGACAGCCAAATTACTGAACCGCCATGTTAACCAAAAGCTCGGCATGAAATGCACGCTGCGCGATATCCGGAGCGGCAAATTTACCGAGGAAATCAGGCGGGAGCTTTCCGAGAGCAAGGCTTTGAAGAACCTGTATATCTTTACTCCGAAAGAAACCGAAAACGGCAAACAGCTGTACCTGTCGATTGACTATATCTTTAAAACCGTCAAAGCTATCAGCGAGAAAACGAAAAAGACTCCGCTTGCCATCATCGACTATCTGCAATACGCGGCTCTGATGAACAACGAGGCTAATAAACTACAGGCAAACAAAACGCGTGAATCAATTGAAAGAACGCTGCTCAGGCTTGCACTCCGTTCACACAGAGACAGCCTGCCGATCTTGGTTATCAGCTCCGTTAACCGCGCTTCCTATGAGAATGAGCCGGATATCACCATGTTCAAGGACAGCGGATTTATCGAATTTTCAGCGGACTGTCTGCTGGCTCTGTACGAGGATCCCAACAGTCCCCCTGTCGAAGAAGAAATCACACCGCTTAACCTGAAGGTGATGAAAAACCGCTATGGCATGCCGAACCAAATTATTCGTCTTGACTTCAATCCCTCGCGCGATTACTTTGTCGAAATCAAGACCTCAACGATAAAGCGCAAAAAGAGCAACAAAACCGCGTCCTCTGCAACATCATCCGCAAAATCAGCCAGAATACCGTCCGAAATAGAATCCGATCTGCTTCCTCCCGATCCTCAGGAGCAGGACGAAATTGATAAACTCATTAACAGTTAATCTCCACTCCAAAACCCGACGCCGAATTTGACGGTCAAGAAACGAGGTGGTTTCGATCCAAAAAACAAGTCACGATTTGCCGACCGAGCTGATCTGCAACAACAGCCTGATGTGCAAAGCTATCTTCAACTCTGTCGACTTTGACGCCGATCATCCAAAGCGAATGCTGAAGGTCTATCCTTATCATGAAAATCATGACGAAACCATAGATATCGTCCGCCTGACCTTTGCCCCCTTCGACCGCGGCACCGGCGAACTGACCGACAAAGTACACGCTGAGCAGCTTTTGGATGCAAAACAAAAAAACGAGCTGCTCAGCGGCAAGGTCTATCTGACCTATTTTGACAGGCTGGTGATGGACGCGCTGAGTTCGATTTTTTTGCAGCACGGCAACGCGATTGACGGCTTTCGGTTCAGCCTGTCATCGCTTTTGGAGATCATGTCCGGTAAGCTGTCCATCCAGCTGTCATCCGCCAACAAGATGATTAAGAAGGACGCTCTGCTGCAAAGCCTTTACAAGCTTTGCAACGTGCATGTTACCATCCTGCTCAAACGCAACCGGTCAGATCAGATCAGCCGATCGGATTTTTTGAGACCTAATCTGGAAGGGCCTCTTCTAAGTTTGGAGCAAAAGAGCAGCCGCACTTTTTCCATCGCCTCAAAACCGATCCTGATTGATTATCTGGGAAGGCTGAGAAAGGATAAAAAGAGGAAAACCAACGAACAGTTGATCCATATTCCCTTTGAAGCGCTTGGATACTATCACAACGGTTCAAAGCCAAGCGTTCCCGTGATGGGAAAAAGATCGGAGTCTACGCTGGAAATGATGATGCTCAAGCATTTTCTTTATCTTCGCGTCAGCGTCATTTACCGTAAGCGTTCGGAATACATGAAAAAGATCAGCCTGATGCGCTATGAACGTCACTCCAACCTGCTGACCGGCGTGGTCGGCACCCTCTACCCTACGCCGGAGATCGAGTCATGGGGCAACCGCAAAAAACAGCGGATAAAGGCCATCGAGCAAAAGATGTGCAAGATACTCGATTATTACACCCAAAACGGGCTGATAAAAAAGTATCGCGTTGAGGATCACATTTTTACGGTAACGCCGAATAACGTTCCTGCGCTCACTTCTGACCCGGATACGCCCGCAATCACCGCGGCAAAGGACTGCCGATGGATCGCCGCCCGCCGTTTCGGTGAGGCCGTAATAAGCGGTCAAGCCGTCGATACGGATCGGAAGACTGAATACAATGCTGCTTCTGAGCAGCAGGAAGAAAACGCGGCGGAAAAGGAAGAAACTGTTGCGGCAGACGAATCGGTCGCCGAAAAAAAAGATCTGATTGCCGAACCCGTCGAACAGCCGATAACAGAGATGCCTGCAGAACCGGGAGCAACCGCTCAAGATTCCGAGAACCATGCGGCGGAAACCTTCTATCAACGTGATCCCGAATCGGCGTCTAAGACGATCCGGGGCGCCATTGAGACCGCTTCATCGGTCGGTTTTGAAAATCCAAACCAACTGCTCAAGGATATATCCGCGTTGATCCAAAGCTCTTGCGGACTGCAGGCTTTGGCGAGTGTTCTCAGCATACTGAAAGATGCGACGGGCAAATATGATAATCAACTCGCCGCGCTGAAAACAACGTTCAAGGAAACGTTAGACCTCCGGCGGCAGGACGGCGACGAAATTTGTCAGTATCTCAGCAACCTTCTCAGCGGCTGGTACGAAGGCGGCAGCGAGGAGGCGCTTCAAATCGCTTATGCGGATCTGACGAGTTATAAAGACGAAGGGTACGATTTTGATTGCGGCAATATACTGATCCCGGTGAAACAATGTTGCCTGCGTCTGCTGTCAAGCGAAAGCGAGGACAGCGCATGAAGCCTTGTATAGGCAGCCGACAAAAGAAGAATGTAACAGATCACCTGTTACCCCCTTCTTGGGATAGTCGTCGATAGACAACTATCCCATTATTTATATATATATTCATTTAATTTTTGTTATTTAGCTTTTTATTATTGGATGATTTAATTAACTTTTATATTAAATAATTTAAATAATGGCATAAATAATGAATATTCTTCAATATTTAAAATATATAGATATATTAGGGATATTAGTACGTTTAGTACAAATATCCCTAATGAGATATTTTTCCACAACGGTTTCACCAAACAAATGAGATGTGGGGAATCAGCCTTGTGATTCTATCTGAAAATGCTTGCGCAGCAAGCATCCTGAGAGTCCCCGCGAGGCAGCTCGCTGCACCCCGTGCACGCGTCCGTACTTGCACTCTATTAAAGACTTATTCATACTAAGTATCAGAAGGGAAAATCATCATGGAAAAAACAATTGCTTTATTCGAAAACACACTTCACACACACGTACAATACTATATGTACGGCTCCTCGCAAAACGCAGCCGAAGACATCTCCGCGATTCTCAGATCCCGCTACGGAAAGCAGTGTCCCTACACTCCCGAAGCCATCGCGCAAATGGAGCTCGGCGAACTGGCGCTTATCATCCGCGAATACCTGATGAGCAAAGCCAACACACGTTTCATACTGTCCGAGCACCGAGACGGTGTGGTGCTGCTGCGAATCTTTCTCGGACTCCTGCAGCAGATCGAGGACTACGAGAACGAAGAAGCCTATCAAAATTCGTTCTTCCCCACGCCGATCAACCTGTATTACCCGGTGATGTGCCACGAAGCGGGCAGCTTTACCTGCACACAAATCGCTCGCATGTGCAGCGAACTGGTGGCTGACCCCAACGCGTATATCAGACAGGATTCCACATTCGGCTACGCTGTCTTTGAGCTCAACGAGCTTCTTCATGCGCCTGAGTTTTACGACTCGGCAATCACGGCGATCGGCGACCTTATCATTCTCCCGTGGTCGATGTACATGGAGCGTGTCGAAGGCGTCTCAATAGAAACCGTCAGAAGTAAAGCGAACCGGATCCGACGTGTGCTGGAACGCTTGGTTCAAGCCTGAGTTTTCGCCGGACATATACGTCCGGCAATCATCGGGACGCTGCCTGATCGGTAGAAAAATCCGACGCGGGTTCAACTCCGCCGTCCCTCGCTATCATTTTGTTTACTCCTCAATATTTGAGATTGATGTGTTTGTGTCCGCTTGCCCGGAGAGTCTTTATTCCTTTCCTCTCCGGGCGATAAGCGGAGCACCCAACCGAATCTCTATCAACAATCACCCGTCGTCTGACGGGTGTTATTTATATCACCCGACCACAAATACACATAACCGCCTAAAAGGCAGAAGGGATCGTCACCATGAAAGATCAATCTATCCACCCAAACACCCTCTCACGCATGAAGCAAGACAATCCGACCGGTACCGATAAACTTTCAGCATATCGGTTAACATCGAAAGACGCGATATCTTGCGTCGGCCCGTCCAAACAAACCGACTGCGGAATCACCGCTTACAAAAAAAGGAGGAATGTCCATGACAGACAACATTAATCAGATCCCGCTCGATCAACAAATGAGGATGGCGCGATGCGGATCCTTTATTGATCGCAGCTTTCGCAGTCACATCGTCAACGGCTTATGCAACACCCTGTGCAAAGACATTTTCCCCGGCTTTGCGGACTATGACCCGGATCAGGAAGACCTGCCGTACTCCGAATGTACCGCGGTCGAACAACTTCACAGATGCTTGGAGAATATGTGCTATGATGCGGATACGCTGACTTACGGCGAACTGTGCTTCATGATAAGAAGTATGGATAGCGGCTCGAATAAATCCCGTGCCGTCTTGTTGGCGGCACAGCCCCTCTACTGGATGGCGTACAAAAACAACCATGGTTTATTGCACCCTGAAGTACGGTTCTATCTCAGTTCTGCGACAAGAACTTACGGCGACAAAAACTCTATTGATCCCGAAGTCATGAACTACATGTATGCGCTGTGCAGCGACAGTCGCAAACCGAAGTTTCTTTACTGGGCAGCCCGACTCACGAAAGGCGAGTTTTTACAAGCGGTCCTGCTGCAGGTTGACAGCATGAAGATCAACCGTATCTACAACCGTATCCTGAATAACGCAAGAACAAGGAACGAATACTTTGACAATATCATGAACCTCGGATACGATCTGCTCGAGCTGGATGAGCCGGATACCGACGAAATGATCGACTACCTCACAAGCAGGCTGCGTTTGAAAATCAATGATATCATCATTGAACCTTTAGCGGAATTATATCAAACCCTGAATAATCAAAATTGAAAAAGGAGCGTCTATTATGAACAACAGCATCAAAAACATCAACAACCTCAGCGAATCCAAAAACATTTTGGCAAGCAACGTCAGCGTCAGCCTTAACACCCGTAAAACGGGCATCAACAACA
>CACWTM010000080.1 GCA_902763855.1 uncultured Ruminococcus sp. | reverse complement strand
ACTCGGGTGAGGGCGGAGCCCTCCCGCCGTTATTCATTATTCATTATTCAGTTTTCATTGCAACGGATTTATCCGTTGCCTATATGGGGATGTAAAGGTTTCGACGGGGACGGCGAAGCTTGGTAAGCGAGTAGCGGCGAGGAACCGCTATAAACTCCTCAACTTCAAAACAAACGACAACAATAAAGTTGCTTTAGCTGCTTAATGCAGCTCGTCTGCCCGGGAGTACCGCGCCCCGGGACAAGGCGTCGACAGCGGTTTCTGTGAACAGCCCACGCCTTTAAGCTGTCACACACAAAAGGCTACCGAAGCGCCGAGCCTGTTATTGGGCGCAGCGTTGGGGGAATCCTAAAACAATAACTGCACTCGGAGAAAACCTTGTGGAACTGTTTTCGGACGCGGGTTCGATTCCCGCCATCTCCACCATTGATAATGGCATGGGGTATCGTTAAGGTACCCCATGCCATTATCATTTGACCGTACAGTGGAGCCGGCGGGAATCGAACCTGCGTCCGACGCCTTTTGCCATCCTGAAAGCATATGCCGAAAACCGTCTTGTATCGTGTGATATTGGCATTTTTTGTCATCTGGTGAAAACTTGTTTTTTACCGTTGTGCAAAATTGTCAAAGGATATCGACATCGTTTGGTCAATGTGAGTCAAAAGTTAAGAAAATGCAAATTTTCCGTGAATTGTATTGAAAAGCGAAATTGATTGTGCTATGATTCGACTTGGATCAAGGGAAAACCTGATGCCCTCTTATCGGATACCGCATATGCGGTGCGGATAAGAAGATAGGATGTTTATCCTATGGTATATGAAAATTAAACAAAGAAAGGAACATGAATCATGAAACGTGTATTATCTATTGTATTTTGTGTGATGATCGTAGCATCTATGTTTGCTCTGACCATTTCCGCTAACGCGGCTCCTGTAGATGACAGCGCTGCTGTTGCCGCTGATGTAACCGCTGTTGAAGAAGGCGCCGAGGCGACTCAGGCTGAGGAGACCGCCGTTGTTGAGACCACTGCTGTTGAGACCGCTGCTGAGACCACCGCTCCTACTCAGGCGGCTACTACCGTAGCGACTACCGCTGCTACCACCGCGGCTACTACGGCTGCGACTACCGCCGCTACACAGGCTGCGACCACCGCTGCCAAGGGCGCTAACACCCCTAAGACCAGCGACAACTTCATGATCTTTGTTTGGATCGGTATCGCTGTTGTAGCAGTTGTCGGCATCATCATCACGATCGTCGTCAGCAAGAAGAAGAAAGCACAGAAATAATGAAACCTGACAAAAGGCGGTGACGGGATTTCCCGCTGCCGTCTTTTTTGCTATGATGCTTATGAGTTATCAAGATTATAACAACAATAATAATTCCAATTATCGGGGACGCCGATTTCGCGAGGAACCCCAACCTTCTGTGACCGAGCAAGAGAGCTTCGACGTTGACGAGACCTATTCTCAGCAGACGCGTACCTACCGCGGCTATGACGACGAGAGAACGCGCGCGTACCGTCCCCGTGAGACTCAGCCTTACCGAGGACAGCAGAACGCTTATCGACAGGATTACTATCGGCAGGACGGCTATTCTCAAAGGCGATATCCTCAGAGAAGCTACGACGACCGCGAGCAGTATTCGGACGGTTACAGCGCGGATTCCCGCTATCGTCAGCGTCAGCCCGCGCGCCGACCGCGTCAGTATGATTATGATGATCGCTATGTGCAGAATCAGCGCAGCCGCCGCAGTCAGTACGAGGATGATTACCGCCGTCAAAAGCCGAAGAAAAAGGGCAGCGTCGGCGCCGCGGTTGTTCGCGGTATCCTGATTGTCGTTCTGATCGTAGCGGGCTTTATGATCGGCAAGCAGGTTTGGGAGGCTTTTGACGCGAAAAAGGCGTTTGACCAGCTGGCGTCTCTTGTCGGCGCAGACCGACAGAACTATCAGGAGCTTGCGGCGAAGAACAGCGATTTCTTCGGCTGGCTCAAGATCGACGACACCGTGGTCAACTATCCTGTCATGCATACGCCCGGCGATCCCGAGAAGTATCTGCATATGGATTTTGACGGCGATTATTCAGACAGCGGATGCTTGTTTTTGGACGCGGAGTGCCGCTCCGACGGCAACATGTACCTGATCTACGGACATCATATGATTAACGGTTCCATGTTCGGTTCACTGCCCAAGTACGAGGACTATGACTACTATAGCTCGCACAAAACCATCAAGTTTGATACGCTCAATTCTATCGGCGACTATGAGATTTTTGCGGTGTTTCGCAGTCAGGTCTATGACGACGGTGATGATGTGTTCAAGTATTACGAGTTCAAGAACCTCGACGATCAGGGCACTTTTGATTATTATGTTTCCAACGTCAAGGCGCTGTCTCTGTATGATACCGGCATTACGCCGACCTACGGCGACAAGCTGATCGCTTTGTCGACCTGTAACTACCATACCTCCGACGGAAGATTTGTCGTTGTGGGACGCAAAAAGTAATATCATAAGGCGCAGAGATTTTCTGCGCCTTTTCTATAGACAAACGGAGATGTTTTGTGCTATACTTTTGAAAAGAATTACGGAAAGGATGATTTGATGTTCTGTCCCGAGTGCGGTAAAGAAATCTCCGGCGGCGCCAAATTCTGTAACTACTGCGGCGCTCCGATTCCCGAGAGCGGCCCGCGTCATGCGCGTGAGGACTATGGGGATCCCTCCGCCTATCCCGACAGGGAGTATGACGAGAGTACCCGCGTCTACCGTCCTGATGATTTGCCTCCCGAAGAACCGACAAAGCTTTATGATTTGCAGAACTTTGAGGGTTACGGCGAGCCGGTACCTCCCGAAGAGGACTATCCCTATGATGACCGCGAGTTCATCGACGATTCCTATGATAACTACTCCGACGGTGAGGATGACCGTACCTTCATGGATAAAATGGACGAGAAATTCCGCCGTGACGACGATATGCCGAAGAAGCGCAAGAATAAGGCGTGGATCTGGATTCTCGTCATTGTCGCCATTCTTGTCGTCGCCGGCGTTGTAACCGTGGTAGCGATCACCTCCGGCAACGCGAAGAAGAATAATACCGCGCCCACCGCCGCCACAGTGGCGGCAACCGTGAAGCCGACCGTCAAAGCGACCGAGGCGCCCAAGCCCACCAAGGCTCCCGCGACCCAGCCTCCCGCTCCTACCGAAGCGCCCGCGCCGACCAACCCACCCGCGACCGAAGCGCCGCAAATTATCACCGAGCCGCCTGCGACCCAGCCTCCCGCTCCTACACAAGCACCCGCGACAGCGGCTCCCGAACCCGAAGCGCCGACGCAGTCCGAAGGCTGAGCGGAGCAACCGATGTTTAGGATACCGATACTTTGTCGGTATCCTTTCTTTTTTGCGGCTATTTACAAATCTGACAGAATATGATACAATAACTGCATATGAGCAAATTTCCGAAAAATTTGAGTGTTAGGAGCAGAACATGAAAAAGGTTCTGATTATCGGCGCGGGTCCCGCCGGACTGACTGCCGCATATGAATTACTGGACAAATCCAAGGATTACGAAGTTACCGTTCTCGAAGAAAGTGATGTGTTCGGCGGAATTTCCCGTACCGTCAACTACAAGGGCAACCGCATGGATATGGGCGGTCACCGCTTTTTCTCCAAGGTTCCCGAGGTCAACGAGTGGTGGGAGAAGATGCTCCCGACCCAAGGCGCGATGCCGTTTGACGACCGTGAGCTGGGCAGAACGTCTACTGTCAAAGAGGGCGGCCCCGATCCCGAGAAGGTCGACCGCGTTATGCTGCGCAGAAACAGATTGTCGAGAATCTTCTTCAACAGTAAGTTCTTTGACTATCCCGTATCGCTGAAATTTGCGACCATCAAAAACATGGGTCTCGGTACGACCATGGTCGTCGGTTTTTCCTATCTCAAGACCGTGTTCCATAAGCGCGAGGAAAAATCCCTCGAGGATTTCTATATCAACCGCTTCGGCAAGAAGCTCTATTCCATGTTCTTCGAGAACTACACCGAGAATCTCTGGGGCAGACATCCGTCTGAGATCAGCCCTGAGTGGGGCGCTCAGCGTGTTAAGGGCCTGTCCATCCGCGCGGTGCTCAAGGACATCTTCGGCAAGGCGTTCAACAAGAAGAATCGCAAGGTTGAAACCTCTCTGATCGAAGAATTTGCCTATCCGAAGCTCGGCCCCGGCGAGCTCTGGGAGCTGACCGCCGCTGATTTTGAAAAAATGGGCGGCGCCATCATCAAAAATGCCAAGGTCACGAAAATCATCAAGAATCCCGATAACCGACTTGTCGGTCTTATTTATGAGAAAGACGGACAAGAAGTTGAAATACACGGCGATTACGTCATCAGCTCCATGCCTGTCAAGGATCTGGTCGAGGGCATGAACGACGTGCCCAAGGATATCGCAGCGATCGCCTCCGGTCTGCCGTACCGCGACTATATGACCGTCGGCGTGCTGATCCCGCACCTGAATCTGAAAAATGAGACCAAGACCAAGACGATGGGCGATATCGTGCCCGACAACTGGGTCTACGTCCACGACAAGAGCGTTCATATGGGGCGTTTCCAGATCTACAACAACTGGTCGCCGTACATGGTAGAGAAGATCAAGGACACCGTTTGGATGGGTCTTGAGTACTTCTGCAACGAGGGCGATTGGATGTGGAGCATGTCCGACGATGAGTTCGGTCATATGGGCATCAAAGAGATGGTCAAGATGGGGTTGATCGACAGAGAGTCCGACGTCATCGACTTCCACGTCGAGCGCGTCAAAAAGGCATACCCCGCTTACTTCGATACCTACGAGCATATGGATGATCTCAGAGAGTACCTCGACACCATCCCGAATCTTTTCTGCGTCGGCAGAAACGGTCAGCACCGTTACAATAACATCGACCACTCTATGTGTACGTCCTTCGAGACTGTTAAGGCGATCCTGTCGGGCTCTACCGATAAGTCGGCAATCTGGAACGTCAATACCGAGAAGGAGTACCATGAAGAGGGCAAGGAGAACTGATATGCTGTTGCTTTGTTATCCCCGCTGCGGCACCTGCAAGAAGGCGCAAAAGTGGCTGGATGAAAAGGGGATCGAATATACCTACCGCGATATCAAAGAGGATAACCCCTCCTTGAGTGAACTGAAAAAGTGGTATGAAATCAGCGGCTTGGACATCAAGCGCTTTTTCAACACCTCGGGTCAGCTGTATAAGAGCATGCAGCTCAAGGATAAGCTCTCCGTTATGAGCACGGAAGAAAAGCTCCGTCTGCTGAGCACCGACGGTATGCTCGTCAAACGCCCGATTCTGATCGACGGCGATACCGTGCTGGCAGGCTTTAAAGAATCCGATTGGACAGAAAAGTTGATAGAAAACAAGAGGCTGTCGCAAAATAAAAAAATGTCATTCTGAACGAAAGTGAAGAATCCGAAAGTGCTTGCTTTTCCGTTAGATTACACATGAAAAGCGTAATGAAATTGGATCAATTGTGCTGTAAGATTCTTCGACAAGCTCAGAATGACACTCTGAGGGGCTATCGCGTATCTTAGCGCGACAGCCCCTTTTGCTTGGTCGGCTTAACAGCCGCAGTCGTTACCGCAACCGCAGCCGCAGCCGTTGTTATTGTTGTTGCCGCAGCAAGCCCACAGGACGATCAGCAGGATGATGATACCGCAGCAGCTGTTGCCGCCGAATAAACCGTTGTTGTTACACATATGTGTTTCCTCCTAAGATAGTTATTAGTAACAGGCGATACCGCTCTGTCAGCTACACCTTATACTATGCGCACGGGGAAGAGAGGTGACAGCAAAATCGAAAACCGCTTGCCTATCCAAAAAAATGATTGACAAACCGCCCCTTCTTATGGTAATATAACTAATTGTGGAAGAGTGCGTCACCATACCTCTTTTCCACCGTCAAAATGCGTGAAAAGCCCAGATTCTATCGGGCGTTTTCGTGCGTTTTGACCATCACCGCTTTAGTGTGATAAACACTTCGTCGATCGACGGGTGTTTTTCATCAATGCCGGTTGCCGATTTTCGGCGGCTGACAGTTCAATTCTTTATGATTCTTTGAAAGGAGGAAAAACATGCCAACCTTTAATCAGTTAGTCCGCAAGGGCAGACAGGTTTCCGAGAAGAAGGCGAAGGCTCCCGCACTTTTGAAGGGCTGGAACTCGCAGAAGAATCGTCCGATCGATCAAAATTCTCCTCAGAAGCGCGGTGTTTGCACCGCTGTCAAGACTGCGACGCCTAAGAAGCCTAACTCCGCGCTCCGTAAGATCGCCAGAGTTCGTCTTTCTAACGGTATCGAGGTCAGTTCCTATATCCCGGGCGTTGGCCACAACCTGCAGGAACACTCCGTTGTTCTGATCCGCGGCGGCCGTGTCAAGGACTTACCTGGTGTACGTTACCACATCATCCGCGGTACGCTTGATACTCAGGGTGTAAACGGTCGTATGCAGGCCAGATCAAAGTACGGCGCTAAGCGTCCGAAGAAAAAATAAGGAATTGACATACTCAAAGAAATAATGATTTCTTGTTCTGTATTGTAACAGAGGATTGAAATAGAAAAGGGCTTATATGCCCCTGACCTCTGTGCATTACGGGAGTTTGTCACTTTCGAGTACCAATGATTTCTCAATTATTGTGAAGGAGGGAAGTAAAGATGCCCAGAAGAGGTCAGATCGCAAAACGTGACGTTTTGCCGGATCCGTTGTATAACTCCAAGCTCGTTACCCGTCTGATCAACAATATCATGCTCGACGGCAAGAAGGGCGTAGCCCAGAAGATCGTTTACGGCGCATTTGATATCATCGCTGATAAGACCGGTAAGGACGCTCTCGAGGTGTTTGAGCAGGCTATGGATAACTGTATGCCTGAGCTGGAGGTCAAGGCTCGCCGTGTCGGCGGTGCTACCTACCAGGTACCGATCAAGGTCAGAGAAGCCAGAAAGCAGACTCTCGGCCTTCGTTGGATCACCACCTACTCCAGAGCGCGTTCCGAGAGAACCATGAAGGAGAGACTCGCCGGCGAGATCCTCGACGCGGTGAACGGCGCAGGCGGCGCGTTCAAGAAGCGTGAGGATACCCATAAGATGGCTGAGGCTAACAAGGCGTTCGCTCATTATTCTTGGTAATAGTTCGGCGGATGTTTATCATCGGTCAACGGTTATCGGTTTATGGTTATCGGTTGAAAAAACGCTGTGTTTTGGATTTATCAATATAAATCGGGTGCGGGTATCCCGCCATTCACCGTTCGCCATTCACCGTTCACCAAATTAAGGTATATGAGATATTTAAGATGAAGGTGTAATCACCTGATTACGCATACGCACTAAGGAGGATATTATGCCCAGGCAGGTATCACTTGAAATGACAAGAAATATCGGTATCATGGCTCATATCGATGCCGGTAAGACTACTACTACAGAGCGTATCCTTTACTATACAGGTATCAACCACAAAATCGGTGAGACGCACGACGGCGCCTCTACCATGGACTGGATGGATCAGGAGAAGGAGAGAGGTATCACCATCACCTCCGCCGCCACCACCTGTTTCTGGAAGGATAACCGTATCAATATCATCGACACCCCCGGACACGTTGACTTTACCGTTGAGGTTGAGCGTTCTCTGCGTGTACTGGACGGTTCCGTAACCGTTCTGTGCGCGAAGGGCGGCGTCGAGCCCCAGTCCGAGACTGTTTGGCGTCAGGCGGACAACTATCATGTTCCCCGCATGGTTTACGTCAACAAGATGGACATCACGGGTGCGGACTTCTACCATGTTCTGCAAATGATGAAGGACAGACTGAAGTGTAACGCTGTTCCGATCCAGCTGCCCATCGGCTTTGAGGATACCTTTACCGGTATCATCGACCTGGTTGAGATGACCGCCGAGACCTACACCGGTCCCAACGGCGAGAAGCGCGAGACCATCCCGATCCCCGATGACATGAAGGACAAGGCTCAGGAGTACCACGATGCTCTGATCGAGTCCGTTGCTGAGACCAGCGACGAGCTCATGGAAAAATATTTCGCGGGTGAGGAGCTGACGATCGACGAGATCAAGGCTGCGATCCGCAAGGCGACCATCGCCAACGAGATGGTTCCCGTATGCTGCGGTACCTCTTACCGCAACAAGGGCGTGCAGAAGCTACTCGACGCAATCGTCGACTATATGCCCGCTCCCACCGATATCCCCGCTATCAAAGGCGAGGATGTCAACACAGGCGAAGAGGTCGATCGTCACGCAAGCGACGAAGAGCCGTTCTCCGCTCTGGCTTTCAAGATCGCGACAGACCCCTACGTCGGTAAGCTCTGCTTCTTCCGCGTTTACTCCGGTAAGGTTGAGAAGGGTACCTCCGTGTACAACTCCACCAAGGGCAAGAACGAGCGTATCGGTCGTATTCTGCAGATGCACGCCAACGACCGTAAGGACATCGACGTCTGCTACTCCGGCGATATCGCCGCTGCGGTAGGTCTGAAGAACACCACCACCGGCGACACTCTCTGTGACGAGAATCATCCTGTTATTCTCGAGTCCATGGAGTTCCCGGAGCCTGTTATCAAGGTTGCGATCGAGCCCAAGACCAAAGCAGGTCAGGAGAAGATGGGTATCGCTCTGGCAAAGCTCGCCGAGGAAGATCCCACCTTCAAGGCTTACACCGATGAAGAGACCGGTCAGACCATCATCGCCGGTATGGGTGAGCTTCACCTCGAGATCATCGTAGACAGACTGCTTCGTGAGTTCAAGGTTGAGGCAAACATCGGCAAGCCCCAGGTTGCTTACAAAGAGACAATCCGCCGCGAAGCGGACGTCGATCAGAAGTACGCTCGTCAGTCGGGTGGTAAGGGTCAGTACGGTCACGTCAAGATGCGTATCTCCCCGAACCCCGGTAAAGGCTACGAGTTCGTCAATTCCGTCGTAGGCGGCGCGATCCCGAAGGAGTATATCCCGGCGATCGATCAGGGTATTCAGGGCGCGATGCTCTCCGGTGTCCTCGCGGGCTACAACGTTGTTGACGTCAAGTGCGAAGTATACGACGGTTCTTATCACGAGGTCGACTCCTCCGAAATGGCGTTCAAGATCGCCGGTTCCATGGCGTTCAAGGAGGCTATGAAGAAGGCGGATCCCGTCCTGCTCGAGCCGATCATGAAGGTCAGCGTCGTTGTTCCCGAAGAGTACGCAGGTACCGTATTCGGTGATTTCAACGCCCGCCGCGGCGCCGTAAGAGGTCAGGAGATCGACAACGGCGTAGCGCGTATTGTCGCTGACGTTCCGCTCTCTAACATGTTCGGTTATGCGACCGACCTGCGTTCCAAGACTCAGGGCCGCGGTAACTATGTTATGGAGCCTTCGCACCACGCTGAGGTTCCGAAGAACGTCGGCGAGGAGATCATGTCCGAGCGTAACAAGAAGGACTGATTTTAATTTGGAATCAGGAATGAAGAATTAGGACTTGTCCCGAATCGGATTTCCGTTCCGACCGCAATCGACACAACCGATAGAGATTTTGTCGAAAGAAAACTACTATTAGTTGTGGAAATTTGCAAAAAACTATTGCAATTCCCTTAAAGAATTGTTACAATAATTATATTCGGTAAATTTATTTACTATTAAAGGAGATGTTTCCCAATGGCAAGACAAAAGTTTGAAAGAAATAAACCCCATGTAAACATCGGTACCATCGGCCACGTTGACCATGGTAAGACCACTCTGACCGCTGCTATCACCAAGGTTCTGAACTTTGGCGGCGACGCTGAGTTC
>CACWTM010000079.1 GCA_902763855.1 uncultured Ruminococcus sp. | reverse complement strand
AATGAAGTTGGATAGATTGCACTGTAAGATTCTTCGACAAGCTCAGAATGACACTAAAAGGGGCTATCGCGTTTCTTAATGCGACAGCCCCTTTATCTGTCGGTTGACAGAGATTTTGTTTAGAAGCTGCGACCGCCGCCGCCGTGGGTGCCGCCGCCGGAGCTTGTGTGGGTGCTCGAGCCGCTGTCCTTGGGCTTGGCGGTGCGGCTGACGGTGCTGTACAGGTAGGAGTCACGCGACGCGGTGACGTTCATGCTGCCCGCGCGCACATAGTTGACCGCTCCCTTCTCCATCTTGACGCTCTTGAGCTGACCTCGCAGGATCATCATAATAATCATCGCAATCGCGAAGCCGATCAAAAGCGCGAGGGGTAACATATACCACTTCAGGTGAGGTGGCAGTGCTTCTTTCAGATCCAGCGCCGCCGCGTACAGGAACTCATAGTAGCTCTTGCTGTCGGGGTTGTGGTTGGCGATGATGTCGTCGAGGATCTTTTCGCGCTCGCTGTCGGACAGGCGCTTGATGCACTTGCCGGAGGTGGAGAAGTAGACCGTGCGCTTGCCGCGCTCGTCGGAGAGCACCAGCAGGACGACGATGCCGTCGGTGTTTTTGCCGAAGTTGGTCTCATAATACATGTCGGCATAGTCCTGGGTGGTGCCGTTGTGAGAGAAGCTCGCGCCGTTAAGGTCGTTGACCGTGACGAAAGCAAGGTTGCATTGGTTCTCGGAGCTGACCTGCGCGATGATGTCGGCGAGCGCCTTTTCTTCCTCGCTGTTCAGCAGGTTTGCCGAGTCGTCAAGTACCGCTCGCACCTGTGTGTCGGCGCTTGCGGGTACCAGCACAACAGAGAATGCGAGGATCAGGACAAATATCAGGGAAATGATTCTTTTTGTCATACGGCGCCTCCTTACAACAGCTGTGCCAGCCACATGCCGCCGTAGATCACGGCGCCTGCGATGACGGTGAACAGCGCGGCGAATTTCCAGAACTTGCCGCGGTCGGTGGGAAGGTTGCCGACAAATTTGCCGGTCTGTCCGTTCATGGCAAAGGTGAATTTTTCATCCTTGTAGGTGGTGTTGAGCAGCCATACGGGGTAGAAGGCATATTTGGTTTTGCCGTCGTGCAGACGGATGGAAGAGTACTCAGGGGTGACGGTCACATAGCCCTGGACGGTGTTGCGGAACGCGTCCTCGGTAGAGCTTTTGATACGCTCGTTGGCGCGGGTGATCGAGTCCTCGGCGGTGACGTCGTACTTGTCGGCAAAGTAGCCCGACAGATAGGCGGTCTGGAAGTCGACCGCTTCGGCAAAGTTGAACGGCTCGACGCTCTCCATCAGATCGTCCGCCATGCGGGTGGAGCCGTCGACGGGAACGTGGTCAAAGCCGATGTTGCCCGCGCGGTAGACAGAGAAGTAGGAGGTCTCGACGTAGTTGTAGTTGGAATCCGACCACGCGCGCGTACGGGTGGCGCGGTAGCGGATATCGGCGTCGGCGTCAGAGTCGAACAGCCAGAACGGGACGTAGATACCCTTGATCTCGTCGATGTGGTTCTCGTCCTTGAAGACCTTGGGAAGCAGGAACTTGCCCATGAGGTGTTGTTTGTACTTTTCCTTTGCCGCGGCTTTGTCGAGTTTGAAGGGGATGACGTAGTCGGGCTTTAGGGCGCCCTGGAACTGCTGCATGATGATCGCGTGGTTGCCGCAGAAGGGGCACTCGGTTGCCGCGGTGTTCTCGTCGCCGACGATCTCGCCGCCGCAGCTCTGGCAGACGTAGGAACGAAGTCCTGTTACTTCGTCCGTCGTCCACTGGGTTCCGGCGTTGGTGTCCCAGTCGAGGTTATCGGTACCCTCGTTCTTGAGATCCTCGTCATACGCCTTGAGCGCTTCTACCTCAAACTCGGTGTCGCAGAAAGGACACTTCATCTTTTGGATCGTGCTGTCAAACGCTAACGCGCCGCTGCAGCACGGGCATTTATATTCATGTACTGCCATAGATTTCTCCTTGTGTTGAAATGAATCGGTTCAATGACTGCTTAAGAACGGAAGGCTATAGGAGTGCCATAGCCTTCCGCAAACATTTCAATTATACTCTGTCTTTGTCGTCGAAGGGATCGCCGCACTCGGGGCAGAACTTCGGCGGGTTGTGGGGATCCTCAGGCTCCCAGCCGCACTTGTCACACTTGTACAGCGGTGCGCCCTCGGGCTTCTTCGCGCCGCACTCAGCGCAGAACTTGCCTTTGTTCACCGCGCCGCAGGAACAGGTCCAGCCGTCATCGGGCTTCTTCGCGCCGCACTCGGGGCAGAACTTGCCGGTAGCGATCTTGCCGCAGGAGGGACAGGTCCACGCGCCTGCCGGAGCCGCCGCGGGAGCCGCAGGAGCTGCGGGAGCTGCGGGAGCGGGCTGCTGAGCCTGTTGCTGCTGACCCATCTGGAAGAGGGAAGCCGCCTGACCTGCGCCGACGCCCTGAGCCATGCCCATGCCCATGAAGCCTGCCATCGCGCCGCCTTCGTTCTTCGCGGCGTCCTGCATCGCCTGTGCCTGTGCGCCGACAAGGTGAGCCGCCGCCATGTTGGGGTTCATGAACGCAGCGTTGCGCTGAACCTCCTTGAGCATCTTCTGATCCTCTTCGGGAAGGTCGACGTTCTGGAACGCGATAGATACGAGCTTTAAGCCGCGGAGTTCGCCCCATTTCTCGCTGAGGACCTCGTTAGCGGCTTTGATCATATCTTCCTCATGGTTGGGGATCTGATTCGGACGGATCTCGAGGTTGGACAGCTTGCCGAACATGGGACGCAGCGCGTTGATGAACTCGGTCTTGAGCTGTTTGTCCAGCTCGGAGCGCGGATAGTCGCCGCCTGCGAAGTTGCCGCAGACATTGGTATAGAACAGGATCGGGTTGTCGATCTTGTAGCTGTAGTAGCCGTTGCAGCGTACGCTGACGTCAAGGTCAAGACCCAGACGGCTGTCAACAACGCGGAAGGGGATGGGGTTAGCGGTGCCGAAGGGGTTCTCCATCAGCTCCTTGGTGTTGAAGTAGTAGATGCGCTGATCCTTGGGCGGTTCGCCGCCGTAGGTGAAGCGCTTTCCGATCTCCTTGAAGGTGCGCTTGATGCTGTCGCCGAAGGAGCCCGAGAAGATGGACGGCTCGGTCTGGGAATCGTAGGTGTACTCGCCGGGTACGGCGCAGAACTCCGCGACCTTGCCCTGGTCGGTGATGATGGCGCACTGGCCGTCAGCTACGACAAGACCCGAACCGTTGGTGATAACGTTGTCGGAGCCTTTGGTGTTGGAAGAACGGCCGGAAGTTTTCTTCTGACCCTTGCGCGCGAGTACCTCTTTCGGCAGCGCGTCGCAGACGAAGTATTCTTTCCACTGGTCGGCCAGAACTCCGCCGAGGGAGCCTAAGCCCGCTTTGATAAGACCCATAAAAATCTCCTCCTAAAAATAGAAATTGTAGATGGCAGCAAAAGGGGGTTTGCTGCTGCGTATTATCATACATAAACATTATACTATAACTTTACGGTCAAATTCAAGTGCAGAAAGAAAAGAAATGATGGTTGGGCTTTGTGAGAACAACCAAAAATTTTTGACGATTTTATACACATTCAACATGGAAATAATCCGAACAACTGAGATTTAGTGAAAACATCAAAAATCAGAGAAAATTATTGGTAATTATGCCAAAAGGAAAATTCTGTCGAGGGGTCGCTTTTATGCCCTTCTCCAAAGATCAGGCGCGTCGGTTGACTTCACCTGCCGTTATCCTTATAATTGACCTTGTTAATCACGCTCCGAAATAGGGGCGCAAATCTATAAAGTGAGGTTTTATCATGGCTTTTTGTCAACAGTGCGGTCAGCAGCTCCCCGAGGGCGCTAATGCTTGTCCCAATTGCGGTACTTTTGTAAACGGTCAGGCACCCGTGCAGCAGGCTCCCGCTCAGCAAGCACCTGTACAGCAGGCTCCTGTTCAGCAGCAGGTTCCGCAGAACTACCAGCAGCCCCAGCAGGGTTATCAACAGGCTCCGCAGGGTTATCAGGCTCCTGTTCAGCAGCCCGTTACTCCCGAAGCGGACGTCCAGCAGAACCGCGGTATCGCGTGGCTCTCTTACATGGGTCTTCTGTTCCTGATCCCCATGTTTGCGAAGAAGGATTCGGAGTACTGTCAGTTCCATGTTAAGCAGGGCGCTACTCTGTTTGCGGTTGAGCTGGCGTATGCCATTGTCACCCGTATCCTGCTCGCGATCATCAACGCGATCTTCCCCGGCGACTGGTTCTTATATTTCTACTCTTACAGCACGGTTTATAATGTTTTCAACGTTATTTTCTCTGCCGGTTATATCTTCCTGACAGTGCTGGCGATCATCGGTATTGTTAACGCCGCTACCGGCAAGAAGAATGAGCTTCTGCTCATCGGCAAGATCCCGTGGATCGCAATGCTGCTCGACAAGTTCTATAAGAAAGCGTAATCATTCATCGTATAAAAAAGCTGCTCCTTACGGGGCGGCTTTTTTGCGTATTTTTGCAAGTGGGGGCTGTCAGCAGCGGCAGCCCCCATGCTAATACATCTGAGACAATGCGGAAACTCAGATGTATCAAACAAAATCGTTTTTTGATACTTATAGCTATAGATTTATATTGTTTAACAACGCAGTTAAAAACTCGTAGATATTAGTTGAAATCAAGATATCGGTTATCAGTAACATTACTCCAAAACCAAAAGAGATAATCGACAGAACCAGTGCAAAAATTCCTTGACTGCTCTGAACTGTACGCAGGTGGCTTACTCGCGCTATGAACTGGGTCAGAGGGATATCCCGACAGATGTATTGATCGCGTTGGCAAGGTATTATCACACGACGACAGATTATATACTCGGGCTAAGCGATAAAAGATAAAGGCTGTTTCACTTTTTGTGGATGAAACAGCCTTTTGTCATGTATTGGTTTATTCAGCTGACGTGACCTTGGGAAATGCGTACTTGAGGTAGTCGGGGAATACCGCGCGCCAGAACATTTCGTTGTGGATGCCGTCGTCGTAGATCTTGGTGACGATCCTGTCGGCAGGGTAATCGGTCTTTTTGAGATTATCAGGCATGGTTTTGGTTCCCGTACACAGCGCTTGTTCGAGTTGGTCGTTGCCGTTGCCGCAGTAGAGGTAGATCATCGGGGTGTTGACGGAGAAGTCCTTTTCGGAGAGGTACTTGACCCATGTTTCATCGCTGTACAGCAGGAACGCCGGAGACAGCGCGCCGACGGAGGCGAACTTGTCGGGGTGCTCCATCGCGATGTAGAAGCTCTCGATACCGCCCGAGGACGATCCGCAGATGTGGGTGTGCTCAAAGTCGGTATAGACGTTGTAGTTTTCATTGATATAGGGCATGACGGTGTCGACGACAAAGTCAGAGAAGTATTTGCCATGACCGTCCTTGTAGCTGTCCTGTGTAACCTCGCCGATGTCGGGGGTCAGCTCGTTGTCGCGCCAGCCGTCGGCGTTCTCGATACCGACGATGATGCACTTTTCACCGCCGTTCTGCGCCATAGCGAGGGCGCTTTCGGCGACCGCCCATGAGCCCGTGGAGGTAGCGGAGCGGTCAAAGAGATTCTGACCGTCGGTCATGTAGATGACGGAGTATTTGTCGGAGGAGCTTTTGTCGTAATCCTCAGGCGTCCAGATCAGGATGTCCTTGGTGCGCTTTTCGTAATCGAAGGTGTGGCGCTCGTATTTCGGGATGGTTTCTTCCGTACCCGGATAACATCTGCCCGTGGTCAGGTTCCATGAACGGCAGAAATCGTTGTAGGCAAGCTCCTCGGATTTTGTACCGTCGGAGTCAATGATGACGCGGTCGTACTTTGCGGCGTCGGCATGACCGGTGAAAAGAGCGGTATCGTTTTCGCCGTCTTTCTTTTGCAGCTTGACCTCGAGCGTGTCGCCGCTGTCGGTATTCTTGAAGATTGCGGTCACTTCCTTGCGTGAGGATTGGTCCGCAACGGTGAAGAGCGGCGTTCTGTCGTCGGTACCGCCGCAGGCGGAGAGGGTCGAAATAAGCATAATTATGCAAAAGAGCACACAGAAACCTTTTTTCATATTAATTCTCCTTTTGTTCGGGAAGCTTCGGCGCTTCGTTGGTTTTGACGGAATAGGGGTTTTTATTCTCTATCGGCGGCGGGATCTCGTTTGTCTGCACCGAGTAGGGATTTTTGTTTTTGACGGGCGGCGTCGGAGGGACGGAATTTGCCCACGCGCCCAGTCCCCAGAGCACCAGCATCCAGATAATCATGTAAAGTAGAAACGCGCCGAAATAGACGAGGCAGTACCACCACTTGATATACTGAGGAATGATGAAATGCAGCACCAGCAGGATCCAGCCGGGGATCGTGAGGCGGAAGTTGAGCATAATATTGAATAAGAGGATGAGGAAAAACGAGCCTGTCCGGGATGTTTTACGCATGAGTTGCTCCTTATGATTTGCTGATTCTATGAATAGTATAGCTGTAGCCGCTGTCGAGGGTGAAGTCGTCGTATACGCCATCGGTGAGGTACAGACGGTCGTCATCGGTGAGGATGATACAGTCGAAGTCGTCGTGGGTTTTGTAGCAGTCGGCCGCTTTGTCAAGCCCCATGACGAACAGAGCGGTGGACATCGCGTCGGCCTTGGCGCCGTTGTCGGTGATGACGGTGACGGACGCGATGTGATTGTCGACAGGTCGGGCGGTAGCGGGGTCGAGGATGTGGATGTAGCGGTTGCCGTCCTGTTCAAAGAAGCGTTCGTAGCCGCCGGAGGTGGCGACAACGCCGCTGTCACAGGTCAGGTAGCCAAAGTAGCCGGCGGAGTTCTCGGGATCGGCGATACCGATCTTGAAGCGGCTGCCGTCGGGCTTTTTGCCGTACAGGGCGATGGTGCCGCCGAGGTTGAGGACAGCCGCCCGCGCTCTGCTGTTTTTGAGGATGTCGATGGACTTGTCCGCGGCATAGCCCTTTGCGACCGCGCCCAGATCGACCGTGACGTCTTTTGGGAGAGTCACGCGGTTGTCGGTGACGGCAACGGAGGTGTAGTCGATCTTTTCTGCAAGCGCCTTCAGCTCGCTGTCGCCGGGAACGCGGTAGTCGCCGGTGGTAAAGCCCCATGCGGTAACGGCGGGGTATACGGTGAGATCGAAACAGCCGTCAAGGTCGCCGCACAGCTGTAATGACCGGTTCAGCAGGTCGGCGGTGTTGTCGCTGACAGAGGCGGTTTTTTCGGTATTCAGATGATGGATCTCGCTGTTTTCGTCGGTGGCGTCCAGCGCCTTGTCAAGCGAGAGAATTTCCTCTTTGATCTCGGCACCGATCTCGCTGTCGCCGTAGACCGTGAGCGTCATCAGCGTATCCATCGCCTGAAAAGATTCGCTCTCGGGTTTTGTACCCGCACAGGCGGTGAGAATCGCCGCCGCTGTCATGATAAAAGCGCACAACGCGCGGTTTTTGAACTTTTTCATAAATCAAGAGTATCACATTCTCATAGATTAGTCAATTATTGCGTACTTGCAACTTTTGTATTTTTATGCTAAAATAATAGCACATTGACACGGATTTAACGAAATGTTCATAAAACAGAAAAAATGTATTATTATTTTACCGGTATAATAAAGTCAACGAAATGAAGATCAAGACATTTATCATCATTATCGCAGCGATCTTTTTGATCGGTATCATCGGCTCGGCCGTCGTGCTGACAGCTCCTAAAAAGAGCACGGCGCGGATTGTGTCCGACGGAAAGGTGATCGAGACAATTGATCTGGATACCGCAGAGGATCGCGTCTTTGACGTAGACTATCAGGGACATGTCAACACCGTCGAGATCAAGGATCATCGGATCCGGATTTTGGACGCGGACTGTCCCGACAAAACCTGCGTCGGCATGGGTTGGCTCAAGAGCGCCTCGGCTCCGATCGTCTGTCTGCCGCACCGTTTGGTGATCGAGTTCGCAGACGGTACGGACTATCCGGATGCGGTCACGAGGTGAGCGATGAGCAAGCATGTCAGAAGATTGACGGAGCTTGCGGTGTTGACCGCGGTTTCGCTAATCATATTTATCGTAGAACTGCAAATCCCCAATCCGTTTCCCATCCCGGGAATCAAGCTGGGGCTCGCAAACATCATCACCGTCTACGCGGTCTATCACTATAAGGCGCATGAGGTTGCAGCCGTTATTGCGGCAAGGCTGCTCCTGGGCGCGGTATTCAGCGGAAATTTCGCGGCGCTGGTCTACAGCGCGTCGGGTTCTGCGCTGTGCCTGATAGGAATGCTGGTACTCAGACGGTGGATCGACGAAAAACATATGTGGATCGCGTCGGTTTTAGGCGCTGTCCTGCACAACACGGGACAGATGGCGGCGGCTTTGGCGGTGACTCAGACACCGCAGCTGATGCTGTACTATCCGTTCCTCTTGGTGTCGGGATGCCTTGCCGGACTGTTCACAGGGCTGTGCGCTCAGTTTGTCAGCGCGCGATTTCGTCGGCAACATTAGGGTAAGGAGGCTAAGATCATGAAGAAACGTTTATTTGTTATCACCGCAATTGGTTTATGTATTATACTGTTCTTTGTCGGCGTCGCCGGCGCGATGGACACAAAGAAGGAGATGGACATGAATAAGATCCGCGACAGTCTGGAAAAACGCTTTTTGCCGATGATGGATAACCGTGATTTTTCCGGCGCGGTCTACGCCGTATACAAGGGCTCGGTCGTCTTTGACGGCGGCAGAGGAGAGGCAACCGACGACGCGACAGTCACCACCGATAACGCGTTCGGTGTGGCGTCGGTATCCAAGCAGTTTACCGCTGCGAGCATCATGCAGCTGTACGATCAGGGCAAGATCGACCTCAACGATAAGCTCAGCAAGTACTTCCCCGATTACAAATACGGCGATAAGATCACCGTGGAACAGCTTCTGTACCAGCGCTCCGGTATCCCGGACTTTTCGGTAGAGAATGTCGATAATATGGTAGACGTCGTCACCTTCGGCGACGAATATGAGCGTTTTGTGATCTCTGACAAAGCGTCTCAAAAAGAAAACCGCGACAGGATCCGCGAGTACTTCCTTTCGAAAGACCTGCTTTTTGAGCCGGGTGAGATGTATGACTACTCCGATTCCAACTTCTCGCTGCTTGCCGAGATCGTTTCTCAGGTCACCGGCATGGAATATCACGACTATGTGCGCAAGAATATCTTCAAGCCGCTCGGGATGAGTCATTCGGCGTTTATCGATGATTATGACGACTCGATCAACGCGACCATCGCCGCCCCCGATCTCAGCGAATTTGGCAGAAACTACTTTGAGGTCAAGGGTCTGGAGTACGGCTGCGGCGACGTTTTGACAACGCCTAAGGATCTGTACCGCTGGTACAAGGGTCTGGCAAACGGTCAGGTCGTCAAGAAAGAGACCTTTGAAAAGATGATCCAAAACTACAGCGACGAAGATGAGATGGGCTATGGCTACGGACTGATGGTCAGCGACGAGGGCGACAGCAAGGTGGCGTTCCACTACGGTTATATCCCTTCGTACTACAGCTCCATCTTCTATATCCCCGAGCATGATTTCTTCATGGCCGTTATCGCCAACCGTTACGGAAACGAATCAAACGGCGACCCGCACGAGCTGGCGGCGGATATGATGAAACACGCCGGCCTTGTCCTCGGAGTGCGTGTGAAAGATATCGAATAACATACGATACAAAGAGGGGCTGTCGCAAAACGAGAAGTTTTTGCGGCAGCCTTAGCTTTCGAGAACGAATAGTATTTATACGCTGTTTATACTCAGCATAGAATCGCATCAAA
>CACWTM010000078.1 GCA_902763855.1 uncultured Ruminococcus sp. | reverse complement strand
TCAGGAATACCAATCCGACAGCGGCAAGGATCTTTGCCGCTCTCGGTGAGATCAGCGCTTCGCTGCCGCCGATCTTTGAGTTTCCGTTGCATTTTTCCAAAACGGAAATGAGCTTTCTAACCTTGGAAAACTCGCCGGTTACTTTTTGATCACTCATTGTCAGTCATCTTCTTGCATTTTGACGCGACAATAAAGTATATGATCACCATTAGTAAAATGACGCCAAACATAATCATTTTGATCAAAAAACTATCGTTTAGGATTTTTTGGAATTCGAGAAAATCGACAATACATTCTCCGATCAAAAAGAGACCGACAACGATATACATCACGACATTGATCAGCTTATAAGTGCGTGCGCCTTTCTTTGAATACGAGGCGATTTTCGCCTCCTCGCTTTTTGTAAGTGTGCCGGTAAGAAGAATTTTTATGCCGAAAATAATCAAACCGACTCCTAATACACCAAACACAATAGACATAACCATTTTTACTACCTCCAATTATTCTTTTGTTTCTGTTAATTCAAGAAAAATGTTTTCCAGTGAAGCATTTGATTTGTGCGTAGCCCTCAGTTCATCAAGTGTTCCGCAGTACAAAAGCTCCCCTTTTTTGATAATGCAGATCTCGTCGCACAGCTTTTCGGCAACCTCGAGCACGTGTGTTGAAAAGAACACCGAGTTCCCTTTTTTTACGTGCTCGCGCATCATCTGCTTGAGCTCAAATGCCGACTGCGGATCGAGGCCGGTTAGGGGCTCGTCTAAAATCCATACGGACGGATTGTGGATCAGCGCGCCCATGATCATTATTTTTTGACGCATTCCGTGAGAATACGAGAGTATCGTGCTGTTCAGTGAGTCGTAAATGCCAAAGCGCTTGGCGTAATTCTCAATGAACGCGGATCTTCCGTCTAAGGGCGTATCATAAATATCCGCCATAAAATTCAGATATTCAACTCCGCTTAGTCGCAAAAAGTGATCGGGGCTGTCGGAAACATAGCCGAACTGACTTTTCGCCTTTTTTCCGTCCTTCTGGATGTCGATCCCATTGATCGTAATGGAACCGCTTGTCGGGCGAATAACGCCCGTGATCGCTTTGATCGTTGTTGATTTACCGGCGCCGTTGTGACCGATAAATCCGGTGATAGCGCCGTCTTTTGCGGTGAACGAGATGTCGTTCACAACGGTTTTATCGCCGTACTTCTTGGTATAGTTTTGTACGCAAATCAGACAGACCATCTCCTATATATTATAAAAGTTTTAATACCAGTTGTAACAATAATAATTTCCGCCGTGATCGGCGATAAAGTAATTGATCATCGCTGCGTATCTTGAGGGGCTGATCTCGGTATCATTATACTCAAAAACATATTGTTCAAACGGCTCCCACCCGCCGTCGACGGAGATGTACCTGGTGATCTCAGTGATCCTTCCGTTTTCCTTTTTGACTTCAAATTTCCCCTGCTCCTCATATCCTGAAAGCGAATATACTGCGGACAGAAGGCTGACGATACCGTCGTCGTCATAATCGGCGGAATATTTGCCGTTGAATCTCACCCATTTCTTTTCTTCACCCTCCGACCATTTTGTGTAAATGCCGGTGTTGGTGGTACGTTTCAGCAGACCGTTTTTGGTAGTGACGGAAACAGAATCCATTTCCTCCATCATAACATCGGGAGCAAATCCCTCGCCTGACCTGAACTCATCATGCAGAACCATGGTAAAGTATTCGCCGCCGTTGCCGTACTGGAACATTTTTTTGGCCGTACTGCCGCTGCCCAGAGATTTCATATCATAATCGTAAACTCTGCCGTCGTTGTATTTCACAGTGGTTATCGTATTATTGGCAAGATCGGTCTCGGTTCGGGTCACGGGCTTTTCGCCGTCAAAGGTGTATTCAAACACTGTCTTTGAGGGTTCGGCGTCATCGTAATTATCGAGGTTTTCGATCATAACCGGATAGGCGTTTTCGTATTCGATCGACGTTGTCTGTGCCAGTTTCCAGTCATCGTATTGATAGTCCCGGCGATAGGTTTGAACGCTTTCGAGCAGCCTATACTCTAAATCCGACGAATCCGACGTCTGCTGAATTGCTTCTCCGATCCCTGCCGGACAGGGCAGTCCCGCAAGGAATCGCTGGATAAACGTCGCGTCGAGGATGGTGACCTCACCGTCGCCGTCAACGTCAGCGGCAACATCGTCAAAATAAGCAACGGAAAGCAACACATCCTTCCGCTGGATCGCCGTTGCGTCAAGAATCGATACCTCGCCGTCGCCGTCAGCGTCGCCGAGCAGCTGTACGCCGTAATACATATCTATCTTGCGGCTGATATCCTCCAGATCATAAAGACCGGAATAATCGACTGTTTCATTCCCTTGGTCATCGGTAACGCGCTTAGTCAGGTCAAAGTCGAGCTCTGCGCCGCTGTCAACATCGTTACCATCTGCGGTGATGAACTTATTATAACTCGACAGCGTATAGAAAAACGTCTCGGGGGTGTACGCGATCAAAAGCGAGCATGCGCCGCCTCCGCTTCTTTCGCCGAGGATCGGGAAGCCCGCGTCCCTCGCCAGACAAGGCAGCAGATTGCCGCAGGAGTACGAAATACCGGATGTGATAAAGGCGTATTCAAAATCATAATATACGCTCTTGTCGAGGTCGTTGATCTCCCCGTCTAAATTCAAATCCATATCGTGATCGATTCTTGTGATGTTACCTGTAAGCGTCTGAAGATTTCTGTAAGAGGTTGTATAACTGTCTTTGTCTTGGTTGGTGATCATAGCCATGATATACATAACGACCGCCGCGTTGCCGCCGCTGTTGCAGGACAGGTCTATCACAAAACGCTTAATACCCTTTTCCTTCGCGTAGTCAAGAGACCATTTGAAATGATAAACTGCCTCGTTAATAAACGAATCAAAGGCGAAGACAGCTGTATCTCCCGTAACATAGAGCTTTGACGCTGACTTGTCATCCCACGACTTTACAAGATCATAATCTTTGTATTTACCGCTTCTGAATTCCGACATATTGGTGGCTTTATGGCTGGAGTTAAGACTGCTCATCACATATTTTACCGCATTTGCGTCACGGAAATCCTCTTCATCGAATAATCTGTTTAACTCATCATATACAGCGGTTCCGGGGGTAAGAATCGCTAAGACCGCAGGGTAATTGATCGCCGTATGACCTCCGTCGGAAAATACTTGTCCGAGATAAGCCGTTCCGATAATATAATCAGTCATGCTTTCCGATAGAAGCAATTCTTTTGCCCGGCGGGTATCGTCGTTGTACTCGTCCAGCATTTCATCAAAGCTTTTTTCTTCGAGCATCGACGCGATTTCAGCCTGAGCGGGTCTGCCGTAAAACTTATCGACCGCGAAGCACAGGTCGTTATAAGTCAGCTCGGCCAGATCCTTGCTGCGTTTTAGAGTATTATAAGGCGCAGAGTTTTGGAAATAACAGTTTCCCATCACGATATCGGCACAATGGACAAAATATATTTCGTCATTGCAATACACCGCCGTATTATACGTCGCACTGACAAGGAGTCCGATTGACGACACAGGGAAATAGGTTTTTCCCTCATGTTCGAGAATATCGATTTTATAAGGCGAAAGGTCAAGGTCGAGCCCGTTTGTTTCTCCCTCGTTGACAGGCGCGTACTCCCTGATGTAGGGCGCATCCAGTTCGGTACCTTCCGCGTTTTCTTTAGCTGAAATGAAGTCCTCAAAGCTATCGAAATGCAACGTGTCCTTTTCGGGATCGATAATCATTGTTCCCTTAGGATTGGTGATTGTGTAGGTGCCGTCCTCGTTCTTTTCCTCAGTCGGCTCGTCAACATATACGTGCTTTAAATAATCTACCGTAGAGATGAACGCCATATCGGGCATAGAGCTTTTGAACAGACATTGCATCGTTTCGGTATCTTCCATGTTATAGATATGCGCCGTAAGGTCTTTCACTGTGATCTCGTCCCCGGCTGCATACGCAGTCATCGGAGCCGCCACGCTCAGCAGCATAACAAGCACAAGGATCACACTGACAGATGATAGTAATCTTTTCATTTTCATACCTCCGTAATAAACAGACAAGGCGTTACCGCGCCAACAGACGAGGCAACGCCGTCATAGAGATTGTTAGGCTTCTGCCAGCATCTTCTTCGCTTTTGCGAGATAGATCAGCTCGAGAACATAGATGAATACGGTAAACAGCGCCGAAAGGCCGGACAGCCAGTTGATAACGCCTGCACCGAAAGAGGATGTGTATGCGCCGAAGCGAATCAATAAGCCGAGGGCAAAAGTGATAATGTAGGAAACGACGATCGTTGTAAGGATGTCATGACCTCTCTTGACCATATCGGGTCTTTTGCACTTCGCGGACAGATTCATCAGACCGCCGATCATGAAGAGCGCAACCAGCATATTCAACACAGTGGCAATCGACGATAAAACGGTGCCCAGACCGCCGAGGAAGCCCGTCTGGTTTTCAAAGAACGCGGCTGCAAACGCGAACGCACAGCTGAATACCGTACAGAGTACCGCTCTCTTGATGCCTTCCTCATCCTTTGCCGCCTGAATAAAGCCGATGATGTTCATGATCCCTGCGACCAAAAACGCGATACCGGAAACGATCAACAAAGCGCCCGAAACGGCAAGCAGAGTTGTACCGGCGGACTCGTCGGTTTCGTTCGAAGCTCCGATCAAACCCAGAATGAGTCCGGCTCCGCCGATCAAGGCGGCGATCAGTGAAATGATTTCGGCGTTGAAAATCTTTTTCACGCCTTTTGCTGCATTTGGAAATTTCATGTTTTTCTCTCCTTAGTTTAAAATTGATATAATAAAACGTGAAACGTTTATTACCTGAAAACCGGCGAATACTTTTGCCTCCTTGTTTTCCGCTGTTTTACAAAATTACTCAGTTTAATTCTATCATAAATACTCCATAAGACAATAAGATGTGTCAGAGCGTGACATCTTATTTTGGAATGCTGTTGTATTTCAAAGGCACATCCCTTATAATCATAGATACAGTTTACTTCCAAGAGAGGAAAAGCACATGAAGGATTCCTTCGCCGATACCCTGAAACAATTCAGGACCGATAAAAAGCTGTCCCAGCAGCAGCTCGCCGATATGCTGTTTGTGGAACGCACCACGATAGCGAACTGGGAAACGGGACGGCGCATCCCTGACGCCGTTCTGCTTCTGCGGATCTCCAAATGCTTAGATATCGATATCAACATTTTATTGGAAACGATCGACAATACCGTAGAGGAACCGAACGTCATTATGGTGGATGACGAGAGTATCATTCTAAAGGGCGGTATGTCGGTAATCGGCAACTTGCTTCCAAACGCTTCGGTCACGGGCTTTACTTCTCCAACAGAAGCTCTGACATTTGCCAAATCCAACCGCGTACATCTTGCTTATATCGATATCGAAATGGGCAAGCTCAACGGACTTGAACTGTGCCGTGAGCTGCTGAAAATCAATCCCCGCACCAACGTGATCTATCTGACCGCCTATCCCGACTACGCGCTGGAGGCGTGGGATACCGGCGCCTGCGGCTTTGCCGTAAAACCCCTCTCCGCTGAACAGGTGCGCGATCAACTCACACGCCTGAGATTTCCGATCAGGGGGCTGCGGCTATGATGGATTGGACGACATATTACTATTCTGTGATCGATTCGACTACCCTGCTGATCGCCGTGTTGGGAATATCGGTCGTTTTGGTCCTGCGCGACCTCGAAAACCGGTGGCGGTGGTTCTGCGTCGTTTTTTTCTCCGATATGGTTTTGAAAACCTCGGCGAGCTTGATCAGCCGGTTTTCCGCTTTGTATTGGCATAACATACCGCTTCAAACAGCGTGTGATTTTCTCGCCGCTTTGTTTTCATCAACGATCATCCCTCTGCTGACGCTTTACCTCCTTCGCTGCTGTTCGCAGGAGCCCCATAAGTCTTTCCTGTGGAAGCTGATCCTCAGCCTTTGGGGAGTTTCCGCAGCGGCAGCGGTCGGCGACCTGCTGCAACGCACTCTTTTGCCGGGCGGCACAGAGCAAAAGCGCTGGCTGATACTGGTTTATCTGCTTTTTACGGCTATCAGTCTGATCGTCAGCTTGATCGCGGTAATCCGCAGAAGAAAACAACTTTCAAAACTCCAATTCATTCTCATATTGGTTTATTTGCTGGCGCCTGTTTCAATTATGCTGCTCGCTATGGAATTGATGCTGTTTATCGATCAGGGAAAGCGGTATCTAAAGCAAAAGGAAGAGCTGGCGAATCAAAAGGCAAGTCTTGCCGTGCTGCAAATGCGGCCGCACTTCATCTATAACACGATGACGAGCATCTATTATCTAATCGAGCAGGACGCGCCCAAGGCGCAGCAGGTCACCTTGGATTTTACCGATTATCTGAGAAAGAATTTCACGGCGATCGCAAAAGAGGGAACGATACCCTTTGCCGAGGAGCTGGAGCACACGAGGGCTTATTTGGCGGTAGAGCAGGTACGCTTTGAGGGAAAGCTGTTTGTTGAGTTCGATACGCCTTACACGAGCTTCAGACTGCCTCCGCTGACCCTGCAGCCCATCGTGGAAAACGCCGTTAAGCACGGCGTCGATCCAGACCTCGATCCGCTTACCATCCGGATTCAGACCCGAGAAGTAAAGAACGGCGTCGAGATAACCGTTGCCGACACCGGACCGGGCTTCGGCGTGAAGGACAACGACGAACCGCATATTGCGCTCGCCAATATCCGCGAACGGCTTGAAATGATGTGCAAAGGAACGCTGACCGTCTCCGAACGCGAGGGCGGCGGAACGGTCGTAAGCATCTTTGTATCCCAAAAGCATGATTGAACAGCAAGAATAATGTTGTTTTCCGCACACATTTTTCTAACAGAATACTGTTGACTTCAATACATTAACCGATACAAGGGGTTGTCGCAGAAATAATCCTGCGACAACCCCATTGTTTTTTATTATTCCGATATCCCTCAGCCGCACTTTATATCATTGTTGCTCATTACAAATCCTCAGTGGTTACGAAAAATGAGATTATTATTTGTTATTTGTTTATCTATAATTCTATCATAACTTCGATTTATCTGCAATCCAAAAACCTTGCGTCTTAATTAGCAATCTTGCACATACAGATAGTTACCAAATAATAAAATTAGCAAAGGCAGAAGCTCAATATTTAGAACTTCCGCCTTTTGACTATGTATCAAAGCAATGGACTGTCGTCAAAACGGGAAGTTTTGCGACAGTCCACTATTGTTTGTTAATGTATTTGTATGGTTATTCTAAATTCAAGATCGTAAAAGGCTTCCAATTATATGGCAATCGGTTTTCCGATCCCTATCGGAGCATTTAAGCCCACTTCAAATCGCTGCAGCCATGTCACATCCATAATATCGGCTTGACCGTTACGATCAACGTCGGCAAGCCAAAGTGCGGTTTCATTCAACTCTGTCATCATGACATCATATCGCTGGACGGTCGTCGCGTCAGTGATATCTACCGCGCCGTCCAGATTTGCGTCGCCGAGCAGATCGCGCTTGGGAACGATCTTAAAATCGCCGATATGGAAGCGGGAGATGATATACGCGCTGTCGCCTTCCTCCGCAAAATACTGATAGGAGGCGTTCAACCCGCATTCTCCCAAAAATTCCAGACCGTCATACGGAGAAAAGCTGAATCCGCCGAGCTTGTTCCATGAAAGGTCACAGACGATCACCTCTACCTTTTCTTCGAACTCGTTATTGACCATAACGTAATAGCCGCTGCCGGTAGGAATGACGCGGTCGAATTTGTAATAGTTCTTGAGATCGCCCGACTGCTCGTTGATATCCTCGCTTTGCAGCAGCTCGCCGCTCTCGCTGTATTCGTCGCGCACCAGCTTGATATACCCGCGGCCGTCTGTGTCGCGCTCGCGGCTGCTGGACAGTACGGTGATCTTATTGTCCCTGATAAACGCGCCCAGATACGTAAAGCGGTCATTCATAATGATATCGGCTGTCTGTCTGTCAGAGCGGTCATATATGCCGAGATGCACATTGCCGTCGCGATATCCCTTGATAATATAATGATCTCTGTCGAGCGTGATATATGTCTTGTTCTCGGCGTCGGTGATGGTCGGCTCATTCACAAAATCGACGGTCAGCACGACCTCCTCCTGATAGTCGGACGTATGCATCTGCATGATCAAGCCGTCCTTGAACGGCTCAGGCTCGATTTTTGACGTGTTGCTGAGATATTCGCTCAGCCGATCGCCCGCGATAGTAAAGACGTCGCTGATCAGTTTGCCGTAACGGTCAAATTTAACGTAGAAAACACTGTCGATCGTGTTGACGCTCAAAGCATAGGTTCCGTCAAGCAGGCGATACGCGCTGCAGCCCAGCAGATACTTGGGCGAAGGATAGGTCACGGGCGCGGTAAAAATATGTCGCGCGATCTCCTCGCCGTTCAGGTTGGACTCAATAAAGGCACACTCCTTCGTGTCGGCGTTCATCTCGATTCTGCCGTAGGTATCGTCCGTCACGGAGAAGATATTGGAATAGCGTTTTCCCGTCTCAAAAATGTAACGCTCGATCTCCGTCTTAGGCAGAAAGCTCTCTGTTTTGATCTGCTCCCTGAATTCGGGAGCTTCCTGCATATAGCCGTGCAGGAAGTAGCCCTTCGGGATCACGAGGGTATATTCTGTGTCCGGCTCGACGGCGGGAACCGCGTTGCCGTAGCGCAGCTCAAACCGATTGGAGCTCCAGGAGACGGGGCGGACGCTGAGCGTGAGCATTGTGCCGTTCGGGGCGATCAGATAGGGATCCTCATAGCCCTGCGCTCCGCGCTCTTTTTGCACGAGCGAGCGGTCGGATACAAGCGTCATTTTGATCTGTGAGGAAAGGCTGTCGGATTCCAGCGTGAAATTCGGCTCGGGCAAGAGGGGCTTTTCATCGGAAAAGCCGACCTTGAACGAGGGGTGATCACCCGTGACAAAATCCGTGATGCTGACGCCCGAAAAGCTGCCGTTATAGATCGTGTCCGTGCTGAGTCCCGTATTGGGGTAACCCTCAAAGGTCAGCGAATCGCCCTCGCGGAAGAACATTTCGCTCATAGACCAGAACATAGGGTCGTCAAGCTCGTTTTTTGTATTATGGATCAGATTGATGCCGAAGGCGTCGTTGGACTGCATAAACGCCGCCGTGAGCTCTTCGTCATTGTAATACGCCTTTGCGTTGACGTGGAATATCCTGAAGCCGCTTGTCAGCCCGTACTCATCAAACGCGCTCTTTTTATTGCCCTCTCCCGAATCGTACTCAACGAGGAAGAATTCATCAAGAAAGCGCGTTTCGCTGTTGAAGGACGGCGCGATGACCGCGATCTTTTTGCCGTCGCCCATGGGCGTTTCGATCGGAGCGAGCTCGACGGTCGCTCCACCCGAAGCCCGATCGATAAAGGCGATATCCTCCTCGCCGAGCCAGCCGTAGCTCCATTTGGTAAAGCCGTTGTGATCTCCGGTGTTCACGCTCATCATGTCGAAGGTCATCAGCGTGTCGTGATGAGCTTAACCGTAGGAATAATAATCAGCCGCGCCGAACACGTGACCGAATTCATGCTTGAAGGTCTCAGACTGTCCGCGAAGGAAGGAATAGACAGACAGCTTCTTGCCCTCGATCTCAACATTGCCGTTGTACGAAACATGAGGCCACCAGACATCGTTCCAGTTCCCCATCGGACCCGCGTAGTCAAAGCACACGACGTCCAAAAAGCCGTCGCCGTCGCTGTCATAATCCCCGTAGTCGATTTCATCATCAAGAGCGGTCAGGACCTCGGCGAGCAGATCGTTCACGGTGTAAGACGACGAGTATTCGTAACGTTCGCGGAGAGCGTTATAGGTATAGACCTTGTCACAGTGCAGCCGCAGCTTTCCATAGGACGAGGTCTCATAATAACCGTTGACGCTTCCCTGTGTACCGTCAAAATAGTTCAACAGCGTTTCTTCGCTGTCGGCGGGGTACTCCTCGTCGTCAACGGGATAATCCGCAAATCCGATCCTTATCATCAACACATTGACGTC
>CACWTM010000077.1:4419-14531 GCA_902763855.1 uncultured Ruminococcus sp. | reverse complement strand
TCTTGAGGTTTTACAGCAAGACAGCTTCTGTTTGACAATCCGAGCCAATCTCCTATCCGATCTGACCTTTCGGTCGACCATTGCATGATTCGATGCTAATCCTTCATTCTCCTTTGCGATCTCGTAGACCATTAAACATGACGAATTAGTATCTACTCTGTCTTTCTGCTACCTCTATTGTAGCACATCGCCAGAGCCCTCGGATTACTTACCACTTACTTTTTATCATGCCTCCTTTATTGTAGTTATCTGTTTTCCCTGTCAAAGCTGCACAGATCCTTGATGACCTCGCCGGCGATGATCAGCCCGACCACAGACGGTACAAAGGCGACCGAGCCGGGAATATCTCTGCGCTGGGTACACTTTCTGGCGGTGCCGGGCGGACAGATACAGTGGAGTCTGCAGCTGATGGACATATCCTCCAGCGGTCGGATCGGCTTTTCTTTGGAATAGACCACCTTCAGCCTCTTGATCCCGCGTCGGCGGCATTCGTACCGCATGACTCTCGCCAGCGGACATACCGAAGTATCGAACAAGTCCGCGACCTCAAACAGAGTAGGCTCTACCTTGTTGCCGGCTCCCATCGAGCTGATGATCGGCGTTCCCGCCTCCTGTGCGTTCTGTACCAGCTCGAGCTTACCCTTGACGGTGTCGATCGCGTCAACGATATAGTCGTACTGCGTAAAGTCAAATTCATCCTTTGTGTCCGGCATATAGAAGGTTTTATAAATGCGCACCTGACAGTCGGGGTTAACATCGAGAATCCGTGCCCTGGCAACGTCGACCTTATACTGTCCGACGGTACTTCGGGTCGCGAATATCTGGCGGTTGATATTCGTCAGGCAGATTCTGTCATCATCGATCAGATCGAGTGCACCGATACCTGAACGTACGAGCGCTTCTGCAGTGTATCCTCCGACTCCGCCGACGCCAAAGATGGCTACACGGGATGACGAGAGCTTTTTCATTGCTTCTTCTCCGAAAACGAGTTGGATTCTTGAAAACTGATTCAACATAACGATACCTGTTACAAAAATGTTTTTTGGATTCTGCCCACAGCGTCTTTCAACACGCTGTGCGGACACGCAAAGTTGAGGCGCATATAGCCGCTGCCTGCTTTACCGAAGGTCACTCCCTTATGCAGACGAACGCCTGCATCCAGCAGAAAACGATTATACAGCATGTTGTCTGATAATCCGAGTCCTCGACAATCGAGCCACGCGAGATAGGTACCCTCCGGCTTCAATACACTGATCGGGCTGTCCTGAGGAAACGCCTCGGCTAGTATCGTACGGCTTTCATCAAGATAACAGAGCAACTCGTCAAGCCACGCTTCACCTTCAGTATATACCGCTTTTGTTGCCGCAATACCAAATGCGTTGACTCCATACTGACAGTTTGCGAGCATTTCTCTTTGCACCGATTTACGAATATGCTCATTCGGGATAATCATGTTGGAAACCTGAACAGACGCAAGATTAAAGGTTTTTGTCGGCGCTGAGCAGGTCACGGTGACGGCAGCGGCTTCATCCGATAAGGAAGCGATCGGAACATGCCGACAAGGTCGACAAACCAGATCAGCGTGTATCTCGTCCGATATGATATACGCATGATGGCGCAGACAGATTTCACAGAGGTGTTTCAGTTCCTTTTTCGTCCACACTCTTCCGACGGGATTGTGCGGGGAGCAGAACAATATAGCCTTGACATTGTTTTCCTTTATTTTGCTCTCAAAATCTTCATAGTCGATTTCATAGTATCCTTCTGTTTGTTTCAATTCAGAGATAATCAATCGACGACGGTTATTCTTTATGACCTTAGCAAAAGGATAGTAGACCGGCTCAAAAATCAGTACGGAATCACCCTCTTTTGTCAGCGCCCTGATAGAACATGCTGCCGAGTACATCACCGCCGGAGAGGGCAATATCCACTCGTTCTGTATCTCACAGGAAAAACGCCGGCTGTACCATGTGCGCACCGATTCGATATATTCATCATCCACATTCTGATAGCCGTAGATGCCGTGTCTCGCGACCTGATTGAACGCGTTTTCAACACACGGAGCGGTCTTAAAATCCATATCCGCCACCCACATCGGAATAAAGTCGCTCAGCCCGTTGATTGACTGATACTTTACATCGCCGGGGATACGGCGGTCATTTAGGATATCAAAATCATATTTCGGCATGATCGTCCTCCCTTTTGTTTTGCGTGACTATAGTTGAGCAGAATTCTTCGATCCACGGTCTGGCACTGCGGACTTTTTGAACCCCTCTCAAATCTACATCTAAAGTAATAAGCTGTTCTTTGTAATCAGCCATAAACACTTTCTCTCCGTCGGGAGACGCAAGTATAGATCGCCCGCAAAAAATCAGATCGTCTTCTTTTCCGACACGGTTGCACATAGCGATATAGACCAGATTCTGGTATGCCTGTACTCTTACTTCCCATTCAAATAGTTCTTGATTTTCCGTTGTCAGATTCGCCGTTGGGATAATGATTAACTGAGCTCCCTGAGCGGCGCACATCCTGACACTCTCGGGAATATGCCGATCAAAACAGATGACAATACCGATTTTTCCAAAGGGTGTGTCATATACCTTGAAGCCATCGTCGGAAGGCATGTAATAATCTTTTTCATAGAAGTGCTCCGCCTGATAGATATGTACCATCTTGGAAATTCCTACGATCTCTCCCTTGTCGTTTATCATCAGCGATACATCATATTTCTTTGAGTCGAGGGATAAATAGACATTCGGCGATGCCCACAGCCGAAGTTCCTTACATGCTTGCCGAAGTTTGTTGATTTCCTCGGATTGCAAAGTCAGAAGGTATTCGTCAGCGTTGCCGTTCCGATATTTCGGAAAGAAGGGTGAAAGCTGCAATTCGGGAAAGATGATCATATCTGCTCCGCTTTTTGCAGCCATCCTCATATCATCAACAGATTTTTCCAGATTCTCAGACAGCGAACGGCTCATGCTGCCTTGTGCCATTGCAAGTCTCATAATCATAATCCTTTCGGTAGAATCAAAACGCCGGTTCTGTCGTTGGAGATCGTTGCGCTGAGTTTTTTGCTGTCAAAATAATCAAGCAGATAGGCGCTGTAGCGGTCATCAAACGATTGCCCGTCCGAAGAAAGATACTGCGATGTGCAGTGATCGTGCAGATGCAGCGTCACACCGAAATGCTCCCGGCTTTCATCCCTCAGATCAATGTATTCTTGTATCGACAGTGCTTTCATAACCTCATCTCTTTTCCACCTCGGCGATGACCTCAATCTCCGCGAGCGCGCCCTTTGGCAGGTTCGATACCTCTACACAACTGCGTGAGGGTTTTGAGGAGAAATGCTTGCCGTAGACCTCGTTGAATACGCCGAAGTCCCTGATATCCTTCAAATAGCAGGTCGTTTTGATCACGCTGTCAAGGCTGCTGCCCACCTCAGTTAATATCGCCGACAGATTCTTGATGATTTGCTCGGTCTGACCTTTTATCGTATAGGTTTCTATCCTGCCTGTTGCAGGATCAATGGGAATTTGACCGGAGGTGTAGATCAGACCGCCGAAGACAACAGCCTGAGAGTAAGGACCGATTGCAGCAGGAGCGTTTTTTGTTTCGATTATTTTCATTTCAAATTCCTTTCATTTTTTCTTTAATCGTTTATCCGAGACTACCGACAGCTTTGTACCGATCGACTGGAACAGCTGTACGAGCAGGATCAGCAGGATAACGGTAATGATCATCACGAGGTATTTGTAACGGTAGTAGCCGTAGTTGATGGCAAGCTTGCCCAGACCTCCGCCGCCGATCGCGCCGCTCATAGCGGTATAGCCGAGGATGGTTGTCAGGGCGATGGTGATGTTCGAAATCAGGCTCGGGACGCTCTCGGGGATTAGCACTTTGGTGATGATCTGGAAGGGCGACGCGCCGGTGCTCTGCGCCATCTCGATGATATTCGGGTTGACCTCGCGGACAGAACTCTCGACCAGACGCGCGATAAACGGAAACGCCGCGATAACCAACGGTACGATGGACGCAGCCGTACCAAACGCCTTGCCGATAATCAGCCTTGTTAACGGCGCGACTACGATGATCAGGATCAGAAACGGTACCGAACGGAGCAGGTTGATCAGGATATTCAGAAAATGCCTGAGCGGCGCGGGCAAGGGAATGATACCGTCCTTGTCGCCGACTGCAAGCAGTACGCCCAACGGCAGACCGATCATGAGCGCAATCAGGGTGGATATCAGCGTGACATACAAGGTTTCCCATATGGCGAGCGGCACCTCGGTCTTGACGATATCGACCGCTTCCAGCCAGTCTTTGGATGCAAAAAATTCAGCCATACTCACACCTCCTCTACCGAGATATCTTCGATACTTTTCAAAAATGCAATCGCCAGATCCTTGCTGTTTTCATCCGCAAAAGACAGCAGCATATTGCCGTATGCCTTGTCGCCGACAGCTTTTGTCGACGCGCCGAGGATATTCGCCTCGATACCTTTTTCCTTAGCGAGCCGGGCAATAAGGGGGGTGCCTGCCGCCTTCGCACCGCCGAAGATCACGCGCAGACGGTAGGCGGAGTTCTCGACAAGGATCTCTTGCTCACCCTCGGGGAAGACGAGCCGCTTTGCCGCCTGACTCTTAGGGTGGGTAAAAATATCGACAACACGTCCCTGTTCGGCTACCTCACCGTGGTCGAGAATCGCGACATTATTGCAGACCTCCTCGATAACGCTCATCTGGTGGGTAATGATGATGACGGTGATGCCGAGCTTTTCATTGATCTCACGAATCAGGCTGAGGATAGCGTGTGAGGTCTTTGGGTCAAGCGCAGAGGTCGCTTCATCACACAGCAGTACCTTCGGGTCGGTGGCAAGTGCTCTCGCGATCGCGACGCGCTGCTGCTGACCGCCCGAGAGCTGTGCGGGATAGGCGTTCGCCTTATCGGGCAGACCGACGGTCTCCAGCAGTTCCAATGCGCGCTTTTTAGCATCCGCCTTTTTCACACCTGCCAGTTCCAGCGGGAACATAACGTTATTCAGACAGCTTCTCTGCATCAGCAAATTGAAGCCCTGAAAGATCATCGTTACCTCGCGGCGGGTATTGCGCAGGTCTTTGCTTTTCAGACTGCCTACGTCCACACCGTCGATCAGCACCGCGCCTTCGTCGGGGCGTTCGAGCATATTGATACATCGCACAAGGGTCGATTTTCCCGCGCCGGACATACCGATGATGCCGAAGATATCGCCGTCATTTACAGTGATACTGACGTTTTTCAGCGCTTCGACGGTGCTGTCAGACGTCCGAAAGGTCTTGGATATATTTTTCAGTTCTATCATAGGATCATTCCTTTAAACAGACAGTATGCACCGGGCACAGGCTCGGTGCATATGCGTATCAAAATTATTTCAGAGCGTCAAGGCTGCTCTGCTTGCCGCCGTAAAGACCGATCGGCTCAACATGGATGCCCGCGACGGATACCAGAGCTGTACCGTTCTCGGAATTGAAGTCGTCTAAATACGGAACGTGCTGGAAGTAGTTCGCGTCAAGTTCGCCGTTATCGACGACGAGGTTGGGCTGTACATAGTCGGTGAACTCGGTAATCTTAAGGGTGATATCCTTCTCAGCGAGGATGTCTTTGACGATCGCAAGGATCTCGGCGTGAGGCGTGGGAGATGCGGCGATCGTGATGCTCTCACCCTTTAATACGTCGTAATTGATAGAAGAATCATAGCCGTCGGTGGGATTCTCAACGACCGGTACAACTGCGCCGTCGTAGTTCTCGTTGATATAATCGACGACCTTCTTGGACTCAGTTGCGGCGACCAGCGCCTTGATCTTAGGCTCGTTCTCATTGCCTGCCTTGACAGCGATGATGTTGACGTAAGCAGACGCGGAGCCTTCGATACCCAGCGAATCCTTGACGGGATTCAGTCCTGCGTCGATTGCGTAGTTGGAGTTGATGACGGCATAGTCATAGTCCTTCAGAGCGGACGGTAGCTGAGCCGCCTCAATCTCAGCAAACTCGATGTTCTTCGGGTTATCTTCGATATCTCTGGGGGTCGCTGTGATACCTGCGTCAGCCTTTAGCTTGATGTAGCCGAGCTCCTGTAAGAGAAGCAGAGCGCGGGCTTCGTTGGTGGTATCGTTCGGGATGGCAATGGTGACAGAGGATGCGTTTGCAGGTGCTTCGGTAGCGTTATCTCCGGCGCTGTTCGCGCTGTTTGAGCAAGCGGTCAGAGCGACGACGGATGTGAGTGCGAGTGTAACGATCAGTAAAGCGGATAAAAGTTTTTTCATAATAATATCTCCTTAAAATAAAATGTGACTGTGAAATGAATGATGTAAATGTATTTATAAAGGCTTCCATTATTGTTGTTCAGATCACAGCCACATTCGTTTACTGTAAAGGTTGGAGGATATCAGAAATCTTGTGGTATTCATACAAATCTCCTTAGTGAAAAAAATTAAGGGGAGCGCGTTACGCTCCCCTTAAGCTGACAGAAATCAACACTGTTTCAGAGCATAACGAACCATAGCACGATACATCATACCGCACATCCACATCATGGTCATTGTATAGGTAAGCGTCATGGTGATCATGGTCGTTTTCTCCTCTCGTTTGATTGCAAGCATATTATAAACCAACCTACCTACTTTGTCAATAGGTTAAATACAGATTTGTCATTCTGCCTAAATGTTTTACAAGTAATTTCTGTAACTTCGTGCGAATTACAATCCGACTTTTTCCAACGCCTGACGCAGATCTTCGATCAGATCGTCGGCATCTTCGATTCCTACGCTGAAACGGAAAAAACCGTTATGAAACCGTTCGGGATAAAGGTGTTGACGCTCATCGTTCTCTCCCAAGAAAACGATCAAGCTTGCGTCATGTCCGAGTGACACCGCGTTGGTGATGACGCGCAGATGACTGACGAATCGATTATGCGTTTCGTGATCAGCCTTCAGTCCGAAGGACAGCACACCGCCGAAACCGGGGGCCATCTGCTTGCGCGCGATCTTGTGCTGCGGATGGCTCTCAAGTCCCGGATAGGATACAAAGCTTACGCCGGGTTGTTCTTCCAGCCATTTAGCTATTTTCATGGCGCTTTCATTATGCTGCTTCATCCGCAGAGGTAAGGTCACTGAGCCGCGCATGATCAGCCACGCGTTGAACGGGCTGATCGTACCGCCGAGATTTACCTGTGCCTGTGCGCGGATGATATCAAGATATTCCTTTTTACCGATGATCGCACCGCCCATTGCGTCACCGTGACCGTTGATGTACTTCGTCAGGCTTTCAACACTGAAGTCTGCGCCAAGCTCGATCGGACGCTGATTATATGGAGAAGCAAAGGTATTATCCACCGACAGCAGAGCGTCGTTTTTGTGAGCGATAGCCGCAAGAGCACTAATATCCGTAACGGATATAGTAGGATTTCCAGGCGTCTCAATGTGAATCAGCTTCGTATTCGGGCGGATTGCAGCTTTGACCGCGTCCAAGTCCGTCGTATCGACGATGGTTGTCTCAACTCCGAACTTTTCGTTGAACAATTCATTGAGTAAACGATAAACAGCGATATAGGTCACACTGGAAAAGACAACATGATCGCCTGCTTTCAGAAGGGAGAAGAACAACCCCGATAATGCCGCTACGCCTGAAGCAAGCACGATACAATCCTCGCCGCCCTCGAGGGAAGCGAGCCTTTCCTGTAAGTACTTCTGATTCGCGCCGCCGTTGCGGGTGTATAGATTTCCCTCTGCCGATGACCAGTTCATATTTGTCGGATCATACGGCAGCTCATACGAGTTTGCCATCGTGATCGGTCGTTTGACCGCGCCGGTTTCTTTGTCAACGGCGTTACCGGTGTGCACCGCTCGGGTATGGAAGCCATAGGAATCTTTTTTGAAGGTATCTGACATGATAATTCACCTCTAAATGCGGACATTCTGACGCCGGACAAAGCCAACGCCAGAATGTTCTGTTATGTTATCGGGAGAAAATCACTTGATAACGCCACCCTCTACGACAAGCTCTTCTTCGTAGTCCTTGCCGTAGGTGTCTACCAGCGTTTCCTCATAATCCTTGTGGAAGAACTGCTCGTCGGCAAGGGACTTGATCTCATCATTGATCCAGTTGAGCAGGCTTTCGTTGCCTTTGGTGACAGCGGGAGCGATGGTATCGTCCGAACCGAGCTTCGGGATGCCGACGGTGTAGCCGTCGACAGTGTTCGCATATGCGATGACTTCGGTGTTGTCGTTTGCCCAAGCAACGCCCTGACCGTTCTCAAAAGCGGTCTTTGCGTCGGAGTAGGTATCGTACTTCTTGAGGGTGATCTCGGGATTGTTTTCCTCGAGGTAGATCTCAGCGGTGGTGCCGGAGATGACGATGACCGCGTCGTCTGTGCCGATCTGACTCAGGTCGGTGATAGCTTTATCAGAGGGAGATACAACGCCCAGCGCAACATTCATGTACGGAAGAGCGAAGTCGACCTGCTGTGCGCGTTCCTCAGTGACGGTGAAGTTCGCGAGGATGATGTCGACCTTACCGGTCTGTAGTGCTTCTACACGATTGGCGGCTTCGGTGGACACAAACTCGACTTCTACGCCCAGATCTTTAGCGATACGGCGTGCAAAGTATACATCATAACCCTGATACTCACCGTTTTCATCTACAAAGCCGAACGGATTTTTATCGGAGAAAACGCCGATCTTGATGCTGCCGCTCTTCTTGATCTGATCGAGTGTGCGGTAGATGGTATCATCAGAATCGCCGTTATCAGCGTTATTCGCCGCATCTGCGACAGCCTCTGTAACGCCTTTGTCAGCATCGGTCGCCTTGCTGCATGCCGCCATTACGCCGACAACCATGATGACGGCTACAACGACTGCTAACAGCTTGAATAATTTTGTGTTTTTCATATACATTCTTCTTTCCGGCGTAAGCCATATATTTATATCGTACATGTTGTACGGTATATGCAAGAAATTACTTAAAAAAAGAATCATTTCTGGTTCCTTATTCATTCCCGTGGTGCTTCACGGATTCATACTCGAAGGTGTCCAGGAATTTTTGCGCACGTTCCGTTTTCGGATAGGTGAAAAAGTCTTCGGGATCAGCTTCCTCGACAATCTCCCCTCCGTCGAGGAAGATCACACGGTCGGCGATTGCGCGTGCGAAGTTCATCTCATGGGTCACGATCAGCATCGTGCTGCCGTTTTTTGCAAGCTCCAACATGGTGTCGAGCACCTCGCGCACCATCTCAGGATCGAGCGCTGCCGTTACCTCGTCAAACAGCATGATCTCAGGATGCATACACAGCGCTCGGACGATCGCGACACGCTGCTTCTGACCTCCGGAGAGCTGACGCGGATAACTATCCTTTTTATCAAGCAATCCGACGCGCTCCAGAAGCTGTTCGGCTTCCTCAGTGACCTCGTCTTTGCTGCGCTTCTGCACCTTCATTGGCGCAAGTATGATATTCTGCAAAACGGTCTTATGAGGAAACAGCTCATAGTTCTGGAATACCATACCGATCTTCTGACGGATCTGAGCGATATTGCGGCTGTTGCCGTCGATCAGTTCGCCGTCAAGACGAATCTCGCCGCCTTGGATCGGCTCGAGCGCATTGATACATCTGAGCAGGGTCGACTTGCCGCAGCCGGAGGGACCGATGATGACAATGACCTCGCCCTTATGGACGTCAAGGCTCAGTCCGTTGAGAATCAGGTTATCGCCGTAGGACTTATTTATATTGTTAATGGTCAAAACCGTATCTGCCATGATCAGTTACTCCATTTCTTTTCTAGATGCGAGGCGAGCAAGCTGATCGGCCAGCACACCGCAAAGTACAGGACAAATATGACGAAGAACAGTCCGAACGCCGCGTTAGGGGACGCTACGCGATTCGCGTCAATGATCTGACGTGCGACCTTCGTCGCTTCGACCACCTCGATCATGACGATCAGCGGCGTGGTCTTGATCATCCTCGTCACAAGGTTGATGGACAGCGGCAGCAGGCGGCGGATGGTCTGGGGAATGACGATGCTGAAATAGGTCTGGCTGCGATTCAGCCCCAGCGAGTAGGCGCTCTCATATTGGTGTTTCGGAAT
>CACWTM010000077.1:0-4390 GCA_902763855.1 uncultured Ruminococcus sp. | reverse complement strand
TGTAAGGCGCCGCGGACGAGGTCGCCCATCTCGGCGGTGCCCCAGAAGGTGAATACGATGACTGCGGCGAATTCAGGTTCAAATTTCAGCCCGATCAGCCGTGCCGAGCCGTAGTAGACGATGAACAGCAGCACCAGCTGCGGCATGATCCGCACGATCTCCAGATAGACGCGGCAGATCGCCTTTGTCACTGGGTTTTTGAACGTCATGACGACGCCGAGCAAAATTCCCAGAACGATGGATAATGCGACGGAGATCAGGCTGATTTTCAGCGTGACCCACATGCCGCCGAGCAATCGCGTGAAATTCGTGCCCTTGAATAATACGTCGAAGCCGAGATCAGTTACCAAAGCTTGCATATCTCAGCCTCCTTTCGACAACAGAGCCGATGATCGACACCGGCAGGAGCACGATCAGATAAAAGACGACGACCAGAAACAGACTCTCGACCGTCGTACTGCTCACGGCGATCCTGTCCTTTGCTGTGAACATCAGCTCCAAGATGGAGATACAGGAAAAGACGCTCGTCTCTTTCAGCAGGAAGATCAAATTCGCGACGAAGGCGGGCACGGAGTAGGTCACCGCCTGCGGCAGAATGATGTGGAACATTGCCTGCCTGCGCGTCATGCCGAGGCTGAGCGCGGATTCCATCTGGATCGTGTCGACCGCCTCGATGCCGGAACGGAAGGTCTCGGCCATATAGGCGCCGCCCAACAGTCCCAAGCCGACGATGCCGCAGGTCAGCTCGTCTGTCACGATCCCGAAAAGCTTCGGGATGCCGTAGTAGATGAAAAATAGCTGGATCAGCAGGGGCGTGTTTCGCAGAATCTCGATATAGATTTTAGCGATCGTTTTCAGTACCGGAACCTTGAAGTGAACGATCAAAGCCGTCACCAGCCCCAGAACGATCGAGATCAAGATGCCGAACCAGCCAGTATATAAGGTTATCAACAGACCGTCCTTATATAAAGGTAGATAGCTGACGATCACATCCCAGTTCACAACAACCCTTCTTTCCTGAGCCCGTTATCCGTTTGGGCAAAAAAAGTAAGGGAAGCATTACGCTCCCCCCCGCATCTGATCAATCAACACGATTTGAGAGCATAACGAACCAAAGCACGACCGCAGCTGCCGCACATACACATCATCATATATCTCCTTTCGAATGAGTGCAAGCGCATTATAAACCCTACTTACCTACTTTGTCAATAGGTTAATTGCAAATTAAGCAATCTATCCAATTATTTTTTCTGCATGGTACAGTTTATTCGTGTGAATGACCATTTGACACGATTTCTTTTCGCTTTTGTCGTCTGACGCGATTGATTTGCCGTTCAAAATCCCCGTTTTCGATCAGTCTTGCCAGAACCAGTTGAATGAACGTCGGCACCGTGCAGGAATAAAAACCGAGCCGATCTTCAAAAACCGTAACAAGGTGCTCCGGCAGTATCATATACCCGACACGCAGTGCAGGTGAGATCGTTTTGGAAAAGGTGTTCATATAGATCACATTTTCGTCAGTTGTGTGAGAAAACAAAGATTCCTCCGGCTTTTTGGATACCGAGAATTCCGATTCAAAGTCATCCTCCACGATATACCGCTGTCCCTTTGCCGCCCATTTCAGATATTCAAAACGCTTCGACGCGCTGGCTGAGACGCCGCTGGGGTAGCTTCGATACGGCGAGATATGTAGGATATCGGCCTTACTGTGCCACAGCGCGGCGCTGTCGATCCCGTCCTCACCCAGACGCAGTTTCTCAACGGACACATCACAGGCGCGGTACACCTGCTCGATCTTTTTATAGGACGGGGATTCAATCCCGTAGGTTTTTTCGTATCCAAGTAATTCTACGATCAGGCTGTACAGATATTCCGAACCGGAGCCAATGACGATATGCGACGGCTCGGCGACGATCCCTCGGCTTCGCGCAAGATACTGCGCGATCGCATGCCGCAGTTCTTCACATCCTTTATTAGGCGATTTCTGCAGGATAGCGTCCGGCATATCCGTGATGACAGCGCGCATGGTCTTAGCGAGTACGGAATAAGGAAACGGATAAGATACCGAGCTGTTTTGATGTGTTACGGGTGGTTTGCTCATAGCCTGTGATGGTACAGCAAAGCCGTCCTCACCGCGGAAGATCACAAAATACCCGCTGCGCTCTCTCGACTCGATGTAGCCCTCATCACATAACAGCGCGTAGGCGTGTTCTATGGTAATTACACTGACGCCTGTTTCTTCGGCAAGAATTCTTTTTGACGGCAGCTTGGAGCCGTAGGAAAATGCACCGCTGACGATGTCCTCCCTCAACTGCTGATATAGCTGCAGATAAGCCGGAATATGCTGATTTACATTTACTGTATACTTCATCTGGTTATATTATTTTCTCCTATTTTGATTATTTTTATATTATCAAATCCATTATATACTGTCCTCATTCAAATATCAAGGAGGAAATAACCGTGTCAGAAAACCGTTATGAACTGAACAAAAACCTTGCCCAAATGCTCAAGGGCGGCGTCATAATGGACGTCACCACTCCCGAACAGGCGAGAATCGCCGAGGCGGCAGGAGCCTGTGCCGTGATGGCGCTCGAGCGCATCCCTGCCGATATTCGCGCGGCAGGCGGCGTATCGCGCATGAGCGACCCGAAAATGATCAAGGGCATACAGGACGCAGTGTCGATCCCCGTGATGGCGAAATGTCGTATCGGACACTTTGCCGAAGCGCAGATATTAGAAGCAATCGAGATCGATTTTATCGATGAGAGCGAAGTGCTCTCCCCAGCAGACGATAAGCACCATATCGACAAGACAAAGTTCAAGGTGCCGTTTGTCTGCGGCGCAAAAGATTTAGGAGAAGCGCTGCGCAGGATCAACGAGGGAGCCGCCATGATCCGCACCAAGGGTGAGCCGGGTACCGGCGATGTTGTTCAGGCGGTGCGGCATATGAGATTGATACAATCTGAGATAAACAGGATCGGTTCAGCCGCTGGGGACGAATTGTTTGACATCGCAAAGGAGCTTAGGGTTCCGTATGACCTTGTGCAGTATGTACACGAATACAAAAAGCTGCCGGTTGTCAACTTTGCCGCAGGAGGTATTGCGACCCCTGCTGACGCAGCGCTGATGATGCAGCTCGGCGCGGAGGGCGTCTTTGTGGGCTCAGGTATCTTCAAATCCGGAAATCCCGAAAAACGCGCTGCCGCGATCGTCAAGGCAGTCACCAATTTCACCGATGCGAAACTCCTTGCAGAATTATCGGAGGACTTAGGAGAAGCAATGGTCGGCATCAATGAGCAGGAAATCGAGCTGTTGATGGCGCAGAGGGGTGAGTAAGCCGTGAGGATTGCCGTGCTTGCGCTTCAAGGCGCCTTTATTGAACACGAGGAAATGCTCTCAAAACTTGGCGTGGCGTCATTTGAGATCCGAAAGAAAAATGATCTGATGCGTTCCTTTGACGGACTGATCATTCCGGGAGGAGAGAGCACTGTTCAAGGAAAGCTGTTAAAGGAATTAGACCTGCTGGAATCGATCAGACAGCTGATCTTGGAAGGTTTGCCCACGTTCGGCACCTGCGCCGGATTATTACTGCTATCAAAACGAATAGAGAACGACGCGCGCTCCTATCTCGCCACTATGGATATCACCGCCGTCCGAAACGCCTACGGCAGGCAACTCGGCAGTTTTTATACAGAGGCGAGTTTAGGCACCATCGACAAGATCCCGATGACCTTCATCCGAGCACCGTATATCGAAGAAGTATCGGACAGTGTAGAGATCCTCGCAACTGTGAATAGCAGAATCGTCGCTGCAAGGCAGGGTAATCAACTTGTAACTGCCTTTCATCCCGAATTGAATGATGATTTCACCGTACACAGATATTTTATCGATATATGCGGCGGAGAGTAATTAAACCGGATTATAGAATAATTGACTAATTCGAAAACGTGGCTACTTCTTTGGTTTATGCATATTAATAATTGCCCTGTGACAAAACATTAAGTCCTATGTTTTTCCGCTTTCTAACGTTGCAAGATTGCAAAGCTACGAGTGAGTGTACGGAGTTGCAGTCTTTTATTTCAATCACAGCGTAAGTATAAATTGATTTAAAAAATCCTCTATTTTTTCATAAGTGGATTTATCAAACCCTTTATTATGATTTTCAAAACGAACAGGACGCTTGCTTTAAGCATGCGTCCTGTTCATATCCTATTCGATTTTTGATTTTTCCGCTAAGGACATCGCCCTTTGTGGGGAGAGGAGGAGTCGCGGCACGAGGTCAAGGCATACCAACCGGATATGCCTTCAGAGTACAGCGAACGACGACGACAACAAAGCTATACGAAATATAGCGCAATAGATGATAAAGGTTTTTATTAAGGATTAG
>CACWTM010000076.1 GCA_902763855.1 uncultured Ruminococcus sp. | reverse complement strand
CGCCGCGTTGTTGATGTTATGGGGCTCGATGCCCTCGAATTTGAAATACTCAGCGGCAGTGCAAAATTCTTCAAAAGAAATATCATGCCAGCCCTTGGTAGAAAAGGACAATTTCATTTTTTACTCCTCCTCGTAGACGATCTTGTTGACGGCGTTGATGTAGGCGCGGACAGAAGCGCCGATGATATCGGTGGACAGTCCCGTGCCGGAGTAGATTTTGCCGCCGACGCGCAGTCTGACCAGCGCGTTACCCATCGCTTCTTTCTCCTGCGTGACGGTTTGGATCGAAAAATCATCCAGCTCAAAGCGTCTGCCGATGATCTGCTCGATCGCGTGGAACGCCGCGTCGATGGGACCGTCGCCGATGGCGATACCCTGTACGGTTCTGCCGTCGCGGTTCAAAGCGATCTGTGCCGAGGACGAGATCTTGTTGCCGCTGTTGATAACATAATTCTCGATGGTGTAGGTCGCGGGAACCTGCAAAGCGGAGGAAGCGACAATGGCGTCCAGTTCCTTGATGCCGACAGGCTTTTTGCGGGCGATCCGGCGAAATTCTTCATATACCTTTTTGATATCCTCGTCGGAGAGGTCGTAGCCAATCTTCTCGACATGATCGCGGACGGTATCGACGGTGTCGCTGAGCTGTAAGCGGATACCCTCGTCAACAAGCTCACGGGCGGTCACGTTCGAGGTTTTGCCGTTGATGATCCACTCGATCTGGTCGATCGCTCTGTGCAGCTCGGTGGCGCGGATACCGGCGGTGTAGCCGTAATTCTCGCGGATGTCCTTCATCAGCATGCCAAACGATCTCAGAGGAGTCGCCGCGCCGCCGATGGAGGTCTTGACGCAGGCGGCGCCGTTCTTCACGGCTAAGATAGAAGCGGCGGTCGCCACGCCGTTTTTGTCGTTGCACAAAACGCCCACGGGTACCTCTGTCCCTGCGCTCATCTCGCTGACAAAAGCCGCGAAATCATCGGGCAGTAAAATCGCCGCGTCGTCGCACAGCGTCACGCAGGTCGCGCCTGCCTTGACGGCGGCCGCGACGGCTTCTTTGAGGAAGTCCTTTTCGGCGCGGGTCGCGTCAACGGCGGTGAACTCAACGTCGTCGCAAACCGACTTTGCCTTTTCAACCATCGCGCTGACATAGGCGCACATCTTATCCTGCTTTTTGTGGAGCGTGTACTCCATGATCGACGCGGTCATCGGAAGCTCTATGCGGATACGGGGATGGGCGGTGTTGGACAGCGCGTCAGCTGCCAGATCAATTTGAGCGGGAGAAGAGCTTGCCGCGACAGAGATCACGCTGTTTCGGACAAAGGAAGCCGCGGTGCGCACCAAAAGGGTGTCCGCTCTCCCGCTGCCGATCTCAGGCAGCTCGATCGCGTCAACGCCGAGCTTTTCGAGCTTTCTCGCGATCTCAAGCTTCTGCTTAAAGGATAAGGTTGATTTAGCGTCCGCTAAGGTTGTGTCGGCAATCTTGATGTGGTTCATATAAATTCCTCTTTTCCGGATAATAAATGCGATGGATGGAACGCTGTAGAATCGGGTGCGGGCAGTGTCCTCATTTCACCGTTCACCATTCACAAATAAAAAGTCCCCGAGGTCATTGACCTCAGGGACGAAATCACTTCGCGGTACCACCCTGCTTACCGTAATACTACGGTCACTCTAAGGCTCTGACAAGCCCTCTGCCATGATAACGGGACAATCCGTAGCCGATTACTGTTTCTATCCGTCGTCATCTCAAAGCCCCATAGGGCTGCGACAATCTCAACCGACAGTGTTCACCGACTCTGCTCCGAAACGAGACTCGCTCATGCCGCCCTGCTGTCTCACACCGACCGACAGCTCTCTGAAAAGGTTGTTGCACGCGCGATAATTTCATCAACGCATTTATGTGGTTTATTTTGCTGTAATGTAATATATCACAACGAAAATAAAATGTCAACACTTTAGTGTGCGAAAATTTTATGTTTCAGCCGATATACCGAAAGTATGAAACAAACTTCGAAAAATTATAGTTGATTTGCCAACGGCACGCAGCAGCTCTCAACCAATCATCGTTCGATTAACGCTCGGCTTCTTGGACAGCACCACAAAAAACAGCAGGGATAACCCTGCTGTTCCGTGAAAAAATATTCGGTTAAATCTCGACTGTCCAGCCGTATTTGTCCTCGATCTCGCCCCACTGGATACCGGTCAGGGTATCGTAGAGGTGCTGGGACAGCTTGCCGATCTCGTTGTTGTTGACGGTGTACTTGTGATCCTTGTACATCAGCTCGCCGATCGGAGAGATAACCGCCGCGGTACCGCAGCCCCACGCCTCGTCCAGAGTGCCGTTCTGCATCGCCTGCGAAAGCTCCTCAACAGGCAGCAGGCGCTCGTTGATGTTGTAGCCCTCGTTTTTGAGCAGCTCAATGCAGGACTTGCGGGTGATACCGGGCAGAATGGAGCCGGTCAGCTTGGGGGTGACGATCTCGTCGCCGATCTTGAACATAACGTTCATCGCGCCGACTTCCTCGATATACTTGCGCTCTACGCCGTCGAGCCAGAGCACCTGGCTGTAGCCCATCTGCTCCGCACGCTCGCCCGCGCGGTTGGAAGCGGCGTAGTTGCCGCCGCACTTCGCGTAGCCTGTACCGCCGCGGACAGCGCGAACGTCCTCGTCCTCGATCATGATCTTGACCGGGTTCAAGCCCTCTTTGTAGTAAGAACCGACGGGAGAAGCGATGATAATCAGCTCCGCGTTGTGGACAGCGTGAACGCCTAAGCTCTCGTCGTTACCGAACATGAAAGGACGCAGGTACAGCGAAGTACCCTTATCGGACGGCGTCCAGTCCTGCTCTAAACGGACAAACTCGAGAAGCGCCTGCATGGCGTCGTCCTCGGGCATCTGCGGCAGGCACAGACGCTCGGCAGAGTTGTTCATACGGCGGATGTTCTCGATGGGTCTGAACAGCTGTACCTTGCCGTCGGCGCGGCGATACGCCTTTAAGCCCTCAAAGATTTCGGAGCCGTAGTGCAGAACGGTGGAAGCGGGATGGATGGAAAGGCGCTCAAAGGGCACGATACGCGGGTTGTGCCAGCCCTCTTCCTTGCTCCAGCTCCAGCGGAACATGTGATCGGTAAAAATCTTGCCGAAACCGAGTGCGGAAGAATCGGTAGGCTTCGCCTTCGGATTCGGGTTTAAGGTAACTTTGATATCCATATACATTCCTCCTAGCAGTGTAGAACGTCATTCAATATGACGTAAATTTCAGTTGAGATTGCCACAGCTCTTGAACAATCCTGTTCAAGAGCTTCGCAATGACATTAATAAGTGATTATCCTTCAAACTCTGCGCCCAGTTGGATCGCTTTGAGGTTGACGTCCTTCATGTCGGCATGGCGCGCAGAGATAACCTTGTCGAGAGAGGCTTTGATACCGTCCTCGGTGTAGTCGCCGGTCTCTTTGAGGAGCTTGCCGACGATAATCATGTTGGCGAGGTTGCCGAGCTTTTCGTCGGAAGCCATCTGGGTAGCCGGTACATAGTAGACAGTCACGTCGTCACGCTCGACCTTGCGCTCGATCAGGGTGCTGTCGGCGATGATAATACCGCCCGGAACAACAGCCTTTTCAAATCTGTCAAGCGACGGCAGATTCATGGCGATGAGGATGTCGGGGTTCGAGACAATCGGAGAACCGACAGGGGTGTCGGATACGATGACGGAGCAGGAAGCGGTGCCGCCGCGCATCTCGGGACCGTAGGACGGCAGCCAGGAAACCTGCTTATCCTCGATCAAGCCTTTGTAGGCGATGAATTTGCCGGCGAAAAGGATACCCTGACCGCCGAAACCGGAGAATAACATATTTTTCGTAGCCATTATTCTGCCTCCTTCTCTTCAGAGGAGCGATCCTTGTAAACGCCCAGCGGGTAGTAGGGCAGCATATCGCTCTCGATCCAATCCAGCGCCTGCTTGGGAGTCATGCCCCAGTTGGTCGGGCAGGAGGATACAACCTCGACAAGCGAGAAGCCCTTGCCGTCGATCTGATTCTGGAAAGCCTTCTTGATCGCCTTTTTGGCGTTTCTGATATTCTTGACGTTGTTGACGGTAACGCGCTCGAGGTACTCGGGGCCGACAAGCTCAGAGAGCATCTCGCAGACCTTGATCGGGTAGCCGCAAGCCTTGGGATCACGGCCGTAGGGAGAGGTCTGGGTGACCTGACCGACCAGAGAGGTCGGAGCCATCTGACCGCCGGTCATGCCGTAGATCGCGTTGTTGATAAAGATAACGGTGATGTTCTCGTTACGAGCCGCCGCGTGGACGGTCTCAGCCATACCGATAGACGCGAGGTCGCCGTCGCCCTGATAGGTAAAGACGATGTTGTTCTCGGGATCGGCGCGCTTGACGCCGGTAGCGACAGCCGGAGCGCGGCCGTGAGCGGCTTCGATCATATCACAGTTGAAGTAGTTATACGCCATAACGGAGCAGCCTACGGGAGCGATACCGATGGTGTTGCCCTCGATGCCCAGCTCATCGATCACCTCGGCAACCAGACGGTGAACGATACCGTGGGTACAGCCGGGGCAGTAATGCAGCGGCACGTCGATGAGTGCGTGCGGTTTCTCAAATACAGCCATTACTTGATACCTCCGTTGATTTCTTTGATCGCATTCAGCACCTGCTCAGGGTCGGGAATCATACCGCCCGCGCGGTTGCACAGCGACACGGGACACTTCGACTCGATCGCGAGCTGTACGTCCTCGATCATCTGACCCATGTTCAGCTCAACGCTGAGGAACGCCTTCGCGTGCTCAGCCGCCTTCTTGAAGGGAGCCTTCGGGAACGGCCAGAGGGTGATCGGACGGATCAGACCCGCCTTGATGCCGAGCTTACGTGCTTCGTCGACAGCGTTTTTGGATACGCGCGCCGCGATGCCGAACGCCGCCAAGACGATGTCGGCGTCCTCGACCTTATATTCTTCGTACATGGTCTCGTTTTCTTCGATAACCTTGTAACGGTCATAACGCTTGAAGTTGAAGTCCTCCAGCTCCTCGGGAACCAGCGACAGCGAGTTGACGATGTTGTGCTCACGCGCCATCTTGGTACCGGTGGTAGCCCAGGGTTTTGCGGGCTCAGCCGCAACCTCGAGGTCGTCGATGGAAACAGGCTCCATCATCTGACCCATGGTACCGTCGGCAAGGATCATCGAAGTCATGCGGTAGGTATCCGCAAGCTCAAAGCCCTTGACGGTCAGCTCCGCCATCTCCTGAACGGACGCGGGAGCGAGAACGATCATGTGGTAGTCGCCGTGACCGCCGCCGCGGGTGGACTGGAAGTAGTCAGACTGAGAGGGCTGGATGCCGCCGAGACCCGGGCCGCCGCGCTGGACGTTGACGATCAGAGCGGGCAGGTCGGAACCCGCAAGGTAGGATAAACCCTCGCCCTTTAAGGATACGCCGGGAGAGGAAGAGGACGTCATCACGCGCTTACCGGCTGAGGATACGCCGTAAACCATGTTGATCGCGGCGATCTCGGACTCTGCCTGCAGGAAGGTACCGCCGATCTTCGGCATGACCTTCGCCATATATGCGGCGATCTCTGTCTGAGGTGTGATCGGATAACCGAAGTAATGACGGCAGCCCGCCTTGATCGCGGCGGCAGCGATTGCCTCATTACCCTTCATCAAAATCTTATCTGCCATATCGTTTCATCACCTTTCTACCTTGATAATACAGTCGGGGCACATCATGTAGCAGGAAGCGCAGCCGATACACTGGCTCATATCGGTGCACTCAACGGGATGATGACCCTTTTTGTTGATCTTGTCTGTGGCAAGGCGCAGAATACCCTTGGGGCAAGCGTCTACACACAGCGCGCAACCTTTACAGTTGTCTGTCTTGAACGTTAGCTTTGCCATATACATTTTCCCTTCTTTATCAAAATATGATAATACAATATATGATTTCGCTTACACAGGGCGAGCCTGTAAACGCAAGCGGAATAACGGGCTGATCTTATCCTTGAGGTCATCGTAAAGACGTTCCTCAACGGTGGTGAGCACAACGGGTAAACCCGAAAGCTTAGATACCTCTTCGGCATACTTTACAGAGCCGAGAACAGCCGACGCGTCGGTCTCTCCCGCCAGGTTCGAGTTATTGATGATCCCCGAAAACGGGATACCGCACGCCGCTTCGATCTCGCGCATGACCTCAATCGCAGCAGGCGCGTCGGGAGTCAGCGGACGGAATTTGTTGACCACCATCAGCATTTCGTAGTCGTTTTCGGTCAAAATCGCGTCGCGCAGTCTGCCTAAAGCGTACGCTCCCCTATCGTCGCCGCCGATGTCCATGATGACGGACATCTCCCTGTCATCGGTGATCGAATACAGATCGGCAGGCATGGACGGGAGGTCGACGTTGGATGACGCGAACTCGGAGCAAATCAGACGGATATCGTGTTGTTGAAATGTTTCCTCGCTGTCTTTCGAACGAAAGTAGGGATTGACGATATCGAGGTCGGCGATCGCGACGCGCTCACGCTGAGAGCGTAGGTCGAGCGCCATGTTGACGGCGATATTGGTCTTTCCCGAGCCGTAGTGACCGCAGAGGATGGTTAAGCGTTTATAGTGCAAAGTAGGGTCTCCTTTCGAAGAATCGGGTAGTTGGTGAATGACTAATGGAGAATGGTTGTGGGAGGACTCCGTCCTCACCTTGTTTTTACTTTATAAGAAACTGCTCGTTTCTAATAAAGTAAAAAAGATTTGTATGCCCGCTCAGTTTGTTGCTGCGCAACAACGAGCGATGGCTATGCGAAATGCGCGCAGAGCGCGCTTTCTTGTAAAACCAAAACGCGAAGCGTTTCCCGACACCATTCACTATTCACTATTCACCATTCACCGCCTACAGTTTATTTCTCTGTATCTTGCCGCTGGTGGTCTTGGGCAGGCTGTCCTTGAAGACGACGATACGCGGATATTTATAGGGCGCGGTATGGGTCTTGACGTAGTCCTGAATCTCTTTCTTCAGCTCGTCGGTACCCTCGGTGCCCTTGACAAGCACGATACTCGCCTTGACGACCTGACCGCGAACGGGATCGGGAGCGGCGGACACGCCGCACTCGAGGACATACGGAAGCTCCATGATGACCGATTCGATCTCGAACGGGCCGATACGGTAGCCGGAGCTCTTGATGACGTCATCGGCTCTGCCGACATACCAGAAGAAGCCGTCCTCATCGCGCCACGCGAGGTCGCCGGTATGATAGTAGCCGTTGCGCCAGTTCTTGCGGGTGGCGTCGACGTCGTTGTAATAGTACATCGCAAGACCGCAGGGCATACCGTCGGCGATATTGATGCAAATTTCACCCGGTTCGCCGTCGGGGACGTCGTTGCCGTCCTTGTCGATCAGATGAATGTCGTAGATCGGAGAGGGCTTGCCCATCGAGCCGATCTTGTGCGGAGCGCCGATCATGTTGCAGATGATAACGGCGGTCTCGCTCTGACCGAAGCCCTCCATGATCTGTAAGCCCGTCAGCTTCTCAAACTGGTTGTAGACCTCCGGGTTCAGAGCCTCGCCCGCGGTGGTCATGCGCTTGACCGAGGACATATCGTACTTTGAGATATCCTCTTTAATCATCATACGCAGCATGGTAGGCGGCGCGCAGAAGGTCGTGATGTGATATTTTGCGAACATCGGCAGGATATCGTCGGCGTGGAAGCGGTCAAAGTCGTAGACGAACATCGGCGCTTCACAGAACCACTGTCCGTACAGCTTGCCCCATGCCGCCTTTGCCCAGCCGGTGTCAGAGATGGTGAAGTGCAGCCCGTCGGGATCAACGTTGTGCCAGAAATGCGCGGTCATAAAGTGACCGAGGGCTAATTTATAGCTATGCGCGGCGATCTTCGGATAACCGGAGGTGCCGGAGGTGAAGTACATCAGCATGATGTCGTCGCCGCAGGGAGTGCTTTCCTTGCGCTCAAAGTGTGAGGAAAACAGCTTGTATTCTTCATCAAAGTTGCGCCAGCCCTCGCGCACGCCGTTGACCATGATGCGCTTTAACTGCGGATAGTTTTCCATCGCCTTCTCAACCTCTTCGGCAGAGTAGCCGTCGCCGGTGCAGAGGATAGCGGAAACGCCCGCCGCCTTGAAGCGGTATTCGAGGTCATGCGCCTGCAGCTGGTTGGTCGCGGGGATGGCGATTGCGCCGAGCTTGTGCAGACCGATGATCGCGAACCAGAACTGGTAGTGACGCTTTAAGATCAGCATCACGCGGTCGCCCTTGCGGATACCTAAGCTCTTGAAGTAGTTCGCGCACTGGCAGGACGCGTGGCGGATATCGGTGAAGGTGAAGCGTCGCTCGGTCTTGTCGTTAGAGACGTGGATCATCGCGAGCTTCTCGGGATCCTTATAGGAAATGGCGTCGATGACGTCAAAGCCGAAGTTGAATTTCTCGGTATTTTTATAGGTAACCTTTGTGGGCGTACCGTTCTCGTTGACCTCATAGTCGACAAACTTCTTCCAAACACGCTCGCTTGTATCGAGGTTCTCGACCTTCTTGGAGGCAATCGCCTTGGTAGAGGTCAGCTCGGGGATGGGCTCGCCCTTGGGGTTGAGGACAATCGCGTAGAAGATACAGTCCTGCTCGCCGACCGCCATCTCACCGTGAGGGGTGTTCGAATCGAAATAGATGGTATCGCCGGGGTTCAGAATCTCTTTATGATCGCCGACCTGAACCATCAGCTGACCCTCGATGACGATGTCGATCTCCTGGCCGTCGTGGGTGGTCAGCTCCATCGGCTTGTTCTGAGCCTCGGGGTTGTACTTGCTCTTGACGTACAGGGGCTCCGCGATACGGTTCTGGAACGCGTAGGCGAGGTTATAGTAGGTCATGCCGTGCGCCTGCGAGACCTTTTGACCCAGTCCGCGCCTGGTGACGGTATAGGATTTCAGGTTCGGGGAGATACCCTCGATGATCTCGGTGACGTTGACGTTCAGCGCCTGAGAGACGCGGTAGATAAACGCGAAGTTGAGATCCTGTTCGCCCGATTCACAGGCGAGGTACTCGTCCTCGGTAACGTCGGTGAACGCAGCCATCTCGGCGATCGACTTACCTTCAAGCTCTCTGAGCTCTCGGATACGGGTCGCCATCTCCTGAATTTTCAAGTCCAAAGATGTCAGTTTTTCCATAAAGCACCTCTTATTCCGGAACGAGCGTTACCGATACAATAAATAACGCTCATCCCAAAGTAATAACTTTGAGACGAGCGCATAACACCCGCGGTACCACTCAAATTGCAGGCTGATATCTCAGCTTGCCACTCTCAAGGTCTATACAAACAGTCATTACGAGGCATTTACGCCGCGGTAATCTCAACCGAATATTACGCAATGACGATATATTAACCCCTATGCATTGACGCAGCAATCACGGAGGAGGTCTAGTCACGTTAAAGCTAACGCTTTCTTCTCCCCGGCTCAGAAGCTACAAACACGAAATTCATCACAGGAGCTTTCACCGACCGCTCCCTCTCTGAGTGAATACCAACCGCGCCCTCTTCGTCACAGCCTTTAACTCGTCTTATATTATCACATTATTCGTTGTTTGTCAACAGTTTTATTCACACCGCGCCCTATCGCCGCCGGCGTCCGTTAAGAAATTATAATTTATTACGCTGAATCTTACCGCTGATGGTTTTGGGCAGGCTGTCCTTGAAGACCACGATACGCGGATACTTATACGGCGCGGTATGCTTCTTGACATAGTCCTGAATCTCTTTTTTCAACGCGTCTGTGCCCTCGGTGCCCTTGACCAGCACAATGCTCGCCTTGACAACCTGACCTCTGACCTCATCGGGAGCCGCGGATACGCCGCACTCTAAAACATACGGCAGCTCCATGATGACCGATTCGATCTCAAACGGGCCGATACGATAGCCGGAGGACTTGATAACATCGTCGGTTCTGCCGACATACCAGAAGTAGCCGTCTTCATCGCGCCACGCGGTATCGCCGGTGTGATACATGCCGTCGTGCCAGGCTTCTTCGGTGGCTTCGGGATTGTTATAGTAGCCCTTGAACAGTCCGCAGGGAACCTTTTTGTCGGTGCGGATGACAATCTCGCCGGGTTCGCCGTCGGGGACAGGATTGCCGTCGGGGTCAACGATGTCGATGTCATAGCCCGGGGTAGGCTTGCCCATGGAGCCGATCTTGGGGGTCGTGCCGAAGAGGTTGCCGATGGTGAGGGTGGTCTCGGTCTGACCGAAGCCCTCCATGATCCTCAGCCCGGTCGCCTTCTTGAATTGGCGGTATACCTCGGGATTCAGCGCCTCGCCCGCGGTCGTCATGTGGACAACGCTGGAAAGATCGTATTTACTGATATCCTCCTTAATCATCATGCGCAGCATGGTAGGCGGCGCGCAGAAGGTGGTGATATGATATTTTGCGAACATCGGAAGGATATCGTCGGCGTGGAAGCGGTCAAAGTCATAGGTAAACACCG
>CACWTM010000075.1 GCA_902763855.1 uncultured Ruminococcus sp. | reverse complement strand
ACGGGGCGCATTTCAGATTGTCATTGCGAGGAGGAACATGGTTCCGACGTGGCAATCTCTACCTTTTCCTTTGCGCCCCTCGCAATGACTATTTTAAATCATATAAGGGTGTGGGCAAAGCCCGCCATTAACTCCTAACTCCTAACTCCTAACTCCTAATTAATTTTGCACAAACCTTCTCCACCGACCGGGGCAGGATGATCCACTCGGCTTGCTCCATGACGCGCTTTTGCAGGGTCTCGGGCGTATCGCCGTCCTGTACCTCGACAGCCTTTTGGGCGATGATCTCGCCGCCGTCGGGAATCTCGTTGACAAAGTGGACGGTCGCGCCGGTGACCTTCACGCCCTTTTTGAGCGCCGCCTCGTGCACCCGAAGCCCGTAGAAGCCCTGACCGCAGAAGGACGGGATCAGCGACGGATGGATGTTGATGATGCGGTGGTCATAGCGCGAAGTGAAACGCTCGGATAAAATCGACATGAAGCCCGCGAGAACGATGAGGTCGATCTCGTTTTCTTCGAGAGCCTGTATCATGGCGGTCTCAAAGGCTTCCTGAGATTTTAATTCTTTTTTAGAAATATACAACGCTTTGATCCCGGCGTTTTCGGCACGGGTCAGCGCATAGGCGTTTTGGTTGTTGGAAATGACGAGGGTGATCTCGCCGCTGTGGATGATACCGTCGCGCTCAGCGTCGATCAGCGCCTGCAGGTTGGTGCCGCCGCCGGACACGAGCACAGCTATCTTCGCCTTTAGCATAGCTCGATCTTCTCCTCGCCCTGCGCCTCGACGATCTCGCCGATGACATAAGCGTCCTCGCCCTCGGCTTTGAGGATAGCGAGCGCTTCGTCCGCCTTGTCGGCAGGAACGACGATGCTCATGCCGACGCCCATGTTGAAGGTGTTGAACATATCGTGCTCAGAGATACCGCCCTTCTCCCGGATGAGCTTGAAGATCGGCAGGACGCGGACGTCCGCTTTGCTGATCTTCGCGCACAGACCGTCGGGGATAGAACGCGGGATGTTCTCATAAAAGCCGCCGCCGGTGATGTGGGAGATACCCTTGACCTGCACCTTTTCGAGAAGCGCAAGCACAGGCTTGACATAGATCTTGGTCGGGGTGAGCAGGGTCTCGCCCACGCTCTTGCCGCCCAGCGCGTCAACAGGCGTTTTGATGTCGGCGTTCTCGACGTCAAGGACCTTGCGGACCAGCGAGAAGCCGTTACTATGGACGCCTGAGGACGGCAGCGCGATCACAACGTCGCCGACCTGCATGGTCTTGTTGTCGATGATCTTATCTTTATCGACCACGCCGGTGCTGTAACCCGCGAGATCGTACTCGTCCTCGGGATAGAAGCCGGGCATCTCGGCAGTCTCGCCGCCGATCAGCGCCGCGCCCGCCTGTACACAGCCGTCGGCAACGCCCTTGACGATGTCGGCGATCCGCTCGGGAACGTTCTTGCCGCAGGCGATGTAGTCGAGGAACAGGAGCGGCTTTGCGCCTACGCAGACGATGTCGTTGACGCACATCGCGACGCAGTCGATACCGACCGTGTCGTGCTTGTCCATGAGGAACGCTAATTTCAGCTTGGTGCCGACGCCGTCGGTGCCGCTGACCAGAACGGGCTTCACGATACCCGTCAAATCAAGCTCAAACAAACCGCCGAAGCCGCCCACGTCGGAGCAAACGCCCGCTGTCGCGGTGCGCGCGACGTGCTGCTTCATCAGCTCGACCGCCTTGTAGCCCGCGGTGATATCAACGCCCGCCGCGGCGTAAGCTTCGGATTTAGAATTGTTAATCATATATCTTACCTTTCTGCTCAAAGAGAGCATTGAAACAAATAATACTATATAAAATGGAAATTCGTGACCCGTTGTTAATAGCCTTGGTTCATCACACAACGAATCTATGACCCGCCGTTAATACCGTTCAAGATCATAACCAACGTTCCAAAAGGCGGAAAAATGGCACGCGTGCCCGCGTCACTCTTCGCCGTCCCAGCAGTAGGTACACAGGTCGCACTTAGGCAGTCCGATCGCCTCGACGATACCGTCGAGAGACTGGAAATCCAGCGAATCGAATTTCAGCTGTTCGCAGATGGTTTTACGCAGGTTTTTGCCGCGGGTCGTAGAGCCGTCGGCGTACTCTTTGATATGATTGAAGCCCTCTTCTCCCTCGAGCTCGAGGATCACGCGCCTTGCGATCAAATCCATGTCGGAGGTATTGCGCGAAAAATTGAGGTACTTGCAGCCGTACATGATCGGCGGACACGCGGAGCGCATGTGGACGCTCTTCGCGCCGTTCTCATACAGGAACTCGACCGTTTCCCTGAGCTGGGTGCCGCGGACGATACTGTCGTCGACAAAGAGCAGGTTTTTGTCTGTAATCAGATCATAGACCGGAATCTGCTTCATTTTCGCGATCTTGTTGCGGTCGGTCTGGTTGGTCGGCATGAAGGAGCGCGACCAGGTGGGCGTATATTTGATGAACGCGCGCGCGAAGGGCTGTTTGCTCTCGTTGGCGTAGCCGATCGCGTGGGGCGTGCCGGAGTCGGGAACGCCGCCGACATAGTCGATGTCGAGTTCACCGAGGTTTTCTTTGTCGTGCTGAGCCATGATCGCGCCGTTGCGGTAGCGCATCACCTCGACGTTCACGCCCTCGTAGGTCGAGGTCGGATAGCCGTAGTAGCTCCAAAGGAAGGAGCAGATGCGCTTCTTCTTGCCGGGTTTTTCAAGCTGCTTCAAGTTGTCGGGGGTGAGCATAACGATCTCGCCGGGACCCAGCTCGCGCTCATCCTCGTAACCGAGCTTTTGGTAGGCGTAGCTCTCGAAGGATACCGCGTAGCCGTAGTCGCTCTTGCCGATACAGACGGGCAGGCGTCCGACCTTGTCGCGCGCGGCGATCAGGGAGCCGTCCTCGCGCAGGATCAGGATGTTCTGCGTACCGTCGATGACGCTCTGGGCAAACATGATACCCTCTACAAAGCTGCTCTGTGTGTCGATCAGCGCGGAGAGCAGCTCGGTGGAATTGATCTTGCCGCCGGTCATCGCGTCGAAGTGACCGTACGAGCGCATCAGATGGCGGTCGATCAGCTCCTCTGCGTTGTTGATGATACCGACGTTGCAGATCGCGTAGGTGCCGAGATGCGAGCGGATGAGCATCGGCTGGGGGTCGGTGTCGGAGATGACGCCGATCGCCGAGGTACCCTGCATCTCGCCGAATATATGCTGGAATTTTGTACGAAACGGTGCGTTTTCGATGTTGTGGATCTTGCGCTGGAGACCGATCTCGGGATCGTAGGCGGCGAGACCGCCGCGCCGTGTGCCGAGATGAGAATGGTAGTCAACGCCGAAGAACACATCCATCATGCAATCCTCGTTTGAGGTGATGCCGAAAAAGCCTCCCATAATTACCTCCCTGATTCAGAGAACAGAGAAAAGAGAACAGAGAATAGTGAAGGGAAATCCTTACGGATTTTTGAATTTATAAATCGGGTGCGGGCAAAATCCGCCACTCGCTGTTATCTATTATCTGTTATCTATTATCTGTTATCTTTCTTATAATCTCTCTAAGATTCCTTTATCTTTTTCCAGAACCGCTGCCGCGTCAGCCTTGCGCTTTTGATCGAGCTTTGCGGCAAGTTCCTTGTCTTCTACGGCGATGATCTGCGCCGCCAGCAGCGCCGCGTTCGCCGCGCCGTTCAGGGCGACGGTCGCGACCGGGATGCCGGTGGGCATCTGTACGGTAGACAGCAGCGCGTCCAGACCGTCCATCATGCCGCCCTTGCAGGGGATGCCGATGACGGGCAGGGTGGTGTTCGCGGCGATCGCTCCCGCCAAGTGAGCCGCCATACCTGCCGCCGCGATGATCGCGCCAAAGCCGTTCGCGCGGGCGTTTTTCGCAAATTCAGAAGCTTCTACAGGTGTTCTGTGAGCGGAATAAACGTGTACTTCAAAAGGAATGTCGAGGGTCGACAGCATATCGGTCGCCTTTTTGACGATCGGCAGATCGCTGTCCGAACCCATGATGATACCGACTTTTTTCATAGATATACCTCCAAATGGTTTTAGTTAGGAGTGAGAAGTGAGGAGTGAAAGGGAAACGCTGACGCGTTTTAGATTGATAGGTGTTTGCATAACAAATTATTAATGGTTGTGGGCTGATACTAATCCTCGATTTGGCTTACAACTCCCATGCAACAGCGCTCCAATAACGAAGTGATTGGCAAAGCGCCACTGCTGATCCCACCATTAATTCCTAACTCCTAATCCCTAACTCCTAATTCCTAACTCCTAACTCATAACTGAACTCTTATTTCATCGCGGAGCTTTTATCCTTTTGGATAACGTCGTGCGCGCCGCCCTCGACGATCGAGGTTGCGGACACGAGGGTCAGCTTCGCCTTTTCCTGCAGCTCGCGGATGGTCAGCGCGCCGCAGTTGCACATGGTCGACTTGACCTTGGAGAGCGACAGGGCGACGTTGTCCTTCAACGGGCCCGCGTACGGTACGAGGGAGTCAACGCCCTCTTCAAAGCTGAGCTTTTTGTCGCCGCCGAGGTCGTAACGCTGCCAGTTTCTCGCGCGCTGGGAGCCTTCGCCCCAGTACTCTTTATAGTAGGTGCCGTTGATCGAGACCTTGTTGGACGGGCTTTCGTCAAAGCGGGCAAAATATCTGCCCAGCATGATGAAGTCCGCGCCCATCGCCAAAGCGAGGGTGATGTGGTGATCGTAAACGATGCCGCCGTCGGAGCAGACGGGGATGTAGACGCCTGTCTCTTCAAAATACTTATCACGCTCGGCGCAGACCTCGATCAGCGCGGTTGCCTGACCGCGGCCGATACCCTTGGTCTCGCGGGTGATACAGATCGAGCCGCCGCCGATACCGACCTTGATGAAGTCGGCGCCGCAGTCGGCAAGATAGCGGAAGCCCTCGGCGTCAACGACGTTGCCCGCGCCCACCTTGACGCTGTCGCCGTAATGCTCGCGGATCCAGTCGATGGTCAGCTTCTGCCACTCTGAGAAGCCCTCGGAAGAGTCAATGCACAGCACGTCGGCGCCAGCTTCGATCAGCGCCGGTACACGCTCGGCATAGTCGCGCGTGTTGATACCCGCGCCGACAACGTAGCGTTTATGCTCGTCGAGCAGCTCGTTGGGGTTCGCCTTGTGGCTGTCATAGTCCTTGCGGAAAACAAAGTAACGCATATTGCCCTCTTTGGTAACAATCGGCAGTGCGTTGAGCTTGTGATCCCAGATGATGTCGTTGCACTCGGACAGCGTCGCGCCCTCATAAGCGTAGATCAGCTTGTCAAACGGGGTCATAAAGGCAGAGACCTTCTCTGACAGCTCCATGCGGCTGATACGGTAGTCGCGGCTGGTGACAACGCCGAGGAGCTTGCCGTCGGGCTTGCCGCCCTCGGTCACGGCGAGGGTGCTGTGGCCGGTGCGCTTGGTCAGGGCGATGACGTCGGCTAAAGTCGCGTCGGGGCTGATGTTAGAGTCGCTCTGGACGAAGCCCGCCTTGTAGCTCTTGGCACGCTTTACCATCGCCGCCTCGTCCTCAACAGACTGAGAACCGTAGATGAAGCTCACGCCGCCCTGGGTCGCGAGGGCTACGGCGAGTTTGTCGCCGGAGACCGCCTGCATGATGGCGGATACGAGAGGGATGTTCATGGTGATCGCGCTCTCTTCGCCCTTTTTATACTTGACAAGGGGCGTTTTTAAGCTGACGTTCGCGGGGATGCACTCGCTTGACGAGTAGCCCGGGATCAGCAGATATTCGTTAAAGGTATGGGCAGGTTCGTTAATAAAAGTTGCCATAATCAGTATTTCCTTTCAGCTTTGGTCTCGCAGTAAATACAGCGGTAAATTTTATTTTCACGGTCGGTCAGGCGGAACACGTGGTCAAGCTCCTGCTCGGTGGTCGTGATACAGCGCGGATTCATGCACCGGATGACGTTTGTCAGCTCCTCGGGCATGTCGATACAGCGCTTGCGCTTGAGCTCGCCGTCGCGGATGATGTTGACGGTCGCTCCGGGGTCGACAAAACCGATGACGTCCATGTTGATGTGGGTGCGGGAGTCGATCTTGATGATGTCCTTCTTCCCCATCTTCTTGGAGGTGACGTTCTTGATGATCGCGACGGAGCAGTCGAGAGAATCGAGGTTCAAAAGCTCATACAGCCGCATGCCGCGTCCTGCGGTGATGTGGTCGATGACGATACCGTCACGGATGGAATCTATGTTCATATCGTGCCCGCCTCCTTTAAGAGCTTTAAGATCAGCGCCATGCGCATGTACTTGCCGTTTGCGACCTGCTTGAAGTAGCAGGCGCGGGGATCGCCGTCGATCGCGACGCTGATCTCGTTGACGCGCGGCAGGGGGTGCATGATGCACAGATCCTCTCTGGCGTTGTTCAGCTTTTGCGGGGTAAGGATGTAGCTGTCCTTGAGTCGCAGGTAATCCTCTTCGTTGAAAAAGCGTTCACGCTGGACACGCGTCATATAGAGGATATCGAGGTCGCCGATCGCGTCCTCGAGGTCGGTGGTCTGATAGTAAGGGATACGGTTGCGCTGGAGCACGTCTTTTTTGACGTAGCTCGGTACTTTTAATTCTTCAGGAGAAATAAGAACAAACTTGACGTTCTTGTAGCGCGACATCGCGTTGATCAACGAATGTACCGTTCTGCCGAACTTCAGGTCGCCGCACAGACCGATGGTCAGGTTATCCATGCCGCCCTTCTCGCGATAGATGGTCAAGAGATCGGCGAGGGTCTGGGTCGGGTGGTTGTGACCGCCGTCGCCCGCGTTGATGACGGGGATGGAGGCTGCTCGCGACGCAACCAGCGCCGCGCCCTCTTTCGGATGGCGCATGGCGATGATATCGGCATAGCAGGAAACGGTTTTAGCGGTATCGGCGACAGACTCGCCCTTGGCGGCGGAAGAATTGTTCGCCGAGGATACCGAGATCACGTTGCCGCCCAGCTCGTACATCGCGGCTTCAAAGCTCAGGCGGGTACGGGTCGACGGCTCAAAGAACAGGGTCGCGAGCTTTTTGTGCCGGCACACCTCCTGATACTTTTCGGGATTGTCGATGATATCGCAGGCGGTCTTCATCAGCGCGTCGAGTTCCTCTACCGAGAGGTCGACGATGTCGATCACGCTTCTCATGCTTTTTCTCCGATCCAGCTCTCATCAGAGGGATTGTTGCGGAATTTGATAAGTCTTTCGACGTCCTCCGCTTTGATGTAGCCGTCCTCGGCGGCGACCTCGGCGATCACGTCGAAGTTGGTCAGCGAGATGTTCTTCACATCCGCGGCGGCTAAGCGGTCAAGACCCTTCTGCATGCCGTAGGTGAAGATGGATACGATGCCGAGCACCTCGGCGCCTGCTTCACGCAGGACGTCGACAACCTCCAGCACCGAGCCGCCGGTGGAGATCAGATCCTCGACGACAACGACCTTCTGACCCTTCTCCAGTCTGCCCTCGATCTGGTTCTGTCTGCCGTGATCCTTGTGACCGGAACGGACGTAGCCCATCGGCAAACCCATGATATGGGCGGTGATGGCGGCGTGGGCGATACCCGCGGTGGAGGTGCCCATCAGCACCTCGGCGTCGGGATAGTTCTCTTGAATCAGCTGTGCGAGACCCTCTTCCACATCGGTGCGTACGCCCTGATCCGAGAGGGTCAGGCGGTTGTCGCAGTAGACGGGGCTTTTGATGCCGCTCGCCCAGGTGAAGGGCTCTTCGGGGCGGAAAAACACCGCCTTTATCTTTAATAAATCCTTTGCGATTTTAATGTTCAGTTCCATTAATCATTCCTCCGTTATCAATTGTCATTCCGAGGAGCAGACTCCTGTCTGCGGCGTGGGAATCCCCATCCGATTGCAACCGGTCGTAATGACAAGGGGATTGCCACGGGGCTAAAGCCCCTCGCAATGACACTTTGTATCATTACCCTACAAACTCTTCCACACATCTTCTGTACGCCGCGACGGGATCGTCAGCCTGGGTGATCGGTCTGCCGACAACGATATAGTCGGAGCCGATCTCCTTTGCGGCGGCAGGCGTCATAACGCGCTTCTGGTCGCCGATATCGCCGTCCGCAAAGCGCACGCCGGGAGTCACGGTCAAAAAGTCCTTGCCGCAGGTATCATGTACCTTGCCGGCCTCCAGCGGTGAACAGACAACACCGTCGAGGCCGCTTTCTTCAGCGCACTTTGCATAATGCATGACGACCTTGTCGATGGGCTCCTTGATGAGCAGATCGTTTTCCATCGCCTGCTGATCGGTCGAGGTCAGCTGGGTGACCGCGATCAAAAGCGGCCGTGTGCCGTCCTCGCGGGTCAGACCCTCCAGAGCGGCTTTCATCATCGCCTTGGTGCCCGACGCGTGGAGGTTGGTGATGTCGACGTCGAGGTTTGACAGAACGCGCATGGCTTTCTTGACGGTGTTGGGGATATCGTGGAGCTTTAAGTCAAGGAAGATCTTGTGACCTCTCTTCTTGATCTCGCGCACGATCGACGGACCCTCCGCGTAATACAGCTCCATACCGATCTTGACAAAGGGCTTGCGCTCTTCGTTCTCGAATTTGTCGAGGAAGTTAAAGGTAGCTTCTGCGCTCGCAAAGTCGCAGGCTACGATGACGTCCTTACCCATTCTGTACCCCTCCTATGATATCTGACAGATTTTTGATGTGATATTTGTCCATCACGGCAGGAAGATCGTCGATGATCTTCTTGCACGCCATGGGATCGACTAAGTTTTGTGCGCCGACCTCAACCGCAGTCGCGCCGGCAAGCATCATTTCGACGACGTCCTCGGCACAGCTCACGCCGCCCATGCCGACGACAGGGATCTTCACCGCTTGCGCCACCTGGTAGACCATGCGCAGCGCGACCGGGAAGATCGCGGGACCCGAAAAGCCGCCCATCGTGTTTTTGATAACGGGACGCTTTGTCCTCAGATCAATGCGCATGCCGAGCAGGGTGTTAATCAGGCTGATACCGTCCGCTCCTGCTTCTTCACACGCTTTCGCGATCGAAACGATATCGGTGACATTCGGGCTGAGCTTGACGATGACGGGTTTTGTCGTCACGGCTTTGACGGCTTTTGTGACCTCTGCCGCCGCCTGCGGCGAAGTGCCGAAGCTCATCCCGCCGCCGTGGACGTTCGGACAGCTGACGTTGACCTCGAGCCATCCGACCTGTTCTTCTTTATCCAACCGCTCACAGGTGTAGGCGTAATCCTCCACCGAAAAGCCGCTGACGTTCGCCATCACGGGCTTATGAAAACATTGTTTCAGCTTCGGCAGTTCTTCCGCGATGACCTTGTCCACACCGGGGTTCTGGAGACCGACGGCGTTAATCATGCCCGAGGTACACTCGGCGATACGGGGCGTGGGATTGCCGAAACGCGGATCGCGCGTCGTACCCTTAAAGGAAAATGTGCCGAGGAGATTGATATCGTACCACTCGTTGAACTCGTAGCCGTAGCCGAAGGTTCCCGACGCGGGGATGACGGGGTTGTCCATGTCGATCCCGCAGAGATTCACGCTCAGTCTGCCCATATGATCTCCTCCTTTTTCAGCACAGGCCCATCCTTGCAGATGCGCTTGTAGCCGGTGATCGTCTTGCAGGAACAGCCCATGCAAGCGCCGAAGCCGCAGCCCATGCGCTCTTCAAAGCTGAACTGTCCCGAAGTCTTTGTCGCCTTATACAGCGCTTTGAACATCGGCATAGGGCCGCAGGTGTAAAAATAGGTGTAATCCTCGGGCAGAGCGTCGGTGACAAAGCCCTTCACGCCGTGAGAACCGTCGACGGTCGTGACCCTGACGTCACAGCCGAGCGCCTTGAACTCGTCTTCATAAAAAACCTCGTCGGCGGTATTGAAGCCGAGGATAACGCTGACCTGCTTGCCCTGTGCGAGCAATCTTTTGGCGAGCAGGTACATCGGCGGAACACCGACGCCGCCGCCGATCAGGAGAGGTCTCTCACCCGCTTCGGTCAGGTCATAGCCGTTGCCCAGACCCGTCAGGAGCCGCAGCTGTGTATCTTGAGCCATCTCGCTCATCGCTGCCGTTCCCTTGCCGACCACCTTGTAGATCAGGGTCAGCACGTCGCCCTCGACGTCACAGACGGAGATCGGGCGGCGCAGGTAGAAGCCGTCGAGCTGTATATTGACGAAACCCCCGGCGCCTTTGATCGCCGAGGTATCGCCGCTAAGGAGCATTTTGTAAACATCCTTCGCAATTTTTGTATTTTCAATGACGGTAAAAATGGTATCTTGCATACTTCACCTCATCAAAGTTGATTTTTACATATGTCCGCCGTTCATGCCGGCAGTCAATCGCCGACTTTACAAAAGGCGGAATAAGGACGCGCGCGTCATGCGTCAATGGTGGAAATCGTGAGGGTCGTTTCCTCGAGAACGTCGAGCAGTACGCGGACAGTATCGAGCGAGGTAAAGATCGTCACGCCGTTTTCGACCGCCGTCTGGCGGATCGCGGTACCGTCCTCATAGTGAACGCCCGACATGATCGCGCGGGTGTTGATGACGTAGCTGACGTAGCCGGCACGGATCGCGTCGAGAATCTGGGTAGAACCCTCGCTGAGCTTTCTCAGCGTTCTGGTGCGGATACCGTGCTCACGCATGGTCTTGGCGGTCAGATCGGTCGCCTCGATGTTGAAGCCCAGGTCGTAGAAGCGGCGGATGACCGTGCCGTAGTTCTGCACCTTGGTGCCTGCCGCGACAAGCGCCTTGTACATCGCTCTCGACAGCTTTTTGTCGTAACCGATCGCTTCGCCGGTACTCTTCATCTCAGGAGAGAGATATGCGTCGAGACCCTTGATCTTCTGGAACGAGAATACCGGAACCTTGACGTAATATCTCTTCTTCTCCTCCGGATAGAGCTGAAAGATGCCCTGCTCCTTGAGCGATTTGCCGAGGATGACCTCGGTCGCGATATCCGCGAGGGAGTAGCCCGTGGACTTCGACAGGAACGGTACGGTTCTCGACGATCTCGGGTTGACCTCGATGATATAAACATCTTCGTTTTCGTCTACGATAAACTGGATATTGTACAGACCGACGATGCCGATGGCTTTGCCGAGCTTCTTCGCGTATTGCAGGATGATACCCTTGACCTTGTCGCTGATCGAGAAGGAGGGATAGACGCTGATCGAGTCGCCCGAGTGAACGCCGGTTCTCTCGACCAGCTCCATGATACCGGGGACGAATACGTCTACGCCGTCACAGATCGCGTCAACCTCGACCTCTTTGCCCATGATGTACTTGTCAACCAGAACGGGCTTATCCTCGTCGATCTCAACCGCGGTCTTCAGATAGTGTCTGAGGTCTTCTTCCTTCGAGACGATCTGCATCGCGCGACCGCCGAGGACGAAGGACGGACGGACAAGTACCGGATAGCCGATCTCCTCAGCCGCCTTGACGCCTGCCTCGATCGAGGTAACCGCGTGACCCGCGGGCTGCGGAATACCTAATTCTTTAATAATAGCGTTGAAGCTGTCGCGGTTCTCGGCTCTTTCTATTGCCGCGCAGTCGGTACCGATAATCTTCACGCCTCTGTCCATCAGCGGCTGCGCGAGGTTGATGGCAGTCTGACCGCCCAGAGAAGCGATGACGCCCTCCGGCTGTTCAAAGTCGATGATCGCCATGACGTCCTCGGGAGTCAGCGGCTCAAAGTAGAGCTTGTCGGCGGTGGTGTAGTCGGTCGAGACGGTCTCGGGATTGTTGTTGATGATGATCGCTTCATAGCCCGCTCTGCGGATCGTCTGTACCGCGTGAACGGTAGAATAGTCGAACTCAACGCCCTGACCG
>CACWTM010000074.1 GCA_902763855.1 uncultured Ruminococcus sp. | reverse complement strand
ACTGTTGATAGTGAGTATTCTTTTGGCTCCCCGTGTTGGACTCGAACCAACGACCCTGCGGTTAACAGCCGCATGCTCTACCGACTGAGCTAACGAGGAATATCTGCCCTGTCTCACTCAGGGCTCATAAGAGCAATTTATAGAACGGGACTCTAAACCGTTTTGCCTTAAATAGGCCATTTAAGTGAAATCCTCTTCCTGAACAGTCCGTGTTAAGAATCTTGTAATTCTCTGCCGAACGAGCTATGGAGGAATGTGAAAAACAATTCTATTCACCCTCAAATATCCTTAAATATCCTTAAATATTTTAGCTTTCGCTAAATTTGTTGTTGAAATCTTCGCGCTGTTTCGGTATAATGAATTTGATATACGGCAAAGCTCTGCCGTTCACTACAACACAGAGGTGAGATTATGGCTGTTTCATACAAAAAGCTGTGGAAGCTGTTGATCGACAAGGATATGAAAAAGAAGGATCTGGCTGCCGCTGCGGGCATCAGCACCTATACGATCAGCAAGATGGGCAAGGGTGAGAATATCACCACCGAAGTCCTCGGCAAGATCTGCGGAGCGCTCAACTGCTCCCTTGACGATATCATGGAGTTCATTCCCGACGAGCCTAAGGAGGCGCAGTGAGATGACCATGCAGAATTACTACATCATGTCCGGCGATACCGCTGCGGCGAAGTGGGAGAACGGCGAGCTAACCGTGCTGAATGACACCCTTCTTCCGCTGTACCTCAAGCGCGTTCATAACGCCGAGCTATGGCTGGAGACCCGTGCGATCGACTCTCACCGCGCCAACTCCCGCCTGTTGAAGAAAGCGCTTCGGCTCAAGGAGAAGGACGATATCTCCACCGTGATCCATGTCAACGGCGCGACCATCACCGATAACTATTGGATCAAGCCGCTCGACAGCGATCTGACCTACGCGGACGTGAAGTTCAGCGACGATTACTTTGCGCGTCTCGCCCTCAAAGGCACCTATGACAGCTTCAACCGCGCCGCGAACGCCAAGCACAGCCGTACCCCTGAGCTGACCAATATCGGCAGCTTTGAGAAGTGCTGGCGTCTGATCGACGGCAAGTGGTGGATGTATAAGTCGGCGAATCACGATGAGATGTTTTCCGAGCTGTTTATCGCTCGTTTCGGCGCGGCGCTCGGCATGAATATGGCGATCTATGAGCGCGGTGATCACTGTGTCAAAACATTGGACTTTACCAACGCGGCTGAGGTCAACTTCGAGCCTGCCTCGACCTTCATGGACGACAACGACGACTATGAGGATGTGGTCGAAAGACTGCAGGAAATCTGTCCGCAGGCGATCCCCGATTATGTCCGCATGATCTTCCTCGACACCATCGTTGCCAACCCCGACCGACACACGGCGAACTTCGGTCTGATGCGCGATATCAAGACAGGCGAGCTGATCGGGCTGTCTCCCCTCTTTGACCACAACATGGCGCTGATCGCGCGCGGCTACCCGAAAGCGCCGAAGAAGTCCGACCTCCTGATCCGCCTGTTCAACGACCTGGCGGACAACCATCCGCAGTATAAAGAATACCTCCCCGAGGTGAACGAGGAGGTCATCAGAAAGGTCATCGCCGATTTGCATATGCGTGTCAGGACAAATGACATCGTCAGCCTGATTATGAGCAGGTATGAGATGATCGGATAACTGTTTAAATCATGATAAACCGAAATAAAAAGATTTAATCAGATATTAGGGATAAATTTTGCAGAGCACGGCGGAGGGCGCAGGCAGGCTTGAGGTGTTGTCCAAATCTTTGATTTGGCTAACAATGAGATACTCTGAATCTGTAAGCAAAACCTGTTTCACGTTTTCCTTTAACGAGAAACGCGCGGAAAACGCTCCTGTACAGAGAACGTTCGAGCTCATGAAAACTCAGAATAGATAATCACCTTATCTTCCGCTTTAAGCGAAACATTGATTTGAGCCAAATCGCCGCTGAAAATGACCGTTTCACCGTCAGCTTTGACATAGCCGAGAACCAGTGTGGGATATCGCTTGTTCGAGGCTTCGGCTGTCGCCACAGACGCTTCAAAGACAGCGCGCACCAAATCGTAAGCCGTGCACGGAAGAGGCGTTTCTTTGAAGAAGGACGAGACCTTTTTCAGCTGGGGCTTCCTGCATTGACCGCCCGGCTGATCGGCAGAATAACTCAGCAAGTCCTTATAGAAATCATATATCGCCTCTTTCTCCCCTATCTGCGTAATGATATTGCCCGTAAAGCGGTTGCTGATGACCGCGTCAACCCTATGGTAGCCCCTGACGATATCATAATGTCTCGGGTCGGTGATCATCCATTCGTTTGACGCTGTCGGAATCATCAATCACGGTAACCTTCAGCGTGCTGCTCTTCTGACTGCGTGTTTGACATGCTATATAAGCTCCGTAGCAGTCCATGATCTCTTCTGTCTTGCTGTTGTGACCGATCAGAACCACTCTCTTACATTCACTTTGCGTATCGTTCAGCAGAACACTGAAATCCGTACCTTTGAGCTGACGCGTTATAGCGATATCCCTCTGACACTCCGCCGAATAGCAGCAGAAGTCTTCACCGTTATGAGAAAGCAAAGTAAGAGGTATGGCATGTGTGTGCGCCGAGAGGTACTCGCGGATATAGCCGATCCCGTCGCTTGTCCGCACGGGGTCGGTATAAAACGCCGCAGCCTTGTTCTCTTTTTCAATCGTCAGACGGAGTCTTTCTTCGATCTCCTTTTTGATCTCTTCGCCGCCCGATTTGACCAGCGCCACCACCGTTTCCTTGTGATCGCTGTACAAAAGATCGTTGACGATCTCAGGCGCTCTGGCGTTCCAGTTAAGAATGACTGTGTGATCGGACAGATACAGCCGCGTATTGCCCGCGTTCGCGCTCTCGATAAAATCGTTGAGAATGTTGGTAAAATAACCGATGACCGCTCCCGTGAAAGTGATCATACCGATGATGATAACCGAAAGGCAGGTCAAGGTCAGCGCAACGCCCGTAGCGCCGATATCCTGTATGACAGACTCGATACAGCCTGCGTCGAGGATCATCGTCACCGTATAATAAGCGGCGTGGAAGAAATTCATTTGCTCTGTCCCGCGCAGAGAAAGCGCGCTGATCAGCGCGGCGGAAACAGTGATAAAAAGTATGTTGTTTCCAGATTCATTGTACACACTAATGTCAAAAAAAGCAAGAGCACAGCTTTTCTTACGGATCGCGTATACATTCCTTCAGATACCGCTTGTATTCTTCCATAGCTCCCCCCCGTTGTGAGAATACGCGCAGAAAACACAGGACCGGTCAGCCCTTTCGGGATACCCGGTCCTGTTTGCGGGTCTGTCCGGATGCGACAGCCCTCTATGATTGTTTTCGCTATCGGTCATCAGGCGTCGGTCAGCTTGAGGTTCTTAACCTTTCTCGTTCCGAACGCGTTGATAACAACGGAGAAGACCGCCGTGATGACGGTGCTAATCACCCATCCTAACACAAACGGATCCCTGACAAACTGGGCGTGCGGCATCTCGATAAATCGGATAACGATATAGCCCATCAAAGCGCCTATGCCAATACCGAGCAGGATACCGATCAACGAGGTGATGATCGTTTCGGTGTTCAGGTACCGCTTAACCTCTTTGACGGTGAAGCCGTTGATGCGCATGATCGTCAGCTCGCGCGTCTTTTGGTTGACGTACATCTTCGTGATGTTGAGAAGGATGAAATACGCCATCAAGCCCGCGATCACCAGCAGCAGGATCGCTACCTTGTTGAATACGTTCGTCACAAGCTCCAGCTTAGCTTTGTCCTCATTGGCAGGAGAAAGGCTCTCGTAGCCCTTGACCTGATTGAGCTTTTCAACCAGCTTTTCCTTGTCTGCTCCGTTCATGTACAGAAAATAGGTGTTCATCTCGGGCTTTTCACCGAAGTACTTTTCATAGGACGCTTCGTTCATTATCATGTTGCGTCCCATATAATTGTTGAACACGCCCGCAACTCTCACCTCATTCGGCGCCATGGTGCTGTCGTAGACGATGACGGAGTCTCCCTCTTTCTTTCCCGAGGTCTCGGTGGTTCTGGACTGGATGAACACGCCGTCCGCGTCAGTCGGTATCTTGCTGTCCTTTTTCCACGTCTTGAAGTTATAGTACTCGGAGAGCGCTTCCATATCGCCGCAGATCAGATCGGTGTACTCCACATCGCTGCCGGCCTTAAAGGCGCGCAAGCCGGTTTGCGCCTTGACCCACGTTGTGCCTGAGTCGCCAAGGATCGCTTCGATCTCTTTCTCAGCGTCGGCGGACACGCCGGGGTTAAAAGTCAGCCTTTCGTCATATTTCACGATATCGCCGTACTGCTTGTCGGCGACACTGCTGACGCTGCCGCGCAGGGTAAAGCCGATCACCAGAAGCGCACAGCACCCCGCAACGCTGACGGTCGTCACGATGACGCGGGCAAGATCAGAGCGCATATTGCGGAGGATCAGCCGTGAGTACAGGCTGCCGCCGCTCTTGGACTGTCCGGAGCTTTTCCATGCCTTCGGCTGTTTTTCTCTCATCAGATCCATCGCGGTAGAGCGCATCAGACTCAGGCAGGAGATCGTTACCGCCGCTACGGCAAGCACAATCGCCAGACCGACGGCAATCACCGAAGTACCGACCAGGATACCCGCGGGGATCTGTCCGATCACATACATATTGCCGTAAGAGTTGAGCACCACGCCCTGGATCACAAAGTATCCCGCGAGAATACCGATCAGAGCGCCGACGATGGTCGCGGTGATACCAAAGACAAGATATTTTCCCAAGATCTCTCGGTTGTAGAAGCCGAGTGCCTTTGTCGCGCCGACCAGCTTCCTTTGCTCGTCCACAATGCGCTTGATGGTCGTGTAAATGACAAGGGCGGCGATGACAACAAAGAACAGCGAGAAGGTGATGCTCAGGTTGGAGATGCTCTGTGCCGAAAGCGAAAGGTGCATGTATCCGCCGTTAGAGCCTACATCAAACACAAACCAGCTGCAATCCTTCAGCGCGGCGAGGTCTTCCTTGGCGTCTTCAAGCTTTTGTACGTTCTTTTCGTATTCTTCTACGGCGTCGTTGTACTCGACCTCTTTATCGGCGAGGGTCGTTTTGCCTTTCTCAAGCTCACTGACGCCGTTTTCATATTCCTGCATGCCGGCGGTGTACTTTGCGACGCCTTCGTCATACTGCGCTTTGCCGCTGTTATACTCCGCCAATCCCGACTCATACTGCGAAAGCCCCGCGTAATATTCAGCCGTTCCTGCCTCATACTCCGCCAAGCCGTCCTCATACTGCGCTACAGCGCTGTCATACTTGGCTTTACCGTCTTCGTACTGTGCCAAAGCGCTGTCGTATTTGGCTTTACCGTCGTCGTACTGCTGCTTTCCTTCGTTATACGCGGCTAAGCCCTCATTATACAGCTCTTCGGCGGCTGACACGATCGCTTCATAAACCTCCAGCTCCTCGGGCGTCATCTCGGCGAGCTCTTCGGGCGTCGCGCTCTTCGCTTCGTTCAGCGCCTGTTCCGCGATGTCGAGCAATTCCTTCAAGAAGCTGAGTTCTTCTTCGGCTTCATCGAGCTTCTCCTTGTTGGCGTCGAGCTCTGATTTTGCCGCGTCAAGCTTTTGCTCGTTTATGTCAAGCTCGGATTTAGCCGAAGTCAGCTTTTGATCCGAGGTGTAAAGCTCATCCTCCGCCGCGTCAAGCAGATACTTGGAGTTGCTCAGCGTGACCTCAGCGCTGTCCAGCTTGGATTTTGAACTATCCAACGTTTGCTTGCCGTTATCGAGCTCTGTTTTCGCGCTTTTGAGCTTATCTTCGTTCTCGGTGATCGTGTCTTTTCCGTTATCCAGTTCTGTTCTGCCGTTATCCAGCTTTTCTTTTGCTTCGTCAAGCTTTTGCTGACCGTCGTCAATCCCGGCCTGCGCCTTATCCCTGATCTCGGTGGTGCGCATCGCCGACCTTTCGTCGGCAAGCACGTTCAGGCGTTCTTGTGCGGCGTCCGTTTTCTTTTTATACTCGTCGCTGAAACGGCTCATACCCTCGGTAGACTTGAGTAAGACCTCGGCTCTCATGAAACAGCCGTCAAGCTGTTCATCGTCAAAAGCGTTGGGCGCGACCAGAATATATCGGTTGCCGGGAGCGAAATCGGGCTTTGCGAGATGGTCGGGATGCAGAACAATACCGGTGATTTTGTATTCTTTACCCTTCAAAAACTTCGGTATATCGCCCTGATCGTCACAAGCGGTGACGGTATCTCCGATTGTGTATCCGAGCTTTTCCGCGATGGTATGCTCAAGAGCACATTCATCCGCCTTTTGCGGCAGAGTACCCTCGGTGATCTCGGGGATGTTGATCCTTTCGCTGACAGAAACGATGTTGACGTTCTCGTGAACATCGCCGCTGCTGACTTTTGCGTTTGCGAAATAGACGCCTTCGACATCCTTGACGTCTTCATCCGCCATCAAGGCGTCGATATCCGCACTTGTCAGAAGCAGTGACGAGGTAACCTCAAAATCCCTGAAGGACGTTCTTTGGTAAAAGTTGTCGCCCGCGCTGCGCATCGACGCGGCGGAGTAACAGATACCGAGATAGGACGACGCCGCCATCGCCGCGATAAAGACAACGGAGATCCACGAGAGCAGGTTCTTTTTGATATTGCGCGTTGCGTCCTTAACCTGTGTTTTTTTCATGTTGAACCCCTTTCCCGCCTTACCAGATCAACTCTTCGGCGTGAAGCGGGTGCATGTTTTTCTTGATGGAAGCGATCTTGCCGTTGCGCACTTTGACCACACGATCCGCCATCTTGGCGATCTCCACGTTATGCGTAATCATCATAACGGTGGTACCCTGTGTTTTAACGATATCCTCGATGGTCTGGAGCACCTCGATGCTTGTGGTATAGTCAAGCGCCGCGGTAGGCTCGTCGGCAAGGATCAGCTTGGGTCTCTTCACGATCGCGCGCGCGATGGAAACGCGCTGCTGCTGACCGCCCGACATCTGGCCGGGGTAGTTGTTCTCGCGCTGGGACATATTGACCTTGGCGAGCGCATCCCTGGAGTCCATGGGATTCTCCGCAAGCTCCGCGATAAATTCAACGTTCTCAAGCGCCGTCAGGTTGGGCATCAGGTTATACGACTGGAAGATAAAGCCGATGTAGTCGCGGCGGTATTTGGTCAGCTCATCGTCCGAGGGATGGGAAAAGTCCTTTCCCTCAATCGTCAGCTCGCCTGTCGTCAGGAAATCCATTCCGCCGACAATATTCATCATCGTGGATTTACCGCAGCCGGATTCACCGAGCACAACGATAAACTCGTTCTTATAGATATCGAGGTTAATGCCCTTCAATACCTTGAGCGTGGTATCGCCGGTCTGAAATTCTTTGGTGATGTTGCGCAGGGTCGCGAGGAGTTCTTTCTTCTCCTCGAGATCAACGATCAGCCCTTTTTCATCAATCGTGATCGCCGCGAGAGAAGCCATGCGCTCACAAAGCTGCATTTCCTCTTCATCGTACAGCGTGCCGTCGAGCTTGTTGACGATCTGAACGCAGCCGATGATATCATGGGTGTTGTTGAGCGGTACACAGATCATCGTTTTGGTGACCAGATCGTTGTCGTCAAAAACAGTGCCGTCAAAACGGGTGTCCGATGCGGCGTCCTCTACGAACACGGATTTGCCCGTCTGCGTCACAATGCCCTCAATGCCCAGACCGTTCTCCACGCTGATGTTGGAGATATCGGCGGGGCCGATATGGAAAACAGGCGACAGTCTGTCGGTCTTGGGATCGAGAAGCCATATCGCTCCCGCTTCGCTGTTCAGCGTTTTGACGATGATCTCTAAGCTGCCCGACAGCGCCTCCTCCAAGTTATCAACTTTAAGCAACTGCGCCATGATCTCCCACGACGCTTTTGAAAATCGCTTGCTTTCTGCCATTATCTCTATCCTCCCGAAAGTTTTGTATATGAATGATTATGATATATCGGTGCCGCCGTCGGAACCGTAGTAGGCGAAGCTGAGCATTGTGATATCATCAAACTGCTCGGCGTCACCGACAAAAGCGTTGATACCTTCTGTAACATTCTCCAGCACCTGCCGCGGTGAAGCGTTTTGATGACTGTTCAAAACCGTAAGCAAGCGGTCAGTCCCGAACAGCTCGCGTTCGCTGTTCATCGCCTCGGCGACGCCGTCCGTATAAACAAACAGCCTGTCACCTGCTCTCATTTCGAAATCATGCTCACGAAAACGCAGTTTTCTGACCAGGGATACGGGCGGTGAGTGCCTGTACTCGACGAGCTCGTACGCACCGTCGGCTCGCTTGAGAACGGGGTGCTCATGACCCGCGTTAGCGGCTTTTCCCTTTCCTGTTGAAAGCTCCAGCACCGCAAGCCAAACGGTAACAAACTGCTTGGGCTTGATGTTGTTGGTTTCGATCAGCTGGTTGTTGACCTTCTCGAGCGCCGCAGAGGGGCTGTCCCCCGCCTTGAGACGATTTTTTAACAAGATCTTTGAGATCATCATGAACAGCGACGCGGGGATTCCCTTTCCCGAAACATCGGCGATTACCATCGCGAGATGATCGTCGTCGACGAGGAAGAAATCATAGAAATCTCCGCCGACCTCCTTAGCGGGAGTCATCGACGCGTAGATGTCAAAATCCTTTCTGTCGGAAAACGCGGGGAATGTGCTCGGGAGTTGAGCTGCCTGAATATCCTTCGCCATATTCAGCTCCGCGCCGATACGCTCTTTTTCGGCGGTCGCCAATCTGAGCTGTCCGATATAATCGCACAGCTCCACGTTCATTTGCTCAAACGAATCGGAAAGCTCCTCGATCTCGTCGCCGGTGTGAATATCCGGTGAAACGAGCTTCTCCGACTCCAGATCTCCCACAATTTGCTTCGCGGCGGTATTCAACCTCTTGATCGGCATCAGCACGCCTTTTTTTGTCTTTTTGTAGAAGATGATGATCGGGATGATACTGGATATCAGTACGATCCCCAGCGTGGCAAGGTTGAACTCTGTGATCTTGATAAGGATGCTCTCTCCCTGAAACTCAGAGGCAACCAGGGCGATCGGATTGCCGCTTCTGTCACGAATCGGCGAAAACGCGGTAACAAGCAGCTTGTTGTCGCTTTGTTCGCTGAGGTACACGTTTTGTTCGGGATCACCGAAAAAGGAACCCATCGCGCTTTTCTTATATTCTCCCTCAAACGCCTGACGGGCGCCAAGCGTATTCCCGGCAGCGCTGTCGGTACTCCAAACGGTTACAAGCTCATCCTCCGACGGCACAAAAACATACATGCGGTTCAGATCGCCTTCCGATCGCAAAAGCTCGAGAAATTCCTGTACCTGTCCGTAGTAGTCATCCGCTTCGCCGTTCTCGTAATACCCGATCGTCTTTTCGCCGTCGATATACTCGGACGCCGTGTGGGTCAACGTAAAAGCGGTTCCGTAGTGGCTGTCATCAAAGTCGTTGATATAACGCCATGTGATACCGATACAGACAAAAACGACGATAAAAGCAAGAACAAAAATCAAACCAAGTATTGCCTTGGCAGTCAGCTTTTTTCTTTTTTTCTTCGGTATTTTACTCATGGCTGTTCTCCGTTGTCAGAACGAGTCTTCCTGATCGTCATGACGTTTCTTCCGTCTTGATACGCGTAGCTCACTTCATCCATTAGCTTCTTCGTGATAAAGATCCCAAGTCCCCCTTTTTTCGCTTGTGACAAGGGACGTTTTTTTGCGGGATCGGGCTTAGCCAGAGGGTCAAAGGGCGTACCGCTGTCAATAAACGACAGCGTAACCGTCAGAGGATCGGTACTTCCGTCAGCGGTTACGGTAATGAGACCCGTATCGGGCGCATACGCGTAGCTCGCGACGTTGACAAAAATCTCTTCGGCGCAGACCTTTAACTGAAAAAGCTCTTTTTCCTCAAATCCGAGTTCCTTAGCATAACCGAGAACAAAGTCGAGAACCTCGGTCAACCTTGCTTTTTCGGCAGGTATCTCCAAGCGTTTCATTTTACGTCGATAATATCAACAAAGCCTGTAATTTCAAAAATGTTCTTGACCGCGTCGTTCGCGTTGATAACGCACATGTCGCCGTTTTCCTGCATGACCTCGGCGGCGCCGAACAGCGCGCGCAGACCCGCGCTGGAGATATAATCCATTTTCTGAGCGTCGATCACCAGTGTTGTGATCCCGTCAAGACAGGTTTCAAATTCCTTTTCCAGTTCGGGAGCGGTGTTGGTGTTTAATTCGCCTTCGATGGCAACCGTAAGCTTGGCGCCTTCCTGTGTTTTTGTGATGGTCATCAGATATTTCCTCCTAAAAAATGAATTGAGATATGATTCAACTGTTCATATATCATACCATATTAATCGTACTGTTGCAACACTCGATACCTGTATTTTTTAGAAAAGCGGAGAGTGCGGCACAACAGCGGGGTGGCTTTCACCGAGTGACGGATGATGATCGGGGGAAAAGCACCTATAATATGCCGCTGTTTTTTATGTTTAGTTTTTTTCGGAGAGATACTGTACGAAAAAAAAAAGGAGGATGGAGCGTGGGCTCCATCCTCCGAGAGGAATTTTCAATGATGATTATCGGATAATCAGATCGGCTGTTCGATCGGGAACTTGACGTCCATGAACGCCAGGTAGCGCTGGATGTAGGTAGCGTCGAGAGAGGTAACCTCGCCGTCGCCGTCTACGTCAGCGGCTGTCTCGTTGAAGTCCTTAACGTCCATAAACGCGATCTGACGCTGGATCAGGGTTGCGTCGAGAGAAGTAACCTCGCCGTCGCCGTCAACATCACCCAGGAGGACGGGGGTGTTCAGCGCTTCTTCGGCGTCGGTCAGCTTCTTGACGGTGTCTTCGTCGACGTATGCCTTCTGGTCGTCGCTCAGA
>CACWTM010000073.1 GCA_902763855.1 uncultured Ruminococcus sp. | reverse complement strand
ACTTCGTCTACGTACTTCTCGCAGATTTCGTCGCTGTCGGCTTCTACCATAACGCGGATAACAGGCTCGGTGCCGCTCTCACGGACAAGGATACGGCCGTCGTCGCCGAGAACCTCAGCAACCTTCTTAACAGCAGCCTGAACGTCGGGATCGTTCTGCGCATCGGGCTTGGACTTCACGCGAACGTTCTTCAAAACCTGCGGATAGAACTTGCAGGGAGCCGCCAGCTCGCTCATGGGCTTCTGCTTTGCGAGCATGACTTCCATCATCTTGAGGGAGGTCAGGATACCGTCGCCGGTGGTAGCGTACTTGCTGAAGATGATGTGACCGCTCTGCTCACCGCCGATACGGTTGCCGGTCTGCACCATGTTCTCGTAAACGTACTTGTCGCCGACAGCGGTCTTCTCGTACTCGATGCCGACCTTATCCAGCGCCTTGTACAGACCGAAGTTAGACATAATGGTGGTGACAACCTTGTTGTTGAGCAGCTTGCCGCGCTCTTTCATGTAAAGACCGTACACATAGAGGATGTGGTCGCCGGTAACAACGTTGCCCTTCTCGTCTACACACAGGCAGCGGTCAGCGTCGCCGTCGTAAGCGAAACCGATATCAAGACCCTTTTCGACAACGAACTTCTGGAGATGCTCGATGTGAGTAGAGCCGCAGTCGGTGTTGATGTTATAGCCGTCGGGGCTGTCGTTCATAACGTAGGTCTTAGCGCCCAGCGCGTTAAACACGCCCTTCGCGATATTCCACGCGGCGCCGTTCGCAACGTCGAGACCGACCTTGACGCCCTTGAAGCTGTACTTGCTCATAGAGATCAGGTAGCCGATGTAACGGTTACGGCCCTCAACATAATCGACGGTTCTGCCGATCTGATCGCGTTCAGCAACGGGGATCTCAATCTTTCCGTCGATGTATTCCTCGACCTTCAAGAGGGTCTCTTCCTCCATCTTCTCACCGTTGCCGTTGAGCACCTTGATACCGTTGTCATAGTACGGGTTGTGAGAAGCGGAGATCATGATACCGCAGTCAAAGTCGTCGGTGCGTGTGATATACGCAACCGAAGGGGTGGTAGTAACGTGCATGATGTAAGCGTCAGCGCCGCTTGCCATCAGACCGGTGCACAGCGCGTACTCCAGCATGTAGGAAGAACGTCTGGTATCCTTACCGATCAGCACCTTCGCCTTTTTCCCCTGATTCGCGCCGTAGTACCAGCCGAGAAAACGACCGATCTTGATCGCGTGGTCAAAGGTCAGGTCTTTGTTGGCTTCACCGCGGAAGCCGTCTGTACCGAAATATTTGCCCATTGGAATTACCTCTTTTCTACAACTTCGCCGCTGTTTTTGTAAATACAGTTCTCGGGAACCACGCCTCGTACGCAGGAGGTCGGATACACGTTAGAGTGTCTGCCGATGACGGTACCGGGATTGCATACGGCGTTACAGCCGACTTCTACATAGTCGCCCAGCATCGCGCCGAACTTCTTCAGTCCGGTCTCAATCTTCTCGGTGCCGTTGTGAACAACAACCAGCTGCTTGTCAGACTTGACGTTCGAGGTGATCGAACCCGCGCCCATGTGAGAGAAGTAGCCGAGGATGGAGTCGCCGACATAGTTATAGTGCGGAGTCTGAACGTGATCGAAGAGGATGACGTTCTTGAGCTCTGCAGAGTTGCCGACAACGCAGTCCGCGCCGACCAGAGCCGAGCCGCGGATAAAAGCGCACTGACGCACCTCGGTGTTGGGGCCGATGATGCAGGGGGAGCCGAGATAAGCGGAATCAAAAACCTTGGCAGTCTTGTGAACCCAGACCTGGGGAGCGCGCTCCTCATAGTCGTCGCCGAGCGTCGCGCCCAGCGCGATAATCATATCCTTGATGCCCTTTAAGGCCTCCCAGGGATAAGTGAATTGAGAAAGATATTCACGCGCGAGCGTGTGGTCAAGGTCGTATAAATCCTTGATAGTATACATTAAAGTCTCTCCTTCTTCTCGATATCGAGGAAGTATTTGTAAGCGCCGACGGTCAGCTCATCGCAAGCCGCCTCATCGCAGGCGATGATCGCGCCGTTGTGCATCTGGAGTGCGGAGCAGGTCCACTTGTGGCTGACAGCACCCTCTACGGTCTCAGCCAGCGCCTTCGCCTTGTTGTGACCGTTAATCAGGATCAGAACCTCTTTGGAATCGGTAACGGTACCTACGCCGACAGACAGCGCCTGAGCCGGAACAGCCTCGGGATCGTTGCCGAAGAAGCGGGAGTTAACGATACGGGTGTCGGTGGTCAGGTTGCGCACGCCGGTACGGGACGCAAGGCTGGTGAACGGCTCGTTGAACGCGATGTGACCGTCAACGCCGATACCGCCCATAAACAGGTCGATGCCGCCGTAGGAAGCGATCTTCTCCTCATAACGAGCACACTCGCCCTCGGGATCGTCGGTCATACCGTTGAGGATGTTGATGTTCTCGGGCTTCATGTCAACAAGGTGATTGAAGAAATTGTCGTGCATGAAGTACCAGTAGCTCTGATCGTGCTCGTGAGGCAGACCGAGATACTCATCCATGTTGAAGGTGACGACGTTCGCGAAAGATACTTCGCCAGCCTTGTTCATGCGCGCCAGTTCCTTGTAAACGCCGATAGGCGAAGAACCGGTCGGCAGACCGAGGATGAAGGGACGGTCTTCCTTGTGGTTATTGATCTTAGCCGCGATGTAGTCCGCAGCCCACTTGCACATTTTATCATAATTGTCCTGGATAACAACTCTCATAATATACCTCCGTAAAATTTTGCATATAGGTTATTATAATTTTTCATTCATCCGACCTTTCGGTCACGCGGCTTTGAGAGAACCTCTGTTACAGTGTTGATTCTGCTTTTTGCTTTCTCCCTTACGACCTGCCGCAGCGCGAATATATTTAAAATACCTTCCGAGTATTGTCCCAACGCCCTGATATCTCAAGGCGCGAAATGTTCCGCGCACCGCCGTGACAGCATCCGCCGAATCTTTCGATCGCTGCCAACCTCGTCGCCCGTTTCGGGCCCGGCGCTAATAAACCTTCTTATCCTCCTTCTGTAAAGGCTATTTTAATATATGGCAAATTCTATTACACCATACGTTAAAATTTTATCACAACAGCCGATAAAAGTCAATAAAACCGTACCGAAACGCTCTGCACGGATATGAATAATTTTAACGATTCATCGTATTGATTTTTATGGAATAGCAAATAAAGAATAGTTGAAAATTGATAGTAGAAAGTGGAAAGTGTTGGGAAAACCTGCGGCTTTTGGATTTATATAACGACATAAAACAACAACGCCTACTACCCTTTGAAAGAAACAGTAAGCGTTATTTGATGAATATAGGTTTTCAGTTATACTACAAATGGGTGCGGGCAGTGCCCGCCCTCAACTATCCACTTTCCACTATCAACTATCCACCGATCAGTAGCCCTGCGGATTGTTCTTCTGCCAGTTCCAGCTGTCGCGGCACATTTCTTCGATGCCGAACTCCGCTGTCCAGCCCAGTTCCTCTTTCGCCTTGGTTGCGTCGGCGTAGCACTCGGCAACATCGCCCGCGCGGCGGGGTTTGATGTCGTAGGGGATGTCGATGTCGTTGACCTTCATAAAGGCTTTGACGATATCCAGCACGCTGTAGCCTACGCCCGTGCCGAGGTTAAAGATCTCGGTACCCTTGTGCTTTGAAGCGAACTCGATCGCTTTCAGATGACCCTTCGCGAGGTCGACAACATGGATATAGTCGCGCACGCCGGTGCCGTCGGGGGTGGGATAATCGTTGCCGAAAACGCCCAGCCTCGGAAGTTTTCCGACCGCTACCTGTGTGATGTAAGGCATGAGATTGTTCGGGATACCGTTGGGATTCTCACCGATCAGACCGCTTTTGTGCGCGCCGATGGGGTTGAAGTAGCGCAGCAGCACCACGCTCAGCTCAGGATCGGCCGTCGCCACGTCGGTCAGAATCTGCTCGATCATGTACTTTGTCCAGCCGTAGGGGTTGGTACAGGAGGTCGGCATACCCTCCTTGAGCGGAACCGTCTCGGGGATACCGTAAACAGTCGCCGAGGAGCTGAACACGATGTTGTTCACGCCGTACTTCTTCATAACCTCCAGGAGGGTCAGTGTGGTGTCGAGGTTGTTCCGGTAGTAGCGCACGGGGATCGCGCAGCTCTCGCCTACCGCCTTGAGTCCCGCAAAATGCACCACAGCGTCAAAGCTTTCCTTCGCGAACATCGCGTCCACAGCAGCGTTGTCCGCCACGTCCAGCTCATAAAGCGTCGGACGCTTACCTGTGATGGTCTCGATACGGTCAAGCACCTTGGGGGAGCTGTTGTCAAAGTTGTCGGCGATGACTACGTCATAGCCTGCGTCCAGCATTTCTACAGCGGTATGGCTGCCGATATAGCCCGCGCCGCCTGTCAGTAATACTTTCATGATGATCCTCCTTTATGGTTTGTTATTTGCACGGACAGCTATCGGCTGCAAGTACAGTCAATCCCTGAAAAGTTCAGTTAACAGCGTGATGGAAGGTATCCACCATGCTCTCGAGCTGTTTGACAGTCGCGTCGTTATCGTTGGTCTCGACGATTGCATGCAGTTGATTGAGCTGTTCCGTCAACTTCTCATCTTCAATGTCAATTTGGTTGCCGATGAAGATTTTTTTGTTTTCAGTCTTTTCCAGTCCTTCTTCATCCATCAAAAGCTCCTCATAGAGCTTCTCGCCGGGTCTCAGCCCCGTGAACTTGATCTCCACGTCGCGATATGGCACCTTGCCGTACATGCGAATCAGGTTCTCGGCAAGGGTTGTGATCTTGACGGGATCGCCCATGTCGAGGACAAAAATTTCGCCGCCCTTCGCAATCGCGCCGGCTTCCAGAACCAGCGATACCGCCTCGGGGATGGTCATGAAATAGCGGATGATATCGGGATGGGTAACGGTGACGGGACGCCCCGCCTCGATCTGACGGCGGAACAGCGGAATAACCGATCCGTTGGAGCCCAAGACATTACCGAAACGCGTGGTGACGAACTCCGTCTTACCACCCTGCTGGGACTTGTTCTGCACGATCATCTCACAGCACCGCTTGGTCGCGCCCATGACGTTGGTCGGGTTGACCGCCTTGTCGGTGGAGATCATAACAAACTTCTCCACACCGTATTCCTCGGCGAGATTGACCATGTTTAAGGTGCCGAAGATATTGTTCTTGACAGCCTCGGTGGGAGAAACCTCCATCAGCGGAACGTGTTTATGCGCCGCCGCGTGGAACACGACCTGCGGATGATACTCCTCAAAGATCTTATCCATCTTGTCGCGATCGCGAACGGACGCGATCAGCGTAACAAGGTTCAAGCTGTCGCCGTAGTCGATATACAGCTCCTGCTGGATATCATAGGCATTGTTTTCATAGATATCGACGATAATGATCTGCTCGGGATGGTATTTTGCGATCTGCCGCACCAGCTCGGAACCGATCGAACCGCCGCCGCCCGTGACCATGCATTTCTTTCCGTAGATGAAATCACGGATCTTTTTCTTATTGAAGGTAATCGGAGGACGTCCGAGAAGGTCCTCGATCTTGATATCCTTGACCTGCGACATGATATGATGATCGCTGTCGTCGTCTAGGAACAGCTGGCTTAAGTACGGTACCGTCTTGATACGGCAGCCCGACTCGGAGCAGTAGCCCATAATCCTCTTGCGTTCCTCCTCAGAACACGAGGGGATCGCGAAGATAACCAGATCAATATTGTACTGGCGGCAGACCAGCGGAATATCCTTGGTCTGACCGACAACGTCCACGCCGTTGATCTTTGTGTGATACTTGGACATATCGTCGTCTACCATGCACACCGGCAGGATGGAATTGGAGGGATTGTTCGGGTCGTCTTTCGCAAACTTGATCTCCTGCAAAATCATACGCGCGGCGTTGCCCGCGCCGACGATCAGCGTGCGTTCGCGGTTCTCATTTTCTTTTTCGCCTAGGTGGATCAGCGTCATCAGTGTGTTGCGGAAAATCAGGCGGAAGCCGACAACGCCGACGACCGTCACAACGATATTCGTCACCATATACCGTATCGACGCCGGATGTCCCATAAACCGCGCAAATCCATAACTAATCAACAGACCGATCACGGTAGCCGCGGCTGCCGCGACAAAATCAGAGGTTTTCAGTTCGCGCCATACTTTGTTATACGCGCCCGCGATGAACAGCAGGAAAAAACAGAACAAAACGTTCAGCCCCATGATACCGAAAACGCGGATCGGCTGAACGGCGGCGCTGTAGGTGTCGTGATGGACAACGATGCCGTACACCGACAAAAGCGCGTTACTGACCAGTGTCGCCAGCGCTACGATCACCGCGTCGACGATCATCAAAAATATTTTTCTGACATTATATTGTTTCATAATTCTTATCCTTTACACAGAAAAAACTGTTTCCGCACTACATACTAAATCATCATAATTATATTACGTTTCTCATCATATGTCAATGATTTTCGGTACAAGACCCGCGCCTTTCCTCCGTCATAATCCCCTGATACCGCCCATATATATGTACCAATAACTTCAGGGAGGTTTTCCATGAAAGGGAACTTGGAAGAACGCGCCGTCATCTTAGGCGAATACATCATAGAGCACCAAAGCACCGTGCGCGACACTGCCGCGGTATTCGGAATCAGCAAAAGCACGGTACACAAAGATCTCACCGCCGTATTGCCGCGGCTGAACGCGGGGCTGTACAAGGAGGTACGCGCTGTTCTGGACGTCAACAAAGAAGAGCGCCATTTGCGCGGCGGCGAAGCCACCCGGCAGAAGTACCGGGCGCTCCATCACGCCGCGAACAAAAACCGCCGCTCTCCAAAACAGCATTTTGCTACATAATTCCGCTGAAACACCGCTCCCAAATTATACGGTATTGTCCTAACTTTCTCTTTACTTTAGCCGATACAGGGTGTATAATATCTTTTGTAATATTATGTTGATCCCATGCCGTCCCGATACCGCTTTGAGACGACATCCCGATCGCGATTACAGGAGAATGATTTTATGATGAATATACCCTTTTCCCCTCCCGATATCGGCGAAGACGAGATCGCTGAGGTCGTCGATACCCTGCGCTCCGGCTGGATCACCACCGGTCCCAAGACCAAGCTTTTTGAACAGGAGATCGCAAAATTCTGCGGCACCAAAAAGGCGGTATGCCTGTCGAGTCAGACAGCCTGCGCCGAAATGACCCTGCGACTTTTGGGCGTAGGCCCCGGCGACGAGGTCATCGTGCCCTGCTATACCTATACCGCCTCATGCTCGGTCATTTACCACGTCGGCGCGACGCCGGTGATGATCGACTGCAAGCCCAATTCCTATGAAATGGACTACGACAAGGTCGACGCCGCCATCACCCCCAAGACCAAGGTCATCATCCCGGTAGACCTCGCGGGCGTTGTGTGCGACTATGACCGTATCTTTGAGATCGTCGAAAAGCACCGCTGTGAGTTCAGACCCTCCGACAACCCTGTCCAGCTGGCGCTCGGACGCGTCATTGTTCTGGCTGACGCCGCCCACGCTTTCGGCGCTCAGTGGCACGGCAAAATGTGCGGCTCGATCGCCGACTTCACCGCCTTCAGCTTCCACGCGGTCAAGAACATGACCACCGCCGAAGGCGGTGCCGCGACCTGGCGCGAGATTCCCGGCGTCGACAGCAACGACCTGTACAAGCGCTATATGCTCATGACCCTGCACGGTCAGACCAAGGACGCCTTCACCAAGGACAAGGGCACCTCATGGGAGTACGACGTCGTCGACACCCAGTATAAGTGCAACATGCCCGACGTCCTCGCGGCAATCGGTCTGGCACAGCTGCGACGCTACGATCAGATGCTCAACCGCCGCCATGTGCTGATCACCCGCTACAACAAAGCCTTTGAGGGGCTGGACATCCAGGTGCTTGACCACCGCGGCGTAGACCATCGCTCCAGCGGTCACCTGTACTTTGTCCGCTTTATCGGCAAGGACGCAGCGTTCCGCAACCGTTTTTATGACGAGATGAAGAAGCGAGGCGTCACCTGCAACGTCCACTTCAAGCCCCTGCCGATGATGACCGCCTACAAGCAGAAGGGCTTTGACATCGTCGACTACCCCTATGCCTTCAATATGCACAAAAACCAGCTGACCCTGCCGATGAACTCGGTCATGACGGACGAAGAGGCGGATTATGTCATCAAAACCTTCCTCGAAGTTTATAAGATGCTTTACCAATAATTCTTCAAAGGCTGCGAAAGCGGCCTTTTGAACTATAAGTTTATAAAAAATTAACTTTTTGCGACAAAAGTGTATTATAATGTAATATAACAGAAACCATAAAGAGGTGATTTTATGAACAACCGAAAAATCATGATCGTCGACGACGACATGAACATCTGCGAGCTTTTACGTCTTTATATCGAAAAAGAAGGCTACTCCACCGTCATCGCCAACGACGGCGAACAGGCGGTCACGATGTTTGATCGTGAACAGCCCAACCTGATCCTGCTTGACATCATGCTTCCCAAGATGGACGGCTGGCAGGTGTGCCGAGAGATCCGCAAGACCTCCGACTGCCCCATCATCATGCTCACCGCCAAGGGCGAGGTTTTTGACAAGATCCTCGGTCTGGAGCTGGGCGCGGACGACTATGTGGTCAAGCCCTTTGAAGCGAAAGAGGTTGTCGCGCGTATCCGCGCGGTACTTCGCCGTACCGACAGCTCCGACGAAGAAGCCGTCAAGGAGGTTCGCTGGGACAAGCTTGTCATCAACCTGACCAACTATGAGCTGATCGTCGACGGCAAACAGATCGACACTCCCCCCAAGGAGCTCGAGCTGCTCTATCACCTCGCCTCCAACCCCAACAAGGTCTTCACGCGTGACCAGCTGCTCGACCAGGTATGGGGCTTTGAGTACTACGGCGACAGCCGTACCGTAGACGTACACGTCAAACGTATCAGAGAGAAAATCGATGGCGTTTCCGACAAGTGGGAACTGCGCACCGTCTGGGGAGTAGGCTACAAATTTGAAACAAAAGGCTAAGAAACCGGCTTCGGGAAAGGTGCCGTACTTTCGTGTACGGCGTTCCCTGTTCAAAAAATACTTCATATTCGGTATCACCATCCTGCTGACCAGCTTCATCGCGCTGAGCGTGACGATGTACATCTTCATCAACCGCGCGTGGGAAGAGGAAAAGAAAGAAAGCCTTGTTACCAACGCAGCCCAGATCGTCAGCGTAATCGAGAACTCTTCCACCTACTTCCCCGCGTCCCACACGCTGGTGCTCAACGACAACGGACTGATGGGTCAGACCATCGGCAGTATCTCCGAGATCATCGACGCAGATATCTTCATCGTCGATAACCGGGGTCAGTGCCTGTACTGTACCGAGGACGAGGGCTGCATCCACGAGCGGCGCAATCTGCCGTCTTATGTGATGGGCCAGACCACCCGCGGCGAATTTTTTGAGGCGGGCACGCTGGACGGCTACTATCCCACGGGCATGTATACCGCGGGTCTTCCGATCACCGGAGAGACCGGCGACGGCGTCGGGATCATCGCGTTCTGTTACATCTCCACCCCCGCCACCTTCATCTCGGGACTGCCCGTCACCTTTTTGCAGGTCTTTCTGACCGCGGCGGCAATCATGCTGGTCATCGTTGTTATCTTTGTCGCGACGATGTCCTACAGCATGGCTAAACCCCTCAGGCAGATGTCCTCCGCGGCGAAGAAGTTTGCTGTCGGCGACTTTTCCGCGCGCGTCGAGGTTAACTCCGACGACGAGATCGGCGAGCTTGCCAACGCCTTCAACTACATGGCAGACAGCCTCTCCTCGAGCGAAGGCATGCGCCGCACCTTTATCTCCAACGTCAGCCACGAGCTGAAAACACCGATGACCACCATCGCGGGCTTCATCGACGGCATGCTCGACGGCACCATCCCGCCCGAGCGTCAGCCGCATTACATGAAAATCGTCAGCAACGAGGTCAAGCGCCTGTCGCGCCTTGTCACCTCGATGCTCAGCCTCTCGCGTATCGACCGCGGCGAGCTGCGCGTCTCGCCCCAGAAATTCGACCTCTTCTCTATGCTCATCACAATTCTCGCAAGCTACGAGCAGAAAATCGTCGAGAAAAAGCTCCATATCACGGGGCTGGAGGATTTCAAGAGCATCACGGTGTTTGCCGACCCCGACCTGATGTATCAGGTCATCTACAACCTGATCGAAAACGCGGTCAAGTTCACCAACGAGGGAGGTACCCTTCACTTCGGCGTCGAAGAAACGCGCTACGATACCTCGGTGAGTATCTCTAACACCGGCCCCGGTATCCCGCCCGAGGATATCCGCTTCATCTTTGACCGCTTCTACAAGACCGACAAAAGCCGCAGTATCGACAAAAAGGGCATGGGTCTGGGATTGTTCATTGCCAAGACCATCATGCGTCTGCACGGCGGCGATATCTTTGTCGAGTCGCGCGTCAATGAGCTGACGACTTTCACCATCCGTCTGCCGCGAGCCGAGAACCGCTCCGCCGCAAACGGCAAACAGCCGAAAAACACCCAATACATCGACACCACCGCCAACAGTGAAACGGAAGAATAACGCTCCTGTCGGCTGATTTGATACGATGCGCCGTATCTGCCCACGGTATGACGCACCCTCCTTGATTCGTGGGCGGAAAGGTATAGGAATCAACATGGAAGATTTCACCCCCGATAAGCAGTACCGTCCCGAAGACGAGTACGAATCCTTAGAGCCGCAGGCTCCCGAGGCGAGCGCACAGCCTGTCGCGCCGCAGAACATCCCGACACAACCCGTGTATCAGCCGCCGCAGGCAGGAGCGTATCCGAATCCCCCTGCAGCAGCCTGCCCGGCAGCCGGTTTCGCAATACCCTCCCGTACAGAACCCCGCTTATCCTCAAAATATCCCTCCGCAGGCGATCCGTCCGGTCTACCCCCAACCGCCTGTTCCCCGGCAGGGACAGCCTGTACAGAACGGTCAGCCCTATCAACAGACACAGAGCCAACCGAACATCCCGCTCTCGCCGAACCCCTACGCGCAGAGCTACGATCAGACCGCTCCCCAACCCGCGGCACAGCCCCAAAAGCCGCCCACATCGACAGGCACCAAGGTGTTCATCATCATCCTGTGCGCCCTGCTGGTGATGATGATCGTCGGCTTTGCCGTATACATCGCGACGAGCAACAGCCGTGCGAATCCCGCGAGATCCAACAGCGGTTTTTCCGATAACGACGGCAATAACGGCGACTACGAGATCTCGCCGTTCGATATCATCGGCAACAACAAAAACTACACCGAGGTCGCGGATGAGATCACCCTCAAAGCGGACAACGGCGATACCTTAAAGCGCGACGACGACAACGAGGCGTCCGTTGGCGAGCCGGACGAGAAGGCAAAGAATATCACCCTCGAGCCCCTCCCCAAGGACAAGGATGACGACAAATACGATACCCACAGCGCGTACAACGCGGTTTCCGACAGCGTCGTGACCGTTGTCTGCTACAAAGACAAGATCACCGACAGCGAGAGCGACATCGTTGCGCAGGGCACCGGTACGGTCATCTCCTCCGACGGCTACATCGTCACCAACGCTCATGTCATCAGCAACAGCCGCATGTACGCGATCAACATCGTGTTCAACAACAACGACGAGTATCCGGCGAAGATCGTCGGCTACGATACATGGACAGACCTCGCGGTGCTCAAGATCGACGCGAAAGATCTCAAAGTCGTCACCTTCGGCGACAGCGCTTTGGTCAATGTCGGCGACGACGTCATCGCGATCGGTTCGCCCGGCGGTCAGAAATTTCAGAACTCGCTGACCAGAGGCATCGTTTCGGCGGTCGACAGAGAGCTTTCTATCAACAAATACGTCCGCTATATCCAGAGCGACGCCGCGATCAGCCCCGGCAACTCCGGCGGTCCTCTGTGCAACATCTACGGTCAGGTCATCGGCATCACCACCATCAAGACCGTCGCGAACTACTATGAGAACATGAGCTTCTCTATCCCCTCCGCCACCGTCGAGGAGATCGTAGGCGACCTCATGCGCTACGGCTACGTCAAAGGCCGCTGCCGCATCGGTATCACCGGCACAGAGACCGGCAACGAGTACGCGGACGCCCCCTCGGGCGTTATCATCAACGCGATCGACGAGAGCGGCCCCCTTGCGGATACCAAGATCAAGGCCGGCGATATCATCACCGAGCTCGACGGCTCGACGATCACCTCCTTCCAGGATATCTACGATGTCCTCGCCAACCATGAAGAGGGCGACAAGATCTCCATCAAGGTACAGCGTCCGTCCAACTGACAAGCATAACAGCAACAGCGCCCCGCGATGAGGCGCTGTTTTCTTGTTCATCCTTCAAGGATTCTCGTTTTTTATTGCTCTGGTTATTTATTGGCTAATTGCATAAAAAACCTTGATTTTTCCGGAACACCATGCTATACTTCAAGCGTTTTAAGAAAGACATAAGCTTCAGGAAAGGAAGTAAGAACATGAAAAAGAGAATTGTTTCTATCATTTTAGTTGCAGTATTCATTATCTCCGCTTGCGCTGTTTTCGCGGCTTGCGGCAAGAAAGCAGACACTAAGGCGACTACCGCTCCCACCACAGCGGCTACTACCGTGGCGACTGCCGCTCCCGCGACTGCCGCTCCCGCGACTGCCAATACCGGCTCCAACTCCAACAGCAACTCCGGCAACAGCACTCAGCAGTCAACCAACGCTGCTGCGGCTGACAGCGCTGCCGAGGGAGAAGCCAACACAGGCGCTTCCACCGCTTCCTACAGCGGCAACACCGTCACCACTATGCAGCAGGCGATGGATTCCGTTGTTAACCAAATCGGTCTTGAAGAAGGTCAGTACGCAGAGTACGACGGCACCATCATCATCCCCGACGGTTCCGTATGGCACAACGTTCTAATTCTCGACAAAGAAGGCGAGCTGGTACACTCCTACTACATTTCCGACACCACCGGTGAGATCAAGACCGTCAACGAAATGAATGCGTACGCTTATCGCGACCAGCAATAATCAACAGAAGCCATTAGAAAACAGCGCTCCCGTTTTTACCGCGGAAGCGCTGTTTTTTGTTTTGCAGGGACAGCGTCAAAGCCATCCCTGCCTAATCTGTTTCGTTAAAGCTGAGAGAGCACCTCGCCCACCTTGTCGTGGATCACGAGATCGGCATAGCCGTCGTAGGGCGTTTCGTCGCGGTTGATGAGGATCATGTGATCGCCGCCGTAATAACGCACATACGACGCCGCGGGGTACACCGTCAACGACGTACCCGCCACAATCAGCGTATCGGCACGGCGAATATCATCGAGCGCCTGTATGACAGTATCCTCGGGCAGTGCTTCTTCATACAGCACGACGTCCGGCTTGATGATGCCGCCGCAGTCGCACAGCGGAACCCCTTCACTTTCGGCGATCTTATCAACCCCGTAAAACTTGCCGCACTTCATGCAGTGGTTGCGCAGCACGGATCCGTGCAGCTCATGCACGCGCTTGCTACCCGCCGCCTGATGCAGACCGTCGATGTTCTGGGTAACAACAGAGGTCAGCTTTCCCTCACGCTCCCATTGTGCCAGCTTCAGGTGCGCCTTGTTAGGTTTTGCGGTCAGACACAGCATCTTGTCGCGATAAAAGCGGTAGAACTCCTCGGGCTTACGCATAAAAAAGGTGTGGCTGAGAATCTCCTCGGGAGGGTAATCGTACTTTTGATGATACAGACCGTCCGCCGACCGAAAGTCGGGAATACCGCTCTCGGTCGAAACTCCTGCCCCGCCGAAGAAAACGATACGGTGTGAATTGTCAATGATCTCCCTGAGCTTTTCAAAATCTGTCACGGTACATTCCTCCCTGAATATAGGCCGATTTTCACAGTTAGTTTCGGCAAAAGTGTCCGGCTTGCTATGATACCGACAGCAGCCCTTCCCGATGTATGGGTGGCGTCGCAAAGCGAAAACAACGCAAGGCTATCACAAGTAATCGGATTGCTATTGCCATTATACCGCAGAAAAAAGGCAGGGACAACCCCTGCCGCAAAAAAAGTCAGCTCAAACGATCAGGCGTAAAACAGCCGTTCAACCCCCCGCTGTCATCAAACACCTTCTTTTTCGCATAAAAAAACAACCACCCTACTGGGTGGAAGCCTTTATGTGTTGGCATCTTCCTATTTTCACACTCCGTCGCCAGAGCACTATTTTCGGCACTACAGGGCTTAACTTCCGTGTTCGGGATGGGAACGGGTGGACCCCCTGCGTCATCAACACCAACTGTTGTGTTCTCTCTGAGAACAGTTGCTATTATAGCACCCCTTTCTCAAAAATGCAAGTATTTTTTTACAATTTTTTAATAAATCTTAAATTTTCGTTTTATTTCATAGTTTTATTTGACTATTCGCCGTAATTTGAGTACAATGGAAATATATGTGATTGAAAACTCAACGAGGTGTTATTATGAAACGTATTCTATCCATTGTTTTGATCCTGTGCACGCTTCTCTCCTGTGCCGCTCTCTTCTCCTCCTGCGCCAAAAACACCGGCGGCGAATACCCCGTCACGGTAGCCGCTACCGTCATCGAGAAAGAACCCAAGAACATCGTTGTGCTCAACGACGTTTTCGCCGACATCATCTCCTACATCGGCTATGACATCAAGATGGTAGGCAGATCGGAAGAGTGTGACCAGGATTTCCTTCACATCGTTCCTCCCGTCGGCAAAGCCGCTTCGCCCGACGTTTCCGCGATCAAAGCGAGCGGAGCTGATCTGGTAATTGCTGACGCCGGTATCCCCTTTGATCTGCGCAGCAATATCGAAGCCGAGGGCATCACCGTTCTGATGTTGAACGTCCCCAACGACGAAGCAGCGCTTGAGCAGACATATGTCGATCTCGGCACCGCTCTCGGCGGCAAAATAACCGGCGCTGAGAAGGGCGCAAAAAGCTACAAAGGCCTTCTTGAGATGCTCGGCACAATGAACACCGCCACCTCCAATATCTCAAGATCGGTCGCCTACCTCTATCTCGATCAAAACAACGTGCCCAGCACCTTTGTCAAAGGCACGCTCGAGTACAAGTTCTTCAACTACAACGGCAACACCAATGTGCTCCAAAATCAAGCCGAACCGGCTGTGGATACCTACGAACTGCGTATCGGCACACCGAGCTACGTCTTTGTCGACAGCGACGCTGTCATCAGCTTCATGAAGGCCGATGAAAACTGCAGCCGTCTCACCGCTCTGGCTGAGAATAAGATCTGTCAGATTCCCGCTAAGGCGTTCAAGCGCTTCGGCACCTCGACCGAGAACGCAGTATACCGGATGCTGAGCTTCATTGAAAAGGACGGCAAGGCGACTCCCGATCAGGCGGCCGCAACCTCTGCCGCCGCGCCTGCTGCAACCACGGCTCCCGCCGCTGCCGCTCCTGCCGCGACCACACCCGCTCCTGCCGCAACGCAGGGCGAGGACGTCATCACCTTCAGCGCGCAGACCGAATAATTCAACCTTAACAGCCCTTGCATATGCGGGGGCTGTTATTTTACAGCCAAAACCAGCATCAAAAAAGCCCTTCCGTGAAGAAGGGCTTTTATTGAGTACATATGTATTATTCGCCGACCGTAACGGTACGCGTCACGCGGGTTTTCAGGTTAAAGTCGTCGGTAATCGTGTAGGAAAGATAGTAGGTACCGGGCTTGTCGGTGATAACCTGACCGGCAATCTTGACACGGTCGGTGATATCGTTGCCGCAGATATCGGCGGCGGAGATACCCTCCATCTGGTCAAAGCGCTGTCCTTTTTTCAGCACCGCATCCTCCGCGCCCAAAAGCGTCGGCATTTTGCCGAGATAAGGATTGCCCTCGGTGTCATCGGTCGGATCCCATACCGCGTCGAGAGGTATTTTCACCGCGGCGGGCTTACCCAGCGGATCGGCGTTCGCGTCCGCGTCGATAACGTGGACAGGCGTGTTGATATCACAGTTGCGCATGATCCAGTAGACGTCCGACACCATCATGCGGACACAGCCCTGCGAAGCGGGTTCTCCCAGCTTATTAAACTCATCCGCCTCGAGAGAGTCATGCGAGGCAACCGTATACGGCACGCTGTGGAAAAGAAAATCATCCTTGAAGCCTGACACGAACATACCGTAAACGTCGTCGTACAGCGGATGCCACGGCTCCTGAAAATAGATCGAAAAGTCACCGGTGATGGTGGTGAACTCACCGCCCTTGCCGCAGGAGCAGACCATCGCTCTGACAGGCACAACAAATTCGCCCTTATCGTTCTTGGTGTAGACGGTAACGGTATTGGTGCGGCGGTTAACGGTAATGCTGTAGATATCGCGGCTGCCCGTCGCGACGTTAGCCGCCAGCACATCCTCATTCGCCTTGATCGCGGTCGTAACCTCGTCGGGACGTTCCGGCTCGGTGTTTTCGGTGACGGTGAACTCGCATACCGCCGTAAAATTCCGCGCAGAAGCGGTAACGGTAGCCGCACCGACAGAGAGAGCGTCGGTGTGTCCGGCAGAGTCCACGCGGACGATCGCGGGATCGGAGGATTCAAAGGTAACCTCCTTGATGTCGATCGCAGAGGGCATGCTCAGCATACAGATATCTCCGGTCTTAACCTCCATCTGAGAAGCCTGTCCCTCGCGCATCTGCAAGCTCAGCGCGCCGTTATCCTTATCCTGTTGACGCAGCGAGCTGAATCTGACGATCGCCAGCACCGTCAAAGCCGCGACAATCACGCAGGCGATGACCGTGATAATGATTGTTTTGTTTTTCGGTTGGGAGGCGCCGTAGCGATATCTGCTGCCGTACCTCATTACTTTCATCGGTTTCATACGCTTGATTATACACGATTTGTGACCATTTATCAAGTTACAGTTTCATTTGGATAAAAATGGTAAATTTCCGGGCTTATTCAGCGATCAAAATCATCGGCGCGCCAAAGCACTGTACACCGCCGCGGAACACCTCGACCTCTTCGCCGCTGATACGATCGGTATACACGCCGTCGGGAAAATCAGTCTCGACATATCCGGTATCGCCTTTAACGGCAAAAATACCGAGCGCTCTACCGTGCTTACTCTCATGCTCAGCAATCAAAAAGCGTTCCGACTGCGCCTTGACGGTATAAACGCTGTCGGTAAAAACCGCCCCGCGCTTGATCTCTGCAAGCTTTGTGATAAACGGCGTCAAAACCTCTGACATATCATTTTCCGAGAGATCGACTGTATCCTTATCAAACAAGCTCGGCGTATGCTCCGCGCCGTATTCCTCGCCGGCGTAGATCAGGGTCAGACCCTTTTGAAAATAACAGAACGCTGTCCAGTTCAGCAGAGCCGCGTCATCAGGCAGCAAAAACGCCGCCCTTGCCTGGTCATGATTCTCCAGAAAACGGAGCTTGACATAGTTTTCGGGATAGATATACTCCTGACGGTTGACAGCCTCGGCATAGTCCGCCAGCGTACCCTTGCCGCTGAGACAGTCGCGGAACTTTCCGTAAACATCGTAGTCATAGCACAGATCAAAAGCCTGATAGATTTCGCCGTCGGACAGCGCGGTGATCCCCCTGCCGCGCATATAGGTAATAAAGCCGGGCTCGACCGACTCCGAAAGCCAGATACATCCGGGGCGCACCTTTTCGACCGCCTGACGCGCCGCAAGCCAGAACGCAAGCGGAATCAGCGGCGCGACGTCACAGCGAAAGCCGTCGACAGTCTCTGCCCATAGCTTCAGCGTTTCAATCTGATAATCCCATAATTCTTTGTTAGAATAATCAAGATCAATAATATCTGTCCAGTCGCCCACACGGTTACCAAAGCTCCCGTCCTCCTTGTGATAAAACCACTCGGGGTGCTCTGTACTCAGCACCGAGTCGGGCGAGGTATGATTGTACACAACGTCGATGATGCATTTCATCCCGCGCGCGTGGATAGCCTCTGCCAGCTCCTTAAAGTCCTCCATCGTACCAAACTCCGGATTGACCGCGCGGTAATCGCTGATCGCATAGGGTGAGCCGAGCGATCCCTTGCGCTTGATCGTACCGATGGGATGGATCGGCATCAGCCAGATGATGTCTGTGCCGAGCGCCTTGATCTCATCCAAACGCTCCTGTACCTTGATGAAGGTTCCTTCCTCGGAAAAGTTACGGACAAAGACCTGGTACATCGTCATATTTCGCAGTTCTTTCGGGGTGTTGACAGCCATAAGCGACCTCCTTAATTGTTGATAGTCTTATTATACCGATTCCGCCTCATCTTGTAAACCATTTTGCGGTTGATTTTCGTCAAGTAATCGGTTAGAATAGCGGTATGAAAGGTTTTTGTGTTTACAGTAAAAAGTGCAGCTCCTGTCAGCTGTGCAACCTGAGCTACAGCGAGCAGCTGCGTTACAAAGAGAATATCTGCCGCAGGCTGATCGCCCCGATGTGCCCTGTCGAGCCGATCACCCCCTCTCCGATCACCGAGGGCTATCGCAACAAGGCACAGTTCGTTTACAAACGCGAAGGTAAACGGATCGTAAGCGGTCTTTACAAATCCACTTCCCACAGCGTGATGCTCGCGGATCGGTGCGCCATCTGTTCCGATACGGCAAACAAGATCACAGCGGCTCTGTCAAAGCTGTTCCAAAGCTTCAAGATACAGCCCTATGACTACTATTCGGGCAGAGGATGGCTGAAAAGCGTCGTCATCCGTGAAGCGGTCGCAACAGGCGAGGTGATGGTCGTCATCAACGGCGCCGACAGCGTTTTTCCCGCTAAGCGCACCTTTGCAACCGCCCTGCAGAAGGCATGTCCCTGCGTCACCACCGCTGTGTGTACCGTCAACCGTGACCGCAGCAAGCTCTTTGTCGGCAAACAGAGCGAAATTCTCTTTGGCAAAGGGACGATCACCGACGTCCTGTGCGGCGAAAAATTTCTCCTCTCCCCGTCGTCGTTCTACCAGATCAACCACGACCAAACCGAACAGCTGTATGCAAAAGCAATCGAACTCGCCGCGCTGAGCGGCAGCGAAACCGTCCTTGACGCCTACTGCGGCATCGGCACAATCGGTATCATCGCCTCACGCAAAGCAAAATTCGTCTACGCGGTAGAGCTAAGCCCCGCCGCCATTACCGACGCGAAGAAAAACGCTAAGCTCAACGCCATCGGCAACATCCGCTTTACCGCCGCCGACAGCAAGGATTACGCGCGGGAGCTGTCCGATCACGGCGAGCCTATCAACGTCGCGTTCATCGACCCGCCGCGAGCAGGCTGTGCCGCGGGCTTTCTCAAATCACTCTGCAAGCTCCGCCCCGACCGTATCGTCTACATCTCCTGCAATCCCGAAACCCAGGCGCGCGATATCCGTGTTCTGGGCAGACTCGGCTACAAGGCGCAGGTCTGCTATCCATTTGACATGTTCCCGCACACCAACCATACAGAAAGCATCGTACTTTTCAAGAAGGAAGATTGATACGGAAAATCTGCGCTTATACCACACAGGTTTTTTAACGATCGAACATCCCGATATTCATTACGGCAGGAGCAACGCCGACTTCGGTCAGGGCTTCTACCTCTCGGACAGTGAAGCGTTTTCCAAACGCTGGGCAAAACAGCGCAAGGGCTGTGACGCCGTTCTCAACACCTATGACCTCATCACCGAGGGGCTGAACATCAAACGCTTCACCCGCGACAAAGAATGGTTCGGTTACATCTTCCGCAACCGCTCGATACAGCCCGATACCTTTGCCGAATACGACGTCATCATCGGGCCGATCGCGAACGATACGCTTTATGATACCTTCGGCATCATCACCAGCGGTCTGCTCAGCGAAAAGTTCGCTCTGGAACTTCTGCAGATCGGCGCCGCCTACACCCAGATCGTCCTCAAAACAGAGAAAGCCGCGTCACAGCTGCATTTTCTTTCCTCAGAGGTGCTCAACCCCGAAACGCTGATCCCCTATCAAAAAGCCGTCAAAGATGAAGAAAAAGCCTTTCAGCAAACGTTTGCCGAAAGGCTCTCTCAAGAAGAACTCTAAACAACCAACGCGAGGGTAAAACCCTCGCGTTTTCGTTTTGACTGTATTTTATACTAATCCTTAATAAAAAGATTTAACGCAAATTGCAATAGCAAGTTGCAACAATTTTTGAGTCTGTAGTAGATCGCCGCGAGTTTTTCGAGGGAGGAGCGTAGCGACGAGCGAGGAAAACTC
>CACWTM010000072.1 GCA_902763855.1 uncultured Ruminococcus sp. | reverse complement strand
AGCCCGTAGGGAAGGATTTATCCTTTTAGGCTAATACCCCGCCCGAGCATAGCGAGGGTAAAGTGTCCGGCGGACACTTTAGTGCTTGCACCGGGGAAGATTATTGATGAGTTCTGCCAGCGTTGCGACCAGCTCGTCGGGGTTGAAGGGCTTCGCAATATGGGCGTTCATACCTACTTCAAAGGCTTCTCGCCTGTCGTCCTCAAAGGTGTTGGCGGTGATGGCTATGACGGGGATTTGCGCGCGTTTTCCGCCCAGCGCGCGGATCACGCGCGTCGCGTCGTAACCGTTCATGACGGGCATCTGGATGTCCATCAAAATCGCACTGTAATAGTTTTCATCCGCATCCCTAACCATATTCGCGGCGATCTTGCCGTTTTCGGCAACCTCCACCGTGAAGCCCTCCTGTGATAGGATCATGGTAGCGATCTCGCTGTTGATCGGATTATCCTCTGCAAGCAAAATCCTCACGTCGGTGAAATCTGTTCGTTCCTCAGCCGCGGATTCGAGGGGAGTATGGACGTCCTCTTTGCTCGCAAGCGGGAATCGAAGGCTGATGATGAAGGTCGTGCCCTGATCCTTTGCCGTTCTTACCAAAATCTTGCCGTCCATCAGTTCGACGAGGTTTTTCGTGATCGCCATACCCAGACCTGTTCCCTGGATCGAGTCGACCGTGCGGCTGCGTTCACGCTCAAAGGCGTCGAAGATGTGTTCCGCAAACTCCGGACTCATGCCGATACCGGTGTCGCTGACGCTGAGCTGATAGGCGGCGTGGTTCATACCCGCGCTTTGTTCCTTGAGCGTAACCGTTACGCTTCCGCTTGCGGGAGTAAATTTATAGGCGTTGGAGATCAGGTTCAGCAAAATGCGGTTCAGGCGGTTTTTGTCGCAGACGACATAGCGATGGCTGACGCCGCTGTGATCGACGGTGTAGGTGATAGGCTTTGACTCCATCTGGATATCAAAGATATGGCATGCTTCGTCGAGCAAATCGCAAAGATCGGCAGGTGCGGGATCAAGCTCCATTTTGCCGCTTTCGATGCGGCTCATATCAAGGATGTCGTTAATCAGCGACAGCAGCTGTTTGCCGGAGGTATCTATCTTTTCGAGATAGTCGTGAATTTTGTCGGGCACATCGTCTTCTTTCAGCGCCAGCGCCGTATAACCGGTGATTGCGTTCATCGGCGTACGGATATCGTGGCTCATGTTGGAGAGAAAGGTGCTTTTGGCGCGGCTGTTCTCTTCGGCGAGCAGCCGCTCCTTTTCGATGAGCTGTTCTCTCTGTTTGATGATAGTAAAGATGCTGAAGATCAGCGCGAGTGAGCCGAGAATCAGTGCGGCAAAGATGAAGATGTTTTTACGGACGTTAACGGCAAATTCATTGAATTTGTTGCCGAGATAGCGGTTGGTTTCCAGCACGCTGTCGTTGTTTTCTTCCAGTCCCGCGCGACCCGCGAGCTGGGTGTGCATAGCCTTAACCTCGCCGGTGGTTTGCATTGCCGTATCCAAAGTAGTACGGTTGATCCATGATACCGACACCAACAAGATCAGGCAGAACAGTATGATCCATACTACGGTGCTTTTGCCGAAGATGCGTGTTTTGTCGCGGCGCATCAGCGCGCGGAAAACGATCATGCCGACGACGCTCCACATAATCAGAATCATGTAGGATTCTGCGGCAAACGTGCTTTCGGAGCGGATGGTTGGCATGAGGTAGAAGATCGCAAAAATGATCGAAATCATCATGCCGATGATTCCAAAGGTCATAGGGGAACGCTTTTTCTCTCGCTTGCCTACAGTAAACGCACAGATGGAAACATACGCGTATACAATGGTTGCGCCGATTGTGGTGACGTCAACAATCCATCCGATCGCCGTTCTGCCGAAGAACGGGATCACAGCGGAGATGACAGCGATACAGCCGATAGCTCTTGCGGGGATACCGCGGCGATTGAGCTTTGAAAGCCCTTTTGGCAGGAGCTTGTCCGAAGACAGGCGATAGATCAGGCGGCTCAGCGCGATGATGTTGCCGATCAGTCCCGTGATGATGCCGCAGAAAGCGGCGATACCGAGTAACGTCAGACCGGTTGTGCCCATCGCCTCCTGAGCGGCATGGAAGGTTGGGAGTCCCTGAATACCCTCAAAGCCGGAAAGCTCGCTGATGTACTCGCTCCAGCTTCGAAAGCCGTCGGGTACCGACATGGATGCGCACAGGGTGAGCATCGCGTAGGCTAGTGCGCCGACAGCCAGCGCCGCCGCGATAATCGGCAGCGTCTTTTTCGGAGAAAAGCGAAATTCCTGTGCCGAATGGGAGATGGATTCAAAGCCGATAAACGCCCACGGCGCGAGGATCACGATCATCACAATCTGAAGGGCCGGATCGCCCTGCGCGGAAAAGGCAGGAGTGATGTCGCTGAGCCCACCGCGACGGACGACGACGGCGGTAAAGGATGAGACAATGCCGCCGAATAGCAGCAACGCGCATAATACCTGGATCGCCGCCGCAAAACGTTTGCCGATCATACAGATCAGCGCGGCGACAGACAGTATGGAAACGGATAACAGGACTTCGCCGAAATAGACGGTATAGCCCGCGATCCGATAGGAAAAACCAAAGCAGAATATATTGCCGAAGAGATAGCGGACAATCAGCGACAAAGCAGTGCTGTTCGCCCAGATGATCGCGGCGTAGGTCAGCATCAGCATCCACGCGCTCAAAAAGCCGTGATCGCTTCCGAGTACCTTTGCGGAAAAGGTGTAGGAGCCGCCCGCGTCGGGATAGCGTTCCATCAAAAATCGGTAGCTCAGCCCGATGACCAGCATGATAACCGCGCCGATAAACAGTCCGATGACAGAGCCCCACGGGCCAGCGATCGGCAGGAAGGTGGTGCCGGGCATGACAAAGGCTCCCCATCCGACGGCGCTGCCGAAAGAGAGCGCCCAAACCGCAAGCGGGGAGAGGTGTTTTGACAGCGCAGAGCCGTCCTTTTGGCTGTCCTGAATACGAATCATAGTTTACTCCGTGAATCTATTCGCAAAAACTGAATGTAAAGTCAATTCTCTGTTTTATCTGAATACTCATTCGCGCCGATCAGCTCCTCGAGGGTGTTATACAGCTGATCGGGCTCAACGGGCTTCGAGAGATGTGCGTTCATACCCGCCTGCAAAGAACGCTGGACGTCCTCGTCAAAGGCGTTCGCGGTCAGCGCGATGATCGGGACACGCTTGGCGTCATCTCTTTGCAGAGCGCGGATCGCCGAAGCGGTTTCCAAACCGTCCATCACCGGCATGCGCACATCCATGAGCACCGCGTCATAGTAATTTGACGCGCTGTCGCGAAACAGATCGAGCGCCAGCTTGCCGTTTTCGGCGTGGTCGGTGACGATCCCCTTGATGGACAAAAGCTGTTTCATGATTTCGGCATTGATTGCCATATCCTCCGCAAGTAAGATTCTTCTGCCTTCGAGGGTGGTTTTGTGTTTGACTTCTTTCAAAGGGTTTTGCATGACGCGCTCAAGCTCACGTCGAATGACAACGGGAAAATCCGACTTTGAGATGAAGCTGTCTACGCCCGCGACTTTTGCTTCTTCGACGATGTCTTGGCTGTCATAAGCGGTCAGCGCGATCACCGCGGTTTCTTCGCCGTAGTGTTTTCTGATCTCTCTTGTGACGTCTACACCGCCGCGTTCCGGCATTTTCCAGTCTACCAGAACCAGGTTGTAGGGTTCCTGCTTAGCGTGGCGAATCTCGATCGCCAACAGCGCCTCGTCCGCAGAGGAAGCCGTATCGGCAGAAACGCCGATATCCTCCAGCACAATACCGGCGTGCTCTAAGGCAACCTCGTCATCGTCGATAACCAGCGCCCTGATTGTGGCGGGATCAAAGGCTTTGACGTCACGCTGCTCGTTTTTGCTGTTTTTCAGCGTGACGGTTACGGTGAAGGTCGAACCTACTCCTTTTTCGGATGCGACCTCAATGGTGCCGTTCATCATTTCGACGATGCTTTTGGTGATTGCCATCCCCAGACCCGTGCTTCCGTATTTGTTGCGGCGGCTGGCGTCTTCCTGGGTGAACGCGTCAAAGATACGCGGCAAAAAATCTTTATCCATGCCGATACCCGTGTCGCGGATGATAAAGCGCAGGGTGGTTTGGTTTTCAAAGCTGGCGACCTTTTTGACGTCAAACGAAACGGTGCCGGGTGCTTCGGTAAACTTGATTGCGTTGCTCAGGATATTGATGATGACCTGCTTGAGCTTTGTATCATCGCCGAAGTACCAGCCGTCAACGTCGCTGTTGATATTGCTCGCGAAGGTCAGCCCCTTGTCGTTGCACTGGGACTGGATCATGGTGATGATCTGTTCGAGCATATCCGCAAGGCTGAACTCTTCTTTGTGCAGTGTCATGCGGCCCGACTCGATACGGCTCATGTCAAGAATGTCATTGATGAGGTTTAAAAGATGACCGGCGCTCTCGCCGATTTTCTCGAGATAACCGCGCGTCTGGTCGCTGAGCGTGCTGTCCTTGAGCGCAATGCTGTTCAAACCGATGATCGCGTTCATCGGGGTGCGAATCTCATGACTCATGCTCGAAAGAAAGGAGGTTTTTGCAACGTTGGCGTGTTCCGCTTCCTTCAGGGCAAGCGCAAGGATTTCGTTTTGCTCATGCTCCTGTTTGAGAACGTCGGTGACGTCGGATTTGAGAAGGAGGAAAAAGTGAGTTTTTCTGTCGATGGCATAGTAGGTGAAACGTTTATAATAGGTGATGCCGTCGATCTCGCAGGTCACGTTGATGGTGTAGGATTCATTTTCTTCAAGGCTTTCAGCGATGGCGTCGGGGGAGAGAGCGTGTTCCAGCTCGCCGATATCATGAACGCTCTTTGACGCGGCAGGCAGAACCTGATCGTGGACATAATCGGTGTAGACGCCGTCGTGGTGCTTCGGAAAGATGCTTCCCTTGCCGATTTTCGACGCGTCGCCGATGACGACGCTGTAGTTGTTGTCGACAATATAGGTTACCATATCATACTGCTGTGCCAGAACCTTTTCGTTGAGCACCTCAGAGACCTTCTCGTCATTGTACTCGCTCTCGGTAGCGAAAAGGATCAGATCGCCGCTTGTCGGCGCGTGAGCGACTGCGCGCGTGAAACGCACAAAGCACTGGCGTCCCGAAAGGCGGCGGCAGTAGGCGACAAAGGTAGCGGGTGGGGCGCCTTTGTAAAAACGATCCATAAGACTTTCGATTTTAAAGCACTCGTCGTAACGCTTCCTGTCGCCCTCGACCAGAAGGCTGTTTCTGCGTGATTCGGCAAAGGCGTCAATCCCGCTGCCTACGGCGTCAGAGTCAAAAAGGTCGCTGCCAGCGGCTTCTTCAATTAAGCCTGTGGTGAGGTTGCAGCGGCAGGCGGTCAGACAGGAGTCTCCTTCGGCATGCAGCTGCTCAGCCATTGAGGTGTATACGCCGGCGCGGCGGTAGCTCTCTTCCTGTGCCAGATAATGCTCGGTGATGTCGCTGATAAAAACATAGTAGACGCTGCCGTATCCGGGGTACTGTGCCAGATGACCGTAGTCGTCAACCCATCGGATTGAGCTGTCCCTGCGGATGATACGGTATTCCACATGATCGCGGTTGCGCATTTCTTCACTGTGGGTCTGTTCAGAGATGGATTGGTTGACAGACTCATAATCCTGCGGATGAACCATACCGCGGAAGGTGTAACCGGTCAGCGTGCGAAATTCTTCTTCCGTCTCACAGCCGTACATATTGAAGACGGCGTTGTTGACATACAGGAGTTTTGTGCTTTCGTCAGCGCGGTAGATAAAGAAGCCTCCGGGAATCTGCTCTCCGATCCACTCGATGGCAGAGGTCATGTAGCCGCTTTGAAACAGTTCGTTGGTAATCGACATTGATTCGCTCCGTTCTTTGAAGATCATTTAACTATCAATTATAATACAATATCTGTAAAAAAACAATAATATTAGAAATGTTTTTAGGCATTTATCATAAATAGATGACAAATGATGGCTCCGGATACAAAAAATAGAGGGTCGTTAGGAAGAATAATCAATATTTGTGATAGATAAATGTTTTGTCAGCGGTAGCGGTATCCGTTTGACGCATTATCATTTTCTATATAGAAAAGCCCTCCGTTTGGAGGGCTTTGTCATGATCTGTTTCAGACGAAGAGGGAGGATCACTTTCCGATTTCGTCGGTTTTGTAGATGAACTTCACTTCGCCGTCCATACCTTCGGTCAGACCGGAGTAGGACCTGTAGTTTTGTGATACCTTGATGATGGCTTTGATGCGCTCGCCGAGGTCGCCGACGTTATCTTTGAGCAGTGAGGTGATCTTGCTGATGCCCTCGTCGCTGAATTGCTTTAAGCCGTCGCTGAGCTGCATGGAGCCTTCACGCAGCCGGGATACGCCGTCTACCAGGGCGGGAACGCCGTCTTTTAAGGTGAGGACGCCGTTCTTCAATTCTTCGGCGCCTCCGCTGAGCTGAGAGGTGCCTTCTTTCAGGGAAGACGCGCCGTCCTTCAACTCTTTGCTGCCGTCCTTAAGCTGAGAAGTGCCGCTGTGAAGCTGAGCGGCGCCGGCTGACGCGGAGCCTACGCCGTCAGTGTAAGTTTTTAATCCGCTGTTGAAGGTGTTGTAGCTGTCCAGCTGGGCTTTCAGCGATTCAATGCTTTCTCTGCCGGATTTCGCTTTGGCAAGCGCCTCGGCGATACCCTGCTGTACTTCCTCGCTTTGCATGTTCTGCTCGATCAGTTCGGCGATTTTTGCTTCGGTATTCTGCTTGATCGCCGCCTGTGCGGTTTCACCCTGCAGATTTTGTTCTACCAGGGCATTGACTGTCGCCTTTACTTCATCGGAGTTCATCTGCGTTTCGATTGCTCCGTTAACGACTGACTGTGTTGCTTCGTCAACCAGTCCGGCGGCAACGGCGGCGTTGTAGTCCTCAACGCTGTAGCCCATTGTGGACAGAACCTTTGCTGTGACCTGCGCCTTGACGCCCGCTTCTACTTCGGGGATGATGGTCTGTCTGACCGCGTCGGTAACGGCAGAGGTGATCGTGTCACGGTTCGCTTCCACGGCGGCGGTAACTTTTTCCTTGGCGACAGCGGTTGCCTGAGCGGTGACGTTTTTGTCGCTGAGCTGTTCGAGAAGACTGTTCAGCACCGCTGCGTAATTATCCGGCGTCAGCTCGGGAACGTCAAGACCCGCGTCCTGCAAAGCTTTTCTCGCGGTCGCGAGGATGGAGGTGAAGGTCATATCGCTGCCGTTTGTCAGAGCGGAATTATTGGAGGTGAGCTCAGAGAGTCCGGCGCTGAGATTCAAAGCACCGAGATCAATGGTGACGGTACCGTTGCTGAGGGTGCTTGCGCCGTCGCTGAGCTGTTTTGCGCCGTTGTCGACCTGCTCCGCGCCTTCGCTGAGCTGGGACGCGCCGTCATAGAGAGCTTCTACACCGGAGGTCAGTTCGCCGGATTTTGATAATAAGGTGTCAAGCCCTGTGTATAACTGTGAGGAGCCGTCAACCAGCGCGCTCATCGCGCTCTCCAGTGTTCCTAAAGAATCGTTAAGCTTGTCAAGGCTGTCGAGATCGTCGGGATCGAGATCCTTTGTTAAGCCGTTGGTTGCGATGGTAACGGTCGTACCGAGCGCAAAATCCTTTGCGTCGGCTGTAACCTCAAAGTAGCCGGGAATGTTGATATCTTCACGGCTGAGTCCGAGATCGTGCTGTAATCCGGGGAAGGCGATACCCGCGACGATCTTGCGGTCGCCGTCGGAAACGACCTTGCCGTTGGTGACGGTGACGTCGCTGAACTTTTCGCCGTCAAGAATCATACCGGACATCATCAGGAACGGTACATAGATGCGTTCTTCCTTGCCGTTGATCTTGACGGTTTCATACGCGTTGTTGGTATAGTCAAAGCGGATGGTGACCTTGCCGGATTTTCCTTCGATCTCTTCGGGAGTCGTGACCTTGCCGTTGAGGGAATAGGTGACGCTCAGATCGACAGGCAGCGGTTCTGTGCCGGTACCCTGTAAGTAAAGATCGGAACCGTCTGCCTGCCATACGCGCATGTTGTCGCTGTCGAGGGTAAAGGAGGCGTCGGTTTTGACGTTTTCGATATCCGCGAGGGCAGCGACGTCCTTGACGGTTGTTGCTTTTTTGTTGTTGCGGATCCAGTCGCTGACAATGATCTTGTCGACCGAACCGTCAGCTTTTGCCATGACATAGACGGTCTCGTCTTTAAAGAGATCGGCTTCATCGGGGGTCGCGGTATCCTTTTTGCCGATGCTCACGCCGTCAAGCGACAGGGCGAATACGCCGACCAGGGACGCGGACAGCACGATGCTCAGACAAAGCGCCATGCTCATCAGTTTGATAAGTCTTTTCATAGTATCTCTCCGTTCTTATTTGATAGGGACGATTTGTCCGTTATGGATTCGTTTTATGTTTGACGCACTTCTTCATGCCCCACGTTGTGTAACATATCAGCTTGTCGCATAGGAGCAGCAGCGCAGGCAGGATGAAAATGACCAGCAGCATGCTGATGACCGCTCCGCGGGCTAAAAGCATGCACATCGAGCTGATGATGTCGATGTCGGAGTAGACCGCAACGCCGAAGGTTGCCGCAAAGAGTCCCATGCCGCTGACGAGGATCGAGGGGATCGAGGCGGTCAGGGTGGTGCGCATGGATTCTTTTTTATCGTTACCGCGGAGTCGTTCCGACTTGTATCGCGTCGTCATTAAAATCGCGTAGTCGACTGTCGCGCCGAGCTGGATGGTGCTGATGCAAATCGGTGCGATGAAGGGCAGTGACTGACCAAAGTAGTGGGGGAGTCCGAGATTGATGAAGATCGCAAGCTCGATGACCGAGATCAGGATGAACGGCAGGGTTATGCTGCGTTCCACCAGCGCGATGATGACAAAGATCGCGATGATGGATACGAGGTTGACAACCTCGAAGTCGCGGCCTGTGGTGTCGATCATATCTTTCATGCACGGCGCCTCGCCGATCAGCATACCGTTTTTATCGTAGCGGTGTAAAATCTCGTTGAGGGAGTTGATTTGTTCGCCAACCGCGTCGCTGGCGCTGTGATACTTGCTGTTGATAAGCAAAAGCTCGTATTTGTCGTTTTCCAGAACGCCTTTGATGTGCTCCGGCAGGATATCCTCGGGGATGGTAGAGCCTAAAAGGCTTTCGATACCTAGGACGTATTTGACGCCGTCGACCTGCTCCATCTCGGAGATCATCTCTTTGACCTGCTTATTGTCAATGGACGAATCCATCAGAACCATGTGGGTGGAGCTGATATCGAAGTCCTCGCTGAGCTTGGTGTTCGCGATAACGAAATCAAGATCCTTTGGCAGACATTCCGCCATATCATAGTAGACCTCGTTGTTTGTCTGTGTATAGCCGTAGAGGAACGGCGGTACCAACGCGATGAAGATCACGAGAAAGACAGGGAAGATTTTGACGACGCCGCTTGAGAGCTTTCGCATGTTCGGAATCAGTGAGCGGTGGCTCATCTTGGCGAGCGGCTTGTCGAGAATCAAGATCAGCGAAGGCAGTACCGTGAGACATCCGAGGACGCCGAACAGCACGCCCTTTGCCATGACGATACCGAGATCTCTGCCCAGCGTAAAGGTCATGAAGCACAGCGCGATAAATCCCGCGACGGTCGTGATGGATGAGCCGATGACCGAGAGGAAGGTTTGGTGGATCGCAACAGCCATCGCTTCTTTGTTATCGCCGCAAAGCTCTTTTTGTTCGTTATAGCTGTGCCACAGGAAGATGCTGTAGTCCATCGTGACAGCCAGCTGCAAAACCGCCGACAGCGCTTTTGTGATGTAGGAAATTTCACCGAGGAAGAAGTTGGAGCCAAGGTTCATCAGGATCATCATTCCGATGGAGGCGAGGAACACCAGCGGTACCAGCCAGTTGTCCAGCAGCAGGATCATCGCTATCAGCGCGAGGATGACCGCGATGCCGACGTAGACCGGTTCTTCCTTTTCGCACAGGTCTTTCAGATCGGTAACCAGCGCCGACAGTCCGCAGACAAAGCACTTTTCGCCTGTGATAGAGCGTATCTCACGGATTGCGTCCATCGTTTCGTCGGACGAGGTGGAGGTGTTGAAGAACACCGCCATGATGGTGCTGTGGTCGGTATTGAAGGCGTTGTAGACCTTGTCGGGCAAAAATTCCTTGGGGATCGAGATGTCCGCGATATTGTTGTACCACAGGACGCTTGCGACCTGATCGACCTGTTCGACCTTCGCTTTCAGATCGGCTACATCCTTGTCGGGCATATCCTCCAAGATGATGAAGGAAAATGCGCCTTTGTCAAATTCGTCCAGCAGGATTTTTTGACCCTTTACGGTATCCATGCTGTCGGGCAGGTAGGTCAGCATATCATAGTTGACGCGTGTGTTCAGCATGCCCAGCAGCGACGGCACCATCAGTATCAGAGCGAGGATGACGATCGGCACCCTCAGCCTGACGATCACTCTTGAAAGTTTCATCGTATCACCTTTGCTTATGATTTGTCTGTTTTCACCAATACATTGTACTCCGATTTGTGAAAATCAGCCATTCGCAAAGGTGTTTTTGTGCCCAAAATTTAAACAAACGTCGACTTTTGCACAAAAATACAAATCTCCCTTCACGAGGAAGGGAGAAGGGTAAAATCATCGGTTTGTCATCAGTATTCGATATTCATGCTGCTGAGCTTTCGGCGTATCGCGAGCAGCCGTTTGAAGGTGACGGAATAATCATCCTTCATGCCGTTGTCGCACCAGTCGGCGATACAGCCGAAGGCGAAGCATTTGTAGTAGTCGACAATAATTTCGCGATCCTCGTCTGTCAGCAGATCGCGCGGTACGGCAACCTCAAAGTAGGTCGCGATGACGTTGCGGCAGACATTCATCAGGCATTTTTCGTAGATATACCGATGGGTTGAGTTGTAGATGTGGAGCGCGGCGCGGCGATTTTGCAGAACAAACTGAGCGCCGACGTTGAGACATTCTTCGAGCGATTCTATAGTCGGGTAGCTCTGGATCAGCTCCTCGGCGTT
>CACWTM010000071.1 GCA_902763855.1 uncultured Ruminococcus sp. | reverse complement strand
AAGGGTCAAATACCCCGCTGCTTGCAGCGCAAGAGCCCGTAGGGAAGGATTTATCCTTTTAGGCTAATACCCCGCCCGAGCATAGCGAGGGTAAAGTGTTCGGCGGACACTTTAGTGCTTGCACCGGGGAAGTTTATTTAAAACAGTCATTGCGAGGGGCGCAATGGTTAAGGTTGAGATTGCCGCGTCGGAACCATGTTCCTCCTCGCAATGACAATCTGAAATGCGCCCCGTGGCAATCTCAACCGATGATAAAAAAGGGTCAAATATCCCGTTCGAGCGTAGCGAGGGTTAAGTGTCCGGTGGGCGCTTTAGTGCTTGCGCCGGGGAAGTTTATTGACAGAAACAGGAAACTGTAGTAAAATAATGATAGAACACATGTTTTATATCGTTTTTTGACGGTTTTTATCAAAAAAAGTAGGAACAATGAACGGAGGTGCGCACTTTGTCCCTGTATGAAATGCCGATCACAAAGCTCAGCGGTATCGGAGAGAAGCGCGCGTCCCTGTTCCGCAAGCTGGGGATTAACACCGTCGGCGACATGATTAGCTATTATCCCCGCGCCTATGATAACTGGGCGTGTACCACGCCGATCTGTGAGCTTGCCGACGGCGAGCGTTATGTGGTGCGCGCAAGGGTCAGTACCCCTGTCAGCAGCACGCGTATCTCCGGCGGCAGGCTGCTGGCTAAGCTGAGCGTGTCCGATGAGACCGGCTCCATGAATCTCGTCTTTTTCAACAACAAGTATATCTCGTCCATGCTTCGCTACGGCGAAGAATACCGCTTTATGGGCAGGGTGACGCGCGACCGCTTCGGCGTGCAGATGACGTCGCCCGAGTTCGCCGCCGCGGCAACCGCCGACGCGATGACGCCCGTGTATAATCTGACGGCGGGGCTGACCAACCGCGTGCTGGTCAAGGCGGCAAAGGAAGCGCTCTCCATGCTTCCCGAGGTCATCAAAGACCCTCTGCCGTATGATATCCTGCACAGATACGATCTGTGTCCCTTGTCCTACGCTCTGACAAACATCCACTTTCCCTTAGATGTCGGCGCGATGGAGCGCGCAAGACGCCGTCTGATCTTTGAGGAGCTTTTGACGCTGAACCTCGGTATGCGGCTGATGAAGTCGCGTTCTCGCGAGGATACCGCCGTGCATATGCCGACGGACTATACCGGCGAGTTTATCAAGACGCTGCCGTTTGAGCTGACCGGCGCGCAAAAACGCGCCGTGGCAGACTGCGTGAGCGATATGCGCGACAAACCCTCTCCGATGAACCGGCTGATCCAGGGCGACGTCGGCTCCGGCAAGACCGCCGTCTGCGCCGCCGTGTGCTACCACACCGTGAAAAACGGCTATCAGGCGGCGTTTATGGCGCCGACCGAGATTTTGGCACAGCAGCATTTTGAGACCTTTTCAAAGATGTTTGACGGCACAGCCGTCCGCATCGAGCTGCTGACAGGCTCGATGACCGCCGCCGAGAAGCGCAAAACGCGTGAGCGTATCGAAAACGGCGAGAGCGATATCGTGATCGGAACGCATGCGCTCTTATCCGAGAGCACGGTGTTTTTGAACCTGGGCTGCGCGATCACCGACGAACAGCACCGTTTCGGCGTGGCGCAAAGGGCTAAGCTTGCCTCCAAGGGCGAGCATCCGCATGTGCTGGTACTGTCCGCGACGCCCATCCCGCGTACCTTGGGGCTGATTATCTACGGCGATCTGGATATCACGATCATCGACGAGCTGCCCCCGGGGCGCACCGAGATCGACACGCTTTACATCCATGAGGACAAGCGCGACAGAGCGCTTGGCTTTATCAAAAAGCAGGTAGACGAAGGGCGTCAGGCGTATATCGTCTGTCCGCTGGTCGAAGAGGGCGAGGGGGATATGGAGCTTCATTCCGCGAACGATTACGCCGCCGAGCTGATGCTGGGCGCGTTCCGCGATTACCCCGTCGGCATCCTTCACGGAAAAATGAAGGCAAAGGAAAAGGAAGAGGTGATGGCGCGGTTCGCGAAGAATGAAATCGCCATCCTCGTCGCGACAACGGTTGTTGAGGTCGGTGTGGACGTCAAAAACGCTACCGTCATGATGATCGAGAACGCCGAGCGGTTCGGGCTTTCTACTCTCCACCAGCTGCGCGGACGCGTCGGACGCGGCCGGTACAAGAGCTACTGCATCCTTGTTTCCGACAACAGGGGAGAGAGTACCGAACTGCGGCTGGGCACCATGTGCCGCACCAACAACGGCTTTGAGATCGCGGATATGGACTTGAAGCTCAGGGGTCCCGGCGACTTCTTCGGCAACCGTCAGCACGGCTTGCCGCAGCTCGCGATCGCCGACTTTTCCGATACCGAGACCCTCGCCCAAAGTCAAGAGGCGGCGGAATATCTCTTGAAGATATCACCCGATCTCGGCAACGACGCCATGCGTCCGCTCAGGGCTAAGATTCGTCAGCTTTTCTCCACGACCGAAAACACGATGAACTGAAATCAGGCTCTCCGATTTTTTTGGAGAGCTTTCTTTTTTGGTGCATACTTTTATGCAATTTTTCGCTCTGTTTCGCTATAGACAGAGGGGTATTGTGTATCCGCGCGGCTGAACAGCTGTTTTGCGGAAAACTTCAAAAAACGCTCAGCGAAATTTGAGAAAATCGCGAAAAACGCACATCAAAACGAACAACAAAATCTACGGCAAAAACCGCATGAAACCTGAGCTTTTGGCCAAGCTGCAACAACCGTCCGCACAGCAAACCGCACAACAGGTGAACAACAAGCGAACAACAAGCGAACAACAAGCGAACACTAATAAAGAATATAAAGAATAATAAGAAGAATAAGAAGAGATAGAATAAGGGGTTTTATTCTAAAAAAGAAAAAAGCGCCCCTGCGCGGGACGCTGTGCCGACAGTCGGCTGTCAGAAATTGATTTTATGTACTTCTTCAAATACGCAGATGAGCTGATCGCTGACGGCTCTGTCCTGATGCAGACTGCCGAAGTACCACTTTCTGTAACGCGCGTTGTGCATGACGGTGTCGAGAAAGATGTTCAGATCATTGATAGCGGCGCCGCGGTCGATCATCCGCTTGACGGACGCGGGCGCTTCATGGGTGATGACGATATCCAGCATGCGGCGCTGTTCTTCGATATTGACCACCGCGTACTCCAGCTCCTCGTCGGAGGGCAGGGAAGGGGAGGCTTCTGTTTCGTCCGCTTCGGGAGGCAGACCGCCGCCCAGGGTGAAGATGACCTTGTCTTCGATCCTGTACAGCTCGCCGCGGTTCAGACAGTAGATGTTTTCTGCGATCTTTCGCGCCGTTCCTCCGTGGAGCGGAACCTCTTCAAACTCTTTCAGCCTGTCAAAATTTTCATGCGAGCCTTCGACAAAGAGGATGTCGAATTTCTTTTTACTGAGCTTTTTCAAGCTTTTTATTTCTTCTTTCGAATTATCCCAGATAAATCCGAAATCGCCCGTGATAATCAGGGTATCGCCCTTTTTCAGATGGCCGAGCCGCCTTTCGCTGAAAACCTCGATATCTCCGTGGGTATCGCCTGTGATGTATATCAAAATGTTCCTCCAAAAAATTTGTAAATTTATGCTATTTGCGATTGATATCATTCGACAAATAGTGTAAAATAAAAGTGTATGCAATACTGATAATTTTCTTCAACGCAATTATATCATATCATTAAGGGAAATACCATATGAAAAGATTAAAATTTTTTCTTTCATTCATTTTGATTTTAGCCATATTTGTCAGCAGCCTCAGCCTTACCGCTGTGTCGTATGAAACCGACGTCGAAACCTCTACGGCGGATATGCTGCTCGTCAACCTTGATACCGATACCGTCGTCTTTTCTCAAAAGCCCGACAACATCTGGTACGCCGGCAGCCTTTCGGAGCTGATGACCTTTTTGGTTGCCTACGAGTCGATCGAAGAGCCGAAGAAGGTTACCTTCAAGGTTGAACAGTCCTTTCTTGACGGGTTGCCCTACAAGGACGGCTGCCTTGACAAGTTTGTCGGTCAAACGCTGACAGCGACCGATCTGATGGCGATTATGCTCCTGACCTCGGGCAGCGACGCGGCTTACGCGCTGGCAAGCCTTGCCTCTGACGGCGATATCGACGCGTTTGTCAAGTCGATGAACGAGCGCGCGGTGCTGCTCGGATGTGACAACACCGGTTATATGAGCCCCGGTATGCACGAGACCAGCGCCCAGTATACGACCTGCCGCGATCTTCACAAGCTCTATATGGCGGTGAGAAAGATCAGCCTGTTCAGCGAGATCATGAAGCTGGACAGCTATACGCCCAAGGGCTTGGACGCGAAACAGTACTCTGTCGGAATCGAGGTTTCTATCCTCAATCCCGACAGCCCGTACTACTTTAAATATACCAACGACGCGCAGTTTTCTTATACGGAAAAGACCTACGCGAATATCGCCGCGACGACAACCTATCACGGTCAGACCTACTTTTACGCCGGTCTGCTCGGACTCAACGACAGTGAGCGAAACGCCTATGCCGACGCAAAGAAGCTGACAACCTGGGCTTATCTGAACCTTTCCGACCGCAAGCTTCTTGACGATAACCAAAAAGTCTCCGACGTGACGGTACAATCAGGCTGGGGTGAATACAAGATAGAGCTTCATCCCTACAACTCCGCCTACAGAACGCTGCCCAAGAATTTTGACGACGATAAGCTGACGTACGACCTTGACGTCCCCGCAGCCGTGAAAACGCCGTTTGTCAAGGGACAGGCTCTGGGCAGAACAAAGGTGCTTTATGACGATGAGGAGATCGACGACATCGCGCTCATCAGCGACTCTGACGAGGGGCTGGATATGCTGTCCGATATGGGGCGCTTCGGCAGCTATGTGATAAAGGAGCTCATGCCCTTCGGCAGGGAGGAAGAGGAGGACGGCCAAAAGGCTTCCGATCTGGTGAAACCCGCCGACGCCGAAAACGCGGCAGGAAGGGAGTAACGCATGAGAAGATGGATTCGTATCCTGTCGGTGATCCCGGCGCTTGTGATACTGTTTACCTGCGTTTTTTCTGCGCCTGCCTCCGCCCTGAGCTTTGACTGTGATGTGGAACAGTACTCTGATTCCATGCTGATGGTCAACCTCGATACCGGCATGGAGGTCTATGTCAAGGACGCGGATACCAAGCGTTATCCCGCCGCCCTGACCAAGATCATGACCTATATCGTCGCCGCGGAGCACTTTGACGATTTTGATACGCAGATTCCCGTCAAGCAGAGCTGTATCGACGCTGTTCTCAACGGCGGTATGACGTGCTCGGGCGTCGACTGGTACGTCGGCGAGTCGCTGACGGTCGAAGCGCTTTTGTACGCGATGATGCTGCCCGCGGGGCACGACGCCGCGATGGTGCTGGCGGATTATGTCGGCGAAGGAAAATTGCAGACCTTTGTTGATCTGATGAACGCGAAGGCACAGGAGCTGGGCTGTGAGAACACCCACTTCACCAATCCTTTCGGCGTCCATGACGACAATCACTATACTACCGCGCGTGATCTCTATAAGATCACCAAGTACGCGATGGGACTGCCGCTGTTTTCGAAGATTTGCGGCACCCCTACCTACTATGTCAAGGAGGATGACGACGTCCCCTTTATCACCACCAACTGGATGATCGACTCGGGACGCGGCGGCGAGTACTACTATGTGTACGCGACCGGCGTGAAGAACGGTTCTACGCAGGAAGCCGGACGCTGTCTTGTCGCGAACGCCGTGTATGACGGCTATGCCTACATGTGCATATGCCTGCACGCGCCGTATGACGAGACAAAGGATGACAACGAGCAGTACTGCATGATTGAGGCGGCAAATATGTTCCGCTGGGCGTTTTTGAATCTCTCGTTTGTGACGCCCGTAACCAAGGACACGCCGATCTGCGAGCAGAAGGTTGACCACGCGTGGGACACCGAAAGCGTCCTGCTGGTGCCCGAAACAGACCTGAATGTGATTTTGCCGAGCGGTTACTCGAACGGCGACGTCAAAATCACGCCCGACAGCAGCGACTCGGTCAGCGCGCCCATCGGCAAAGGCGATATCGTCACGACCGCGACCGTTTCTTACAAAGGCGAGCCTTTTACCAAGATCAATCTGGTCTCGAACGAGAATGTCGGCGTCAGCCCGATTTTGTACACGACCGACGCGATCCGCGGGGTGCTGACCTCTCCGTGGTTTTTGCTGGCGGTGGGGCTGGTGGTCATCCTGTTCATCGTTTATGTTTCGGTTTCGTCCTCTTACGCCAAAAAACGAAAGAAAGACAAGAGAAACCATTCTCGCTAAGCTTCCATAAACCGGCGTCAACAGCGCCGGTTTTGCTGTGAAAGGAGCTTTGTCGACGCGTGATACGAGTATTAGTTTACAAAACCTTAACTTGACACTGTCATAAGGTTCATATACAATATATCGTAGAGTATTAGGTGAACTGCCATATCGCGGCTTGCCCTGATAAGGAGTAGATTATGAAATTCAAACTGACATGGATTCCGTTTATCCCGCTGGCGCTTGTCGCCTGCTTCTGTAAGCTGGCGCAGGGACTGATGCCTGAGGGCGCGCTCTTCGGCCTGAGCGCGTTAACGCTGGATTACATTTACATGGGGCTTGTGGCGCTGATCTTTATCGCGGCGCTGATCCTGACGCTTGCCGACAGGAAGATGGCTCCTTACTACGCGCCTGTCCGCAATATTCCCGCGGGTATTCTCGGCGTCGGTTTGGCGCTGACGCTGGCGGGTGACGGCGCGGATACGCTGATCCGTGTATTCGGCGCGGGTCAGATCAACGTGCTCAACATCTTAAACGGTGTTTTGTCGCTGCTGTCGGCGGTTGTTTTTGTTGTGCTGGGCTTCAACCACATTTTGAACCGCAAAGAGGGCAAGCGCTTTGTCCTGATGAACGCGATGCCCGCAATTCTGTGCGCTGTACGGATGATACTGTGCTTTGTTCAGTTTACGACGATTTCCATCCGTCTTGCCGACGTCAGCAGCCTGGTCTGCTATATCTTCGCGACGCTGTTCTTCTTTAATTACGCGGTATCCTTGTCGCTGATTAAGTCAAAGAGCGCCCTGAAAAACACGGTTATCTTCGGCTTTCCGGCTGTCGCGGCGCTTCTGCCTTACGCGCTGTATCAGCTGATGTTCTTCTTTGATACAGACAATATCCTCTCTAATATCAGACCGTTCGAAATTTTCTTAATGGGTCTGTACATCTTTGCTTACCTGATGGAAGTAACCTGCTTTTTGCGCGATAAGGACAGTGTTCGGATCATCGAGAACGAACAGCCTGTCGAGCAGGAAGAGGTTGTCGAAAACGACGTCAAAGCAGAGGATTTCATCACCGGTACTTCCGCTGAGGATGAAGCAGACAGAAGCGAGAGCTCTTCTTATCTGACAACACAGGATACATCCGATTTTCTCTATCAGGAAACGCCTGTAACAGATGACAATGTGGTCACCGAAGCCGCCGAGCGCAATATGGACGGCTATCTGACAAAGATCGAGGTGGAAACTCCCGACGACCGTCCCAAGGATTATGAGAAGCGGCTGGACGAGATTGACAAGCTGATTTTGGAGATCTCCGAAAAGTCGGACTGATCCGCTTTTTTTACAAATTATGACAGGAGGATGACAGTATGAAAAGGATCTTAGCGCTTTGCCTGATTTGCCTGCTGCTGGCGTCTTCCTTTTTCAATGTAACGGTTAGCGCGGCTTCTGACTTTGAGATTCAAAACGGCGTGCTTGTCAGGTATAACGGTTCTTCGGATACGGTCACGATCCCGGGCGATGTTCGCGCGGTCGGCGCTTCGGCGTTTTTGAACCATACAACGCTGCGTCAGGTTGTGATCCCCGCGTCGGTCGTATCTGTCGGCGACCGTGCGTTTGACGGCTGTTCGGCGTTATCCGTTGTCAGCGGCGGCGACAATATCACCGCTGTCGGCGATATGGCGTTCAGAGGCACGCCGTATCTTGATAACTCTGTCGCAAAGTACTTTATGCTGGGGCATGTTCTGCTTTGGTACAACGGCACCGCGACAAGCGTTACCGTTCCGTCGCATTGTACCGCTGTCGCGCCCTATGCCTTTATGCGGTGCGAGTATTTGCAGTCCTTTACCGCGTATGAGGGACTTCTCAGCGTGGGTACAGGCGCTTTCTACGGCTGTAAAAAGCTTTCTTCCGTCAGCTTGCCGCCCACCGTCAGCGAGATCGGCGCCTATGCCTTTGAGGGGACGCCGTATCTTGATTCTTTCACCGATTTCGCGGTTGCGGGAGACGGCGTGCTGTTTGGGTATAACGGCGCTTCCGCCGACGTAGAGATTCCCGACACCGTCAAGCGGATCGCGTCCCATGCTTTTGTCAGCTCAAAGCTCCGTTCCGCAACGATTCCCGGGAGCGTCTACGCGATTGACGCGCTGGCGTTCGCGGATTGTACCGGTCTATCGGAGGTTGCGTTTTCCAACGGGCTGGTCAGTGTCGGCGACGGCGCGTTTCGCGGCTGCAAGGGCTTGACGAAGCTGATGACGCCCGCGACCGTGTCCTATATCGGACAAAAGGCGTTTGCCGGTGATGGGGCTCTGCAGGGCGTGTCGGTTCGCGGTGACGGCGCGACGGTCTCTTACAACGCCTTCAAGGGCTGTGATAAGCTCGAATATGTGTTGCTGTCCAAGGGCGTGAACGCTGTTTTGGACAACGCTTTTGATACCTGCGAGTCGCTCGGCGGCGTTTCAATACCGTCTCAAACCTCGGAAATCTCCGCTTCCGCTCTGAGCGGATGTGAAGATGTGATCGTCAGCTGTCCCGCAGACTCCCCGGCTTCCTCGGCGCTGTCGGCTCACACCGTCAGCACTGTCAAGGGTGATGTGGACGGAGACGGCGTCAACATCGTGGATTCGTCCGCGATACAGCATTACATCGCGTATCTTGTGCCTTTCAGCGGCGCTCAGACCGCCTCAGCCGACGTCAATTACGACGCCGATGTCGACATCATGGACGCGTTTTATATCCAAATGCGTCTTGCCGGTTATGATGAGTATTTTTGATTTTACCCATTGACAGCCGCTGTTTTAGGTGTTATATTATTCTTTGAACTAAATAGGAGATAGGGGACATGTCCGCTTGATGAAAGCCAAAGAGAGCCGTCGGTCGGTGTGAGACGGTGCAGAAGTCTTTCGGGTACCGCCCCTCGTATCGCTGATACGTCTCGCTCAGGAAATGGGGCGACGTGTGCCGCGTTAAGGCAAATGAGGGTATGTCAAAACATACCGAATCAGGTGGAACCGCGTTTATACGCCCTGTTGTTTCTTTCGAGACAGCAGGGCTTTTTGTATCATTTGTCGCTGTGAGGCGCCGTAACGGCGTGTCGGCAATCTCAATCGAATATGAATGTCATTGTTAAGCCCGCGAGGGCTTTGACATTCTCAACCTTTATAGATGTAAGGAGATATGTAAAATGATTAATGTAGAGCTAAAAGGCGGCGTTGTTCAGCAGTTTGAAGAGAACATCACGCCTGCCGAAATCGCCAAGTCCATTTCTATGGGGCTGTACAGAAACGTATGCGCCGCGCTGGTCGACGGCAAGGTGTGCGATCTGCGCACTGAGCTTAACGCCGACTGCAAGGTGGAGCTTCTGACCTTTGACGACGACGAAGGCAAGCAGGCGTTCTGGCACACCACCTCTCATATCATGGCGCAGGCGATCAAGCGCCTGTATCCCGAGGCAAAGCTCGCGATCGGCCCCTCGATCGACGAAGGCTTTTACTATGACTTTGACGTTGAAAAGCCCTTTGACAGCGATGACCTTTTGAAGATCGAAGCCGAGATGAAGAAGATCGTCAAGTCCGGTATTGAGATCAGCCGCTTTGAGAAGGCGCCTGCCGACGCGGTCGCTTATCTCGAAGAGCTCGGCGAACCCTATAAGGTTGAGCTGGCTCAGGAGCACGCCGGCAAGGGCGAGCCGATCAGCTTTTACAAGCAGGCGGAGTTTGTTGACCTGTGCGCAGGCCCTCACCTGATGTCTGTCGCGCCTGTCAAGGCGTTCAAGCTCACCAACTGCACAGGCGCTTACTGGCGCGGTGACTCTACCAAACAGCAGATGTGCCGCGTCTACGGTATTTCTTTCCCGAAGGCGGCGATGCTGGAAGAATACATCACCCGCAGAGAAGAAGCCTTAAAGCGCGATCACAACAAGCTCGGCAGAGAGCTTGAGCTCTTCACCACCGTTGACTATATCGGTCAGGGTCTGCCGATCATGCTACCCAAGGGCGCGCGTATCATCCAGCTGTTACAGCGCTGGGTTGAGGATTTGGAGCAGAAAAACGGCTGGCAGCTGACCAAGACTCCGTTTATGGCAAAGTCCGACCTGTACAAGATCAGCGGTCACTGGGATCACTACAAGGACGGCATGTTTATCCTGGGCGACCCCGACAGCGAGGATGACGTTTATGCGCTGCGTCCGATGACCTGTCCGTTCCAGTATCAGGCGTTCCTCAACCGCGGCAGAAGCTACCGTGATCTGCCCATGAGACTGAACGAGACCTCGACTCTGTTCAGAAACGAGGCAAGCGGCGAGATGCACGGACTGATCCGCGTGCGCCAGTTTACCATTTCCGAGGGTCATCTGATGTGTACGCCCGAGCAGCTCGAGGGCGAGTTTGAACACTGCCTGAACCTCGCGATCTACTGCTTAAAGACCCTGGGTCTGTATGACGATGTTTCCTATCGTTTCTCCCAGTGGGACCCCAACGACCGTGAGAAGTACATCGGTACGGAGGAAGAGTGGAACAACGTTCAGGGTATGATGGGCAAGATCCTCGACGACCTTGGCATTGACTATAAGATCGGTATCGGCGAGGCGGCGTTCTACGGCCCCAAGCTAGATATCCAGATCAAGAACGTTTTCGGTAAGGAAGATACCCTCATCACCATCCAGATCGACCCGATGATCGCCGAAAAATTCGGTATGGAATATGTTGACCGTGACGGTGTGAAGAAGCACCCGTTCATCATCCACCGTACCTCTATCGGCTGTTATGAGCGCACCCTCGCGCTGTTGATCGAGAAGTACGCC
>CACWTM010000070.1 GCA_902763855.1 uncultured Ruminococcus sp. | reverse complement strand
TTGCCATCGAGCATCACCTCACTATAGCGGATATGTGCGCTGTTTACGAAAATGATTTTATTGAGATATTTCATCGCTTGCATCAATCGTTATCAGATTAACCATTTCTTCTAAATAGCTGTAGGCTGCCACCACTTTGTAGAGTCCAGACTTTTCGTCGGCTAGTTCCAGGAAGCCCATCTTTTGCATTTCTTCCACTAGTTTTTCCACTATCTCAGGATATTTATCTTTCTTCTCATACAGTTCGGAGGCTTTTTGCTGAAGGTCAATATCTGCTTCAATCTTGATAGTCAAAGCTGCCTCAGAGAACGTAAAACCGGGACCAAAGGCTGGTTCCCATGCTTTCAGGAAGTCCAGAATATCGATCCAGTGCCCAAAGCGTTGCAGTTTATCCACTACTTGTACCTTGTTCTCTTTCCTGCTGAAATAGAAATAGCCATTGCCTTGCTCCAGCATGAATCCTATTTGTGCGAAATACTGCTGGTAGTCGGTCAGGTGGTCTTCAATGTCCATGAAGATGTGTTTGTCTCTTTCCTGTGAACTATCAGAAGAGATAAACCCTCCTCTGCTGAGCCGTTCAAATGTTTCCTTTACATACTTCATATTCTGCTCTTTGGATAAACTAATGGATAACTGATATCGCCAAGCTGATGCCACTCATCCATAAACGTCAGCCCGTTGAAATTGTTTTGTATAATCTCTGTGTAGTATTCTACTTTTTGATCCAGACTTTGTGGCGTGCTATACCTGTAATTAAGCACAAAGTTGAACAGGTCTTGACCAGACGCCATAAACGAAATGGCCAACGCATCGACATTCACAAAATCCTCTATGACTGGTTCTGGCTGCATTTCCTCTGGTTTAATAGACGGATCCGGCTCTCGACTTAGCTTCAGCCTGCGAGATAGTTGTTGTTGTGCCTCTATTAACGCCAGGAGACCATCATCCGTATTGCTTAGCCAGGTCAACGAGGGCTTTATCGAATAATTAGTACGTGGTTCCAACCAAACGTGATCTTTTCCGGATAAGAAGTTGCGTATGTTGGTAGAACTCTCCCATGTCAGGTCATCTTTCCGCTGTTTCAACAAGCGGGTCTTTTTCACCAGTTTGCCTATAGCATCTATCTGGTGCAAATAGTCACGGATGGTCTTCTCAAGGTCTATCAGACTGTGGAAGGCTGCCTTTAATTGGGTTCTCACGTCGATGATGATATAGACCAACTGCTCGTCAGGAGCAAAGTTGCTGAACGTAGCATGTTCATCGTCCAATAGATTCTCGGTTTCTTTCACCAGCCTTGAAATTCCTGCTATCTGATTCAGATACTTTTCCAGCTTCGTCCGTTTGATAGCATAATTGCGCTCATTTTTATAGGTATCGTTCACATTACGCTTTAGATCCACAACGTTTCTTTCTGCCATTAGTGCAATCGTTCTCAGTGAACGCTTTACCTTCCTTAAATAGCGGTGCTGTCCTTCAGGATTGTTTTGTTCCTTTAGGTAATAGTCTATATTATCGCGTAACTGTGACACGCTTTCTTCTACAGAAGCATTGCTAATATCTTCGTTCACTTGAAGTATTTCTTCCAAGAATCGCAAGTACACTTCTTCCAGCTCTAGCAAATCTCCTTCTAGCCTTATCACTCCATATTGGATGAGCAAATCCAGATTTTTCTCACTTTCCACGAACCCGCGTGCATCATCATAGTGGAACTCCAACTTCTTTCGATTGTAGAACATTTCACTAATCAAGCGCCTTTCGGTGTTCAGCCGCTTTAGTAATTCCGAAACACTATGAAAAACTTTCTGTTGTTCTCCGGCATTGAGCTGGCAGCTGTAATATTAGGCTATCTGAAACATCCGTTCGGCCAGATCCCGTGGATGAGCCGAAACTATACAACGGCGCTGAAAGGTTTCTCCATGCTCATAATATTATGGTCCCATGTAGGAGCATGCTGCGGCATTAGAGGGATTCAGTTTATCGGTACCGTTGGTGTTTCGCTATTTATCATCTTTTCTGGATATGGGTTACCGTGTCGATGCGTCGGATGGTTCGCTGGAGCTGTGTCAAAAGGCGTCCGAATACACCGGAATTGCGGTGAAACCGATGCTCTTTGGTGAGCTTGACGCGGTCGATTGTTATGATGGGATCTGGGCGTGCGCGTCGATTCTGCACCTTCCGAAGGCGGAGCTGAAGGAGGTGCTTGGCAAGATCGCGGTTGCGTTGAAAGAGGGCGGAATCCTTTACACCTCGTTCAAGTATGGAACGCATGAGGGCATGCGGAATGATCGCTATTTTACCGATTTCACTGAGGACACGCTAGCTGAGTTTTGGAAAGCGGTCGATTCGCTCCAAATTGTTGAGCAGTGGATCACGCAGGATGTCCGCAAAGGAAGAGAGGACGAGAGATGGATCAATATATTGGCTCGACGGGTTTGACCATTGACGCGAGTTACTACAACTCGCTCGATATTCAAAGCTTCGGGCAGATGCTGAAGGATCCGTCCTACTGCTACAAGTTTTACTGGCTGGAGGCGATCGTCGATCTGATCTCCGAGGGCTTCGACGTTCCCGACTGTGAGTGCGCGATCCTGCTCAGACCGACCCACAGCCTGACGCTGTATATCCAGCAGGCCATGCGCTGTATGCGGTATCGCGAGGGTAAGCGCGCGATCATCATCGACCATGTGGGCAACTACGCCCGGCACGGTATGCCCGACGATGATCGAGAGTGGACGCTCGATAAGAAAGAGAAACGGTCGCGTATCAAAGAGGAAAAAGAAAACAGCACACACGTGTGCCAATGCCCCGAGTGCTTCTTCACGTTCCCGAAAGAGAATGCCGAGAACGGCTGTTGTCCGCACTGCGGCGCGCTTCTTCCGAAACGAACGCGCAAGCTGACCGCCGACGAGGACGCCGAACTGATACGGATCGAGGGCTTCCGGCTCGATTTCGACACGCCCGACGATTGCCACACCTACGATGAGCTGCTCAGCTATGCCAAGCGCCGCGGCTATAAGCCGGGCTGGGCATACTTCCAGGCAAAGCGAAGGGGGATGATCGCTTCTTGACCGAAGAACATCGCATCCAGAATGAGATCAGAGCAAACGCGCCCGACTGTATTCTGTTTCGTACCAATGCCGGTGATTTTTGGCAGGGCAAGGTCATCTATTCGATGGCTTATAAGCAAAATATACTGATTAACATCCGCAAAGTTGAAGGACTCCCGGAGGGTTTTTCCGATCTGTCCGGTGTGCGAATATCCGACGGCAGAGCGGTATTCATCGAGGTCAAGACCCCGACAGGGAAGCCGACCGATCAACAAAGCAATTTCATCAACAAAATGCGATCCTACGGCGCTGTAGCGGGTATCTGCCGCAGCGCCGATGAAGCAATACAATTAATCACGAAAGGATAATCACTATGGGATTTACTAATGATTTTTCGAAGGCACAGCAGGGCGGGCTCAAGCCCGAGGGCGATTATGAGGTGCTGATCGTCAAAGCGGAGGAGAAGTCGACAAAGAGCGGCAAGCTCCATCTGAATCTGAATCTTGTCATCCGTAACGACGTCAAGCAGGGGTATCAGAACGGTTATCTCTTCCATACGCTTTGGAAACGCAAAGAGCCGACCGAGGCTGACATGCAGGTCAACGGCTACGGCTTCGGTCAGATCATGGCGCTGGGCAAGGCGGCAGGTCTGCCGAACGGCAAGAACTATGAGAGCCTTGCCGACTTTATGCAGGAGCTGATCGGCAAGCCTGTCCGCGCGCACGTTGTACATGATGAATATAACGGCGATAAGCGCGAGGCAATCGCGTGGTTCAATCCGACCGACTTCCCAGAGGTCAGGCACGTCATGAAGAAGAAACGCCCCGACGTCAATCCCGACGGCTACGCGTCCGCAGTACAGCAGACGGCCTACGCCAACGCACCGGCGGCACAGGCGGCATCGCAGGATTTTGCTTCAATGCCGCTGGAAGATGATCTGCCGTTTTAATGCAAAGTTGCATAGTTTTATGCAACTTTCGGACTGTTTTGCGGGTTAAGTGAAACAGTTTTGTTTCTCATTAATTTCGTAAAGGAGTTTTTACATGGGATTTCACAATTACAACGCGATCCCCGCAGAGCTGAAAAAGCTCAAAAACTGGGTGTGCTGGATTGCTCAGCCCGACGAGCGATCTCACTCAGGTATCAGCAAAAAGCCGATCAACCCGCGCACGGGCGGCTTTGCGATGTCAAACAACCCCGAGACCTGGGCGGATTTTGATACCGCGCTCTCGGCGTCCGCGCAGTATACGGGGCTGGGCTTTATGTTCGGCGGCTCCGGCTGCTTCGGCGTCGATATCGACGATATGCCCGAGGAGCTGGAACGCTACCGCAAGGGTGAGGACGGTATCATCGCCGAGTTTGTCAACACCCTGCAATCGTACACGGAGTACAGCCAGTCGGGTACCGGTATCCATATCATCTGCCGCGGCAAGCTGCCGAAGGGCGGCAGGAAGAAAAAACATAGCTTCGGCGGCTTTGAGATGTACGACAGCGGACGGTTCTTCGTCATGACGGGCGACTGTTGCTCCGAGTACACGGATATCGCCGACTGTACCGAGAGCGTCAAGCCGCTTCACGCCAAATATATCGGCGCAGGCCGTGAGCCTGCGGCGGCTCCTCTTGTTCACCCGCGCGCCGCGCTCGATACGGCAAATGATATCATCCGCGCCGCGATAAACGCCAAGAACGGCGCACAGTTCCAAGCATTGTATCACGGCGATATCTCCGCCTACGGCTCACACAGCGAGGCTGACCTCGCGCTGTGCAACATGCTCGCGTTCTGGTGCGGCTGTGACGCCGAGAAGATGGACGCCCTGTTCCGATCCTCGGGGCTCATGCGCGAGAAGTGGGATCGCAAGCAGTCGGGTACCACCTACGGCGCGATCACGATCGCCCGCGCGATCGCCGGCTGCGCGGAGGTGTACAGAGGAGCCGCTAAAGCGGATGACTACCGCTTGACGATCCAAGACGGCGATCAGACCGACGAGGGCAGCTCGATCAAGCTGTACAGCTTTGACGATATGGGCAACGCCGAACGCTTCGTCGATCTCTTCGGCAGCAATATCCGCTACTGCTATACCGAGAAGAAGTGGTACTACTACAACACCCTCAAATGGTGCGTCGACAATATCGGCGCGACCGAGCGCATGGCGGATCAGTCCGTCAAGGCGATGGCGGCGGAGCTGAAGGTCTATGCGCAGGCGGACGCCGACGAGGGTACCGAGATGCAGAAGGCTTTTGACAAGCACATGAAAGCCTCCCGCTCCAACAAGAGCAAGAAGGCCATGCTCAGCGAGGTGCAGCACCATGTCCCGATCCTGCCCGCCCAGATGGACAAGTACCGCATGGCGCTGAATACGCCCTCGGGCGTTCTCAATCTGAAAACAGGCAAGCTGGGCGCGCATAAGGCGGAGTATTTCTTCACGAAGATCACCTCCGTCGATCTCAGCTCCGCCGCCGACTGTCCGCGCTGGCTGAGCTTCTTGGACGATATCTTCAACTCCGACAAGGATCTGATCCGCTATGTTCAAAAGGCGCTGGGCTACAGCCTTACCGGCTCTACTTCGGAGCAGTGCGCTTTCTTCCTGTACGGCACGGGCAAGAACGGCAAGTCGACCTTCCTCGACGTCGTGCGCGATGTGTTCGGCGACTATGCCGCCAACATCCAGCCCGAGACGATCATGGTGCGCAACAACGCAAGCTCCGCCATCAACAGCGATATTGCCCGGCTCAAGGGCGCGCGGCTGGTCACCGGCGTGGAGCCGAACGAGGGCGTGCGTATCAACGAAGGACTCTTAAAGCAGCTCACCGGCGACGATACCGTCACTGCGCGTAAGCTCTACAGCGAAGAATTTGAGTTCAAGCCCGAGTTCAAGCTGTGGATGGCAACCAACCATAAGCCGATCATCCGCGGTACCGATACGGGTATCTGGCGCCGCATCCATATGATCCCCTTCACCGTCGCCATCCCCGACGATAAGGTCGACAAGAACCTGTCCCATAAGCTCAAAGCCGAGATGACCGCGATCTTCAAGTGGATCGTCGACGGCTGTATGCTGTGGCAGAAGGAGGGGCTCAAAATGCCCCGCGCCGTCCTCGAGAGCGTGAGAGAGTACAGGCGGGAGATGGACGTGATCTCCGCGTTCGTCAACGACTGCTGTCAGAACACAGGCTCGGTTCCGGCAAAGCAGCTGTATGCCGTCTATGCACAGTGGGCTGACGATAACAACGAGTATTGCATGAGCAACACGAAATTCGGCGTTGAGCTGGCAAAACGCTATGAAAAGGTCAGAACGACGCAGGGGATCGTCTACAGCGGACTATCTCTGGCCGCCGATTGTTAATGTAAAACGATATCGTTGATGTAGGGTTATGTATAGTTGAAGGGTTTTTCTAACCTTTCGTATAGAAAAAAAGAAAGATAAATATAGAAAGGGTTTTAGGAAAATGCCTCAAACCCTACATAACCCTACATGGGGAGGAACAATGACACCGAAGAAGATCATTCATTTTAACGACGAAAAAGTGTTTTTCGAGCTGGAGGAGCAGGCGATCGACGGTCAGCTTGACTATGACGATTACCCGCCCGAGGAGTACCGCTACTTCTCGAAGCTCTCCAAGCTCGGTTACAAGAACCGCCACAACGGCTGGTCAAAGGAGCTCTGCGAACAAAAGCAGGAGGAATACCGCAAGGAATACCGACAGGCGTGTACAGTGCGCGACAAACGAATCAGCCATATGAAGCGGCTGCAAGCCGATCTGATCCGCACCGATCAGCTCAGCCGCCGGCTGCACACGGCGCGCGATCGCGACACGGCGCTTTCTGTCGCGCTCGATCTGCTGGCGATCACGCTGAACGACCCCGACCTGCCGCGCCGTATTGCAACAAACTTACAGGAGGAGATCACATGACAAATATACTATGGGCTTTATTAGGCGTCCTGATCGGCGGCGCTCTGGGCATCACCGTTATGGCAATCTTGCAGATCGGCAGGGACGACAGGGAGGATAAGAAATGAGAGAAATACTTTTCCGCGGTAAGCGGACCGATTACCCCGAGTTGCTGGAGGACAAGTCATGAACCGTCTGATCTGTCTGATCTTCGCCGTGATCGTGCTGTCGTCCTGCGCCGTGCAGGACAAGCCCGAGGTGCGGTACTCATTCACCGAGGTCGTCGACGCGTCCTATATACCGCCGAACACATACGAGATACGCTACCGCACCACGTTCAGCAACGGTCTGACCGTCGACCGCTGTACGCAGGTTAGCAGGGAAGAATATGAAAGAGAGGTAAACAATGACCCATACCCATATCATGGAAACATTGGTTGATATCGCCTGTCTTGTCTGCCTGTTCTTAGCTACGGCAGCGGCAGCCTTATACATGAATCATCATTTTGAAAAGGAGAAGAACAATGAGCCTGATAATTAGGGGTATGAACATGCCAACGTCTTGTGAGTGGTGCCGTTTTATAAGCGGCGGTTTGGAGTGGTATTGCGAAGCTGGACAAATTCAGATATACGATTACAAAACCGTTCATAAAGATTGCCCTCTTATTAATATTCCTACACCTCACGGTAGACTGATCGACGCGGATAGTTTGATTGAATACATCAACAAAGAACTCAAAGGAGACGAATACATACAAAGAATGTTCAGAAGAATTATCAAATCAAGACCGACTGTTATAGAAGCGGAGGAGTGAATATGCCGAATATTACAAAAGAATTTGTTCATCAGGCGTTTTGCAATTTGCCAGAGGAGGAGAAGATGGACTTAGCCATCAACTGCGCCCGATATGGTGTTACACCCGAAAGCATTGAAAACCTGTGTACAGGGATTTTGAAATGCGTTGAACCGGTTATAAACAGAGCTATAGAAAATCTAAGATACTGGAGTGATAATAATGGCTAGTGCTTTTCAATGTGACCGCTGCGGCGGGTATTATAACGAATCAACAAACTACTACAAATACAATCTATCAGAGCATTCTAAAACTGGAAAGTTTTATTTTTTCGACCTTTGTAATAGTTGCAAAGATTCTCTGGAGGAATGGATGAACAGGATGCTGTTTAGACAGGAAAAGCAGCATAGAGAACAGGAGGGAACCGAATGACCTTTACCATACCGCCGTTCTGGTGCGGCGTGATCGCGACGGTGCTGAGCGAGTTTATCGCTCTTGTCGTTTATGCCGTCGTCAAAATCGTCAAAGATAAGCGAAATTCAACCTTTCGCAGAAAGTGAGGAGAAAGCATGAACAGCAAACTTCCCGAGAACGTAAAAGATTCAAAAATCATTATACCCGATGGACTCAGAATAAGAAAAATTGTTATTGACGTTTTAAGTAAAGATGTCAAAACAGAGGTAAACGATGACTCTCAGTGAATTGAAATCACTTCAAAAGAGAATAGATCGGCTGAGAAGCAAGCGCGCATGGCTGCGCTCCAATGCTCAGAACGTTACACTGTCCTTATCGGGGATGCCGTCGGGCAGCGGCGATTCGGACAAGCTCGGGTCAACCGTCGCTCAGATCGCGGATATTGACGCTGAGATCAGTGTATTGTGCGGCAAGTATAACGCGCACGTCAAGCGCCTGTCAAGTGATGTGTTTGAAGAATATTGCATCCTCTTACATATCGTCGGAGGGATGACATGGCGAAGAATTGCGTTTGAAGTGACAGGCAGAGCCGATACGGAACACAGTATCAAGAAACGCTGTCAAAGGTATTCTTGGTGATTTTGTCCCGATGTCCCGATTCCGTATGATATCATTATAATTGACATAGCAAGGAGCTATGGAAAACCTCTTTTCAAAATTTGCACAGAGAGATCCGGCGATCATGTCCGGGTCTCTTTGTATTATCAAGAAATATTCGCTATGCTGATGAAGAACTGCCCGAAGTGCAGACAGTTGATGCCTTACGGGAAACGATATTGTGATCGGTGTGCGCCGATCGTAGAGCAAGAGCGCGAACAACAGCGCGCCCGATCGATGAAGCGGTATAACAAGTACCGCGATAAGAAGTATGAACAATTCTATCATTCGAAGCCGTGGAAGTTGCTCAGCGCTAAGCGCCTGTCAGTCGACAAGCATTGTGCGTTCTGCGGCAAGCCTGCCACTGAGGCCGATCATATCGTAGAGATCCAGACCCCCGAGGGCTGGGCGCTGCGGCTTGACTGGAACAATACGCGGTCACTTTGTCATAAATGTCATGACAAGCGACATGGAAGATTCCAGTCAAAGAAGGGGTAGGGTAGTCGAAAAAAGTTTTCAACTTTTCGCATTACAACGCGCCCAGGTCTGTTTTGTGCAAAAAACTCCCCGATGAAGTTTCTATTTTAGAATAAAGGAGGCGTGATAGTATGCCGAATCCGAAACAACCCATTCAGCTGATCCAGGCGAAGGGCAAAAAGCACCTGACAAAGAGCGAGATTGAGGAGCGCACAAGCTCCGAAGTTCAACCGAAAACGGATAATATCAAGCCGCCGAAGTATTTGAAGCCGCCTCAGAAGAAGCGGTTCCGCGCTATCGTAAAGGATTTGATCGCGCTCGGAATTATGGGTAACACCGATTGTGACGCATTGGCGCGATATATCATTGCCGAGGATATGTACATCAAGATCACCGATAAGCTCACAGAAGCGATGGAAAGCTCCGATCTGTACCTTGATATGGACAATTTTGATATTGATGAATACATGGGAGCTTTGAAAGCTGTCGAAAAATATGCCGGTTTGCAGGATAAGTATTTCAAGCAGTGCCGCGCGGCGGCAAACGATCTCGGACTGTCTATCTCTGCTCGTTGTCGTTTAGTGGTGCCGAAAGCACAGGAGAAGCCTCCCAAGAATAAATTCAATAAATTCCAGACTCGGGTCGGGTGATTGGATGACCGATCGCGTAACAGAATACGCCCGAGCGGTTGTAGACGGTAAGGTTCCGTTTTGCGGCCGATTACATATCCTTGCCTGCAAACGTCACCTCAGAGATCTCGAACGGCAGAGAACAGCAGGATTCCCGTATTACTGGGACGTCGACGCTGCCGAGAAGATTCTGAGCTTTGCCGAAACGCTGACCATCGGCGAGGGCTTTGAGAAAAAGCCTGTCCGCCTGATCGGATCCCAGATCTTTGACCTCGGTTGCACCTTCGGATGGCTCAGAACCTCAGATGATTACAGACGATTCCGCCGCCGATACAAAAGCGTTGCCCGACAGAACGGCAAGAGCTTTGAAAACGGAATCATGGGACCATATATTGCCGGATTCAGCGGCTACAAAGAGGGCAAGCTCTTCACGGTCGCCACAAAACGCCGACAGGCGAAGATCGTGTGGGATGAGATGCGGAAGTTCATCCAGTCCGACGAAGATCTCAGCGCGTTCTTTGATATTAAGGAATACAAGACGACGATTTCTGCGAAGAACACCGGATGCACGATCGAGGCGCTGAGCAAGGAAGGCGGCCTCGATGACGGTTTCCGCAGTATCTTCTCGAGTGTCGACGAGCTGCACCAGCACAAAGACGGCAGCGTGTATCAAGCGCTGTACAAAGGCACAAGAAAACTTCCGGAGACCTTGCTCTCAGTTATCACAACCCGCGGCAAAAATCAAAAAAGCTATTGCAAAGAGCTCGACCGCCTTTGCATCTCAATCCTCGAAGGTACGCTTACCGCCGAGGATTTTTTTGTAGATATTTACTGCCCGGATTTGGGCGATGACATATATGACGTCAACAACGCGCTCAAGGCTAATCCGCTATATGTCGGCGATCCTGATGCGATCGAGAATCTCCGTGTAGAAGCGGAGACTGCGAAGAACATGGGCGGTTCCGAGCGAGTTGACTATATTACGAAATCCGTCAACCTCTGGACGACCGCGGACGACGCAAACTTCGTCAACGCGGACGATCTGCACGAGTGTCTGACGGATAAGACGCTCGAGAACTTCCGCGGCGCTGACTGCTGGGTCGGTCTCGACCTCAGCAGCGGCGGCGACCTGACGAGCTGGGCGATGGAGCTGGCTGACGGTGAGAAGATCTATTTTCACTCCCATTCTTACATGCCGCTCGGACGGCTGAACGAACACATTCAGAGCGACCTTGCCCCTTACGATCTGTGGCAGCAGCAGGAGCTGATCACTGCCACCGGCGGG